>JALOTP010000051.1 GCA_025457865.1 Thermoplasmatota archaeon | reverse complement strand
TCGACATCGGTCTGTGCGGGACGGAGCAGGTATATTTCGCCACTCCGTACCTAGGGGCCGATGGCGGCATAATGGTGACCGCATCCCATAACCCCAGGGACCACAACGGGTTCAAGCTAGTGAAGCGGGGCTCGGTCCCTATGCACGGTGGCAACGGACTGTTCGATTTAAGGGACAGGCTGCTCTCAGGATCGCTCAAAAGGTCCTCGGTCAAGGGAAAGGTCCTTGAGAGGGAAATCACCGAACCATACCTGGACAAGCTGGTATCGTTCCTTGGGGACAGGACCTCTCTCTCTGGCTTCAAACTGGCAGCGGACCCAGGGAACGGATGCGCGGGGCCCGTACTATCAATGCTCGAGGAGCGGCTGGACCTTGACCTTGTCAAGGTCAGGTTCGAACCTGACGGTTCCTTCCCTTCGGGAGTTCCCAATCCGATACTGCCCGAGAACAGGAAGTATGTCACAGAAGCGATGATGAGGTCTGGGGCGGATGTCGGGATGGCCTGGGACGGTGATTTCGACAGATGCTTCCTGTTCGACGAGAACGGTGCCTTCACGGAAGGCTATTACATAGTCGGTCTGTTGGCACAAAGGATGCTCGAAGGGATGCCCGGGGGAAAGGTCGTGCACGATACCAGGCTCGTCTGGAACACCAGGGAGCTTGTATTAGGGGCAGGAGGGGTCCCTCTCATGAACCGGACGGGACATGCTTTCATCAAGGACAGGATGAGGTCCGAGGATGCCGTCTACGGCGGTGAGATGTCAGCACATCATTATTTCAGGGACTTCTACTACTGCGATACCGGAATGGTCCCATGGCTGTTGGTGCTCGAGATCATGGCCAGACAGGGAAAGGGCCTCTCGGAACTTTTGGGAGCGATGCAGGCCAGGTACCCCGTCAGCGGGGAGATCAACCGTAAGGTGGCTGACCCGGCGGCCGCCATTGAGAGGGTGGAGGGTCGGTTCGGCAGCGGTGCCGTGTCTGTGGACCTGACGGACGGGATCAGCATAGAGCATGAGATGTTCAGGATCAACGTGAGGGCCTCCAACACCGAACCGCTCATCCGCCTGAACGTTGAGACCAGGGGCGACAGGGAGCTTCTGGGAACTGTGACCGATGAGGGCCTGTCCCTGATAGAGATGAGGTCATGAGCGCCTTTGATGACCCCTTTGGGAAAGATTTATCCATCATAAGGTCATATCATTGAACGGGATAGTACCCCTTTGACATGATTTGGACCAATATGGGACTGAGCATAAAAAGGTGTACAAACGATAATACTGGGTCAAAGGATAATGATGATTTGATACGGGGATGGAAATAATGAAGGTATTGGTGAATGAGAATTGGATAGACCTTGAATCCCCCATTTACATGTCGGAAGACCAGAGGGCAAGGTTCATAGGTTTCCTCAGGGAGAACTTCGGAGAGGTCGGCATCATAGAGGTCGAGGAGGCCACCAAGGAGTTCGGACCAAGGGAGGTCGTTATGAAGGAATGGACCGAGACCGACCTGCTGGAGCTCCTAAGTTCCAAGGAGAACGAGGTCCTTGCTAAGGAGATGGACAGGACCATCATGAGCATCAAGATGAAGAGGGGCTCATTCGTTCCCAACTTCTGGAAGTGGATGAAGGAAAACGGAAGGACCTCACCCATAGACCTTAAGATGGTCCGCGATTTCATGCGGGAGGTGTACGGCAGATGAAGGTCCTTGTGGGGAACAACGGTAACATCGACCTTGACGGTCCCGTGGAGATGAACAAGAAGCAGAGGAAGGCCTTCTTCGAGCTAATGGGGGACATGTTCTCTGTGGTCCAGCAGGAGAAGAGTACCTCCATCCGCTTCGAGAGGCTCGGGAACAAGATGTTCCTTCGTCAATGGGAGCCGGAGGAATATGCACTGCTCCTGGAGATAGAGGATACCAGGAAGATATCGGAGAAGCTGGGCAGGTCCTGGATGAGCGTTGACATAAAGAGGGGCGAGTTCTTCTCCAATTTCATGATATGGGTGCAGAAGAAGGGGAAGAACATAATTAACGACAATGTCACGGAACTCATAGAGGAGTTCCTCAAGGAGAAGGAGAACGACAAGTTCCTCAGGAAGGAGAAGAAGAAGCTCGCAAGGCAGAAGAAGAAGGAGATAAGGACCCTTGAGGAGCGGATAGAGAACTTAAGGTCCCCCACGAACAGGAGGAGGCTCGAGATAATAAGGAGCATGAGGAAGGACCTGGACATAGATGCGGTCATCAACGAGGAAGTGGCGAAGGTGCAATCGGAGATAGACTGCATCAAGATAGAGCTTGGAGAGGCTTGAGCCATCTTAGATCAACTGCTCTTGGACGGCCCGCTCCATTATGGAAATGAACCTTGAATGGTCCGGAACGGACCCTATGAGCGGACCGAGCTCGGTCTCCCATGTCCTAAAAAGACCTTGACATCTTTTTAGGAGCTCGTTCGTGTCGAACATTATGCCGTAATATCCCAGTTTGTTCTCTATGACATCCCTTCTCAGGGGGACGCCCCTTTCTAACATCATCGAGGCGTCATAGAGGTCCCTGGGCCTTTTCCGGGTCATCAAAGCACGAATCTTTTCAGAGAGGACCTCTTCCGGGTCCATCACAGGAAAGGAATAGGGCAGTATCTCAGGGTAAATGGGAGTGAACTCCCTGACCACCGGGCCCATGACCGGTCTCTCCCTGTGGCTTATGTCTAGAATAATTGAGCAGTGGACCCCGCCCTTATCAAAGAGAGGACCCTCCACCATGAATCTGGCACTGGTAGCGTTCCCTTTTTCGGAGACCTTGTCGTAATGTGCCATGTGTCCGTAGGTCCTTACCGCTCCTATGCATCCGTCAAGAAGATTTTTTAGATCGAACAGGTCAAGTGCTGTGAAGTCCAGGTCCTCGCTGAACCTTTTGATGAACCCCATCTTCTGGAGTGCCGTCCCTCCCTTGAACAGGAGCTTGTCGGCCCAGGTCCTTGACAGGGTCGAGAGGATGATGTTCTGGAAGTAGTCCTTTTCGACCTGGCCAAGCGTGTAACCGGTCATGCCCAGGTACCTTCCCAGCTGTTCCCGGTTCATGCCATCACCATATTGTCCAAGATGCCCCATCTAACGTCATACTTCCCTCTTCTGAGACCGAAGGGGTCAAGCTTGACATAGGTCCCCGGGACGGAGCGTGACCCGGAATTGACGTCAAAACCAGCCTTTTCCAATAGGTAACCGAGCCTCTTCGTCACTGAGGGGGTTCCCAGTCTTTGCGCCAGTTCCATGGCCTTGTCCGGGTCAACCCCGTTCCCGATTGCCTCTATGGTCTCCTCCAGGGGCAGCAGGTCCGGTCGTATCAAGCCATCGATGACGGCCCTCTCGCGGGAGGCAATAAAGGACACATGCCCTCCTATCTTGACCCTGTCATAACCGAACATGGAGGAGGGGTCGGTCCTTATGAACCTGATGGTGATGGGACCGCTCTTTAGGTCGGTCCTTATCGAGCCTGACCGTTCCGTGTTCATCACATCTATGGTTATGGGTGACTGGGTGGTCATATCGTGGTATCTCAGGGCGGCCCAAAGGGTGACAAATGACGGGACATAGAGCGTGGAAGCGATACAGAGCGGGTCCGTGGTCGGAAGCGCATACCTGCCCCTCATGACTCTGACCATGACCCCTTTCTTGACCATACGGCTCAGCCTAACCGCCGAGGCGCCACTACCTTTTCCGATCAATGCCTTGGCCTGTCCCGCGGTCAGAACCGGCAGGTCCAGTTCCGATAAGAACCTGAAGAGCTCCAAATCGTTCATGAGCGCTTATATGTTTCAGGATATTAATAGTTTACATTTTAGTTAAACTATTATGGTTGAGTAACATATAGAACGGTCATCAGAAGCCTGAGGAAGGACATTGAAATATATGCGGTCATAAACGAAGCGGTCGCCAGGGTGCGCTCTGAGATAGACCGCATAAAGATAGAGCTCGCAGAGCAGTGAACGACCTGTCAAGGGTGATGGCCAAGGTTGTAACGATGATGTCAATCTTTATCTATGGACCGTACGTTCCATCACGGGGGTCCATTGTTTGTGGAGAGAACCCACTTTCGCCTCGGTCCTGGTATTAATTGCTTCTGTCATCCTTTCCATCGTGAGCGGGCAAATAGATGATGCAGAGCACCAATGGTTCACACGAGGACCGGAATCGGAGCATGGTCCCATAAGGATAGATTCCAACGCGGAGTTCGCCTCCCTGGTGTCCTCCGAGGGGTGGGCGGGGGACGGATCGGAGGGGGATCCGTTCATCATCGAGAATCTGGATATAAACGGCACCGGACACGGATTCTGCCTGTTCGTGGGGAACACAACGGCCCATTTCATTGTGAGGAACTGCGTCTTAAAGAACGCCACCTATCCTCCTCAGCCTTACTATCCCGGTGTAAATCAGTTGTACTATTTCGAAGCGGCCTTGAACTTCTACCGCGTAGAGAATGCAACCGTGTCCGGGGTCAGGGCGGAAGGTTCGAATTACGGATTCCATATCTTCATGGATCACGGCTTGATCGAGGATTGCACGGTCCGGGACAATAATGTGGGGATCCGGATAAACGGGAACGATGACGGTATAGCGAACTGCGAAATTATCAACAACACATACACGGGGATATTACGTCAGTCGGGGACGGACTTCAACGTATCCGATTGCAGGATCAAAGACAACGGTCGGGGGATGTACATCACGGGAGAAGGTTCCGATATCGTAGGCAACCAGTTCGAGAACCAGGATAATGATATCTTCTTCTCCCATACCAACGATTGCTTCCTGTCGGGCAACCAGCTATCGAAGGGGTTCTTCTTTGACTATATGGAAAAGGAAGAATTCCTCTCCCTGACGGTCCTTCCCGACAATACCCTTGGAGGAAAACCCATAAGATTCTACAGGAATGAGATGCCAAATGAGATCGACACAACCTCAAATCTCATTTTTTTCATCAATATATCCGATATTGAACTCAACGGGATCGAGATCGATTCGCCGGCGAGCCCCCTCAATTTCATCTACTGCGACGGCATGACCATCAGCAACTCCAACTTCTCGAGCGCATCCGGGCCCTGCCTCAATATCTCGTCCACCTTCAACCTCACATTGAAGGATTGCTCGTTCCACGATAGCCCTGTGGGGATCAGCGCATTTGGCATGGACAATGTGATCGTGGAAGGATGCCGTGCATGGAACTGCGGGGTAGGGATGGAGGTGGGTACAGACGGTCATTCGGATCGCCTTATCGTTAGTAACTGCTCAGCATGGGATAACGATATTGCCGGGATGGTCGTCTCTCAGTTGTCCGGACAGGCAACCTGTGTAGTTGAGGAGAACGAGGCATGGAATAATGGGATCGGCATACTATACGACAGCCGAAAAGGGGGTGACTTTGGAGAGGAGGGATACGGATTGGATACGATCCGGAATAATACGCTCCGCGATAACGGCGGGATCGGGCTCTTATTCAACCTGAAGCACTCCAGGTATAAGACGGTGGTCGAGAACAATACAATGATCGGAAATTCTGTGGGGGTCAATATCACGGACCACTCGGGATCTAGCGGCGTCTTCCTCAGTTCGAATATCATCTCCGGGAACGAAAAGGACGGATTGACCGGAATATGGGCGAACGGCGGGTTGTTCATGGGCGAGGACTGGTTCAAGACAGGCTGCATGATCAACAACAACACGATAGAGGACAATGGATGGAACGGATTGAATCTGAGCGTGCTAAAAAATGGCGGAGGAATTTTCGTATTGAACAATAAAATCCAGAGTAACGGAATGAGCGGAATATCGATAGGGGACTCATATGACGGAGGACCCAATCCGATTATCGGTAACTCGATCGTCGATAACGGGGGGGTAGGGATCGAACTCATCGATCTGAAGAATGGCGGGGGACCGTACAACCTGATAGAGGATAACGAGATCTCGGGAAACCGTGGCGCCGGGTCACTATCCCATCAATATTATCCAGACCTTCCCATCGTGGGCGGGATATCGATTATCTCCGATCGTTCATCAGGATATCGCATCAGGAACAATACTATCATAAATAATATTGGTAGAGGTCTATTCAAAGGTGAGGATTGGTCCGGGAGCGGCAATATCTCCGGTAATATCATAAAAGGAAACGAGGGCGACGGAATAATTATTGAAGCGTCCAAGGCCGGAGACCGGTCGATCCTAAACAATTCCATTATCGGTAACACCGGATCGGGGATCGTTTTCGGCGGCGGAATTAACGGTTATGTGACGAATGGAAATACTATCTCGAGAAATGCCGTAGGCATAACCTTGAGACACTCGAACGATACGGCTTTTTCGAAGAACATAGTCACCGACAACGGGATAGGGATACTCTCGGAGTGGGGAGACAATGCGACCATCCATCAAAACAACCTCTCAGAAAATGTCGGCTACGGGGTCCAGATAAGGAACGGTAATCAATCCACCATCTGGGAGAACTCCTTCTTCCGCAACAACGGTGCGACTGATTCATACGATGGGGACCATCGTCAGGCCTGTGACAACGGGAGCGGGAATGTTTGGTACGCGGGAACGACCGGTAACTACTGGGACGACTGGAGGAACATTTCCGGCGGAGATGTCAGGACCGACCCCTACCCGGTGGACTGCGGTGCGGGTTCGGTCGACCTTTACCCTCTTGCGGACCCGCCGTTTCTAGGACCCTCCAATGTAACGGAGCCATGGCTCAGGGGGAAGGTCTTCAAGGAAGGTGGGGGCCCCCTCTACGGAGTGACCGTGACGATCACCGAACTGGCAACCGGCAAAAGCGTGGATTTGGTCACCGATGAGGATGGTAATTTCTCCCGAACACTGCGTCCCGGTCAGTACAAGGTCGAGCTGTCAAAGAAAGGGTACGAACCCAAGGAGATCGAGCTCGACATGCCCCCACGGGACTATGATCTGACCGCTGTGATGAAGAAGGAGGAGAATGATCGTCCGGGGTTCTCATTGTGCCTCATCCTGATCATACCCCTTCTGATCATGGTCATCATAATGGTCCTTGTAGCTCTCCTTTTCATTGGTCATAGGTCCAGGAAGGTCCCGGAGGAGTGATGGCAGGTTATCCTGAAAAGATCTGTTTTTACCGTTAAGTGAGGTCAATTCAAGTCAAAGTGATCGTCCCATCTTGAGGTGGTGAAAAGGTCGTTCCAAATCCTGAACAATACAATAGTTATACCCATCCGTTACATTTTATTCCGGGGATGAAAAATGCCTTGGACCGTGGGAAAGGATAGTGTGTATCGCATCTTGACCTGTTTGGTCTGCGTTATGTCAATTTCTTCAGCCTTGCTCTTGACCCTGGCATCGCCCGGGTCCGCAGCAATAGGCGTTGGAACCGAGTCATATCCAGACCCATCCCAACCGTCAAGGGGAGGGGAGGTCCCGGACTTCGATGTGCAGTTCCTCATGGAACCATCGAATGATGTCTTGGACCCTCTCAACGGGAAGAAATGGGCGAAGTTGGAGCCGGGAAGTGAGGCGACATACTGGGTCATCATCTCCAACCATGGAGAAGAGAACGATACCTTCCATCTTGAACTCAACGGACCTTTGAGGGAGTCCGGATGGAACTACTTCTTCCTTGACCAAAAAGGCTTGGATCTCGATGTTCAACTGACCTCATCCAAGCTCAGGGACTTCTACGGTGGCCGATCGGTCGCAACCTTCCCCATCCATGTAATAATCCCATTCAGTTCTAGCAAGGATTCCCGTATACCGATCACCGTCAAGGCCATCTCCATTGGTGATATGAGAAGGCTCGGAGACGATGCACCGGTCGACTCGGACGTTATATACTTCATCATCGGAGAATCTCAAGTGATGTACTTGCCCGACCTGAGCCAGAGGATATTTCATGTCGAACCAGGCGAATGGCTTACCATACCGTTCCAACTGAGCAATATGGGGAACAAGGACCCGATCGACATGACGGTCGAGGTGGAGGAGGATGCCTTCTGGAGGTCCACCTACAGGGACTTCGAGTACATCTATACAAGGAACAGCTACCTGCTGGAGTTCGAATGGACCGAAGCCCATCTCTCCATAAAGCAGGGGACCAAGGTAAGCAAGGACATAAGGGTGAGGATACCTTCAGGGTACTTCGAGAGCGACGAGATCTTCCAGTTCAGGGTCTCTTCGCACATAGATGGATACAGCAGATATGGGACCTCACGGGTATATACTCTCATCTCAACCAGTTTCTTGAATATGAGGGTTTACCAACCAGAAAGCGGCCATGTGAATATCATCCCGGGAGAAAAGAACATAACAGAGGTCCGGATCAACAATGACCGATGGGAAAAAGATATCATAGATGAGGTTTACCTGCTCGATCCAAATCGGGTAACGATAAAAATATTCAACGACACAATGGGCCCCATCTCCGAACTGGAGGTCCCCCGGAACGAAGAGATCTCCTTCTTCGTCGAATTCCATATCCCCTCCAATACTCCTCCTGGCAGGATGGACCTTACCCTCGTGTTGCGACCAAGGTACTATAAGACGATATTTTTTAACATCACTTTGAACGTCACTGTGAACAGGTCCATCGCGCTATTACCGACCGAAGCACTCCAACAAGGCACGATATCCATAACGCCCGGAGAAGGGAGGAGCATTTTATTCGGTGTAAGGAACGAAGGGAACGTTGAGAAGGAAGTGTACCTCGACCTAAGGATGGAACCTCCCGAGCGGTCTTTGCTCGGATTTGGGTGGTCCTACCGGACCGAATGGGTCTCCCAGGTCCGGGAACCCCCGGTCCTAATGGAGCTCGGTCAGGAGGATATCCCGGTGAGGACGAATGGAACGGATACCGACCTGGGTTTTATCCTACCAGACCTGAAGTTCGGGCAGAGACCATCGTTCTGGGTAGGTCCTGGTGAGACTGTTTGGGTAAGTTTGAAGGTAGAGGCTCCGGGGGGTGAAGGCGTGGAGAAGGTACCACCTTTAACGGTCAAAGCCACCCTGATCACCGGAGAGGACGAGGTCAAAGATGAGTTCGGTTTCGTCCTTAACGTCAGCTATCCTGACCTGGAGTTCATCGGTCCCATCGTAACAAGGAACGAGAAAGGTGAGACCATAGCTTCTGCGAAGGCAGATCAGAAGGTGTTCCTTTCGTTCACAGCTGCGAACCTTGGTCAGGCATTCTCCGATTGGGCGATGGTCAAGGTCCGAGCGGATGGGACAGAAATCATGGAAATATGGGTCAAAGCCCTCGCCCCTGGTGAGAACGTCACATATGTCCGAGAGCTCACTGCCATCAGCGGGATGGACAGGTTGGAACTGGAACTGGACCCAGGGAACGAGGTCCCGGAATCGAACGACCAGTTCATGGAAGGGAGCGGTGCCGATGCCAACGTCATTGTCTCAGCGTTCCATGTGGAAGGTGGCAAGGACGATAGATTGGACATGACGACCAAATTACTGTTCTTATCAATTATGGTAGTATCATCCCTATTGATATCATGGTCCGTCTTCATCTATTCGAAGAGGAGGTTCCCCTGAGATCACTGCATCCTACCTATCGCAGAACCGGACCTTGACCGTCACAGGGTTCCCCTTCCTAAGGTTCATCTTGGAGAGGAGCTTGGGAGATAACAGGATCACGGACCCATCATCGGCGAGCTTCTTGAACGGGACCTTTATGGTGCCCTCTGACTGGCCTTCGGTCTTGCTTATATCGATCTGGACCATCCTCCTCTTGAGCTCGGGGGGGAGCTTCCATGAATAATTGGTCCAGCTGGTCTTTATGAAATGGTCATTATCGTCCCACTGGACCGAAGCGTTCTCCTCGACACCCTGTTCCAGGGCGCTCTCGAAGATGGAGAACATGGGGTCAAGGAACCTGTCCATATGATCGATGAACGCTTTCTGGTTGACCATCCTGAGGAGCTCTTTGACGGTCCTCTGCCCGTAATAGCGAGCGGTCCCCGAACTGACCTCATTCGGTTGGGGGAGGTCGTCCGATTCCCATATCCTCAATCCATTGGATTCCTGAAGGCTTATTGAAAAGATACCATTGTCCATAATATTCATCCTGCAGGGTGAGTATAAGGACCTTTCTTAAATACATAGGGGTCAACACTGGACAAGATGACCGAATAGGGTCCGAAGCCGGTCAGTTCCTATTGTCGAACGGTATCGTTCTGATAGTATGGACAGTAATCCCTATGATCCACCCATTCGTCCGGGTCGAAGTAAGTTCCATGATAGGTACAGTAGGAGCGCACGTCACGGTCATGACATGAAGAGCTTCCATCTCTATCGTACCCACCACGGTCATACCTGTGGCAGGAGCCTCTCCTCCAGTTGGTGAGGGGTTCGACCCTGTCTGCTATGCCATCCGCAGATAGGAAGATGGTCAGTACTAGCGCGCCTATAAGGCCAAGGAGGACCGATCCTATGGCTACGACCTTGATGATCGACATAGGTCATAGCACGATATCCTGATGGTATTAAGGTTCCGAATATGCGTTGACGGTTGTGGTTCGAAAGCTCCTCCTTATTGAACGAAAGAGGTCATTTGACGTATTTGGCGTTGGGGAGGTACTTGAAGCCCCTATCCCCCGTCAGGAACTTGATACCATGGCGTTTTGATATCATGTTCCCCAGCATAAGAATAGGATGGGTTCCACTTCCCCTCATATCCAACCTGAACCTCATGGACTCCTTGATATCACGGTCCCTGATATGTGATACACTGTTAATAAAAAATCCCCAATCCATTGGGCAAATTTGGTCGATATTGCCCATTCCAATGGGCAAATTGATTTATATGGGTTAATGCTATGGCCCGTTATGACCTCCAGGGACATGATAGAGGACGTCATTGACGACTGGGACCAGCAGATAAGTTCGGAGAATGTCGTTAAGAGGGACATCTCTGACCAGGTCCTATCGTCCTCTATCCTTGAGGAGATCACGGTCATAAGGGGGGTAAGGAGAGCCGGAAAGACCTTCATCCTCTATGGATTGAAGAAGCAGCTGGGAGGTGTGTACCTCAATTTCGAGGATGAGAGACTTGTGGATATGAGGGTCTCGGATATGGACAAGGTCCTCGATGCGGTTGTGTCCAGAGGTACCAGGTACCTATATCTTGATGAGGTCCAGAGCCTCTCAGGTTGGGAAAAGTTCGCCCATAGGACCCTCAGGAAGGTCAAGATATTCGTGACCGGGTCGAACTCCAAGCTTCTGACATCAAGCTACTCCAAAGCCCTTACTGGAAGGACCAAATCTTTCGAGGTCCATCCATTGTCCTACCCTGAGTTCCTCAGGTTCAGGGGTTCGGGACCGGACACTAGGACCTTTTTGGACTACATGAGGACAGGAGGTTTTCCAAGGATCGTAATGACCGGTGATATAGCGTTGGCGAAGGAATACTTCGATAGGATCATCTATCGAGATATTACCTCAAACAGCAAGATAACGGATGTCGAAGCTCTGAGGTCCATTGCGCTCTACCTTCTGTCCAATGTCGGAAAGGAATTCTCCTACAGATCGCTGTCATCTGTCTCTGGCCTCAAACATGAGGATACGGTGAAAAGCTACGTCCTAGCCCTAAAGGATGCATATCTGATCGATGTTCTGAAGAAGTTCCATCCCTCCCTCAAGGTCCAGCAATCATATGGGAAGAAAGCATACGGGGCAGACCCCGCTTTCATCGCTTTGGGAAAAAGACGGGACCTTGACCTGGGTAGGGTCCTTGAGAACATTATCTTCCTTCACCTGAGGAAGAAGGGGTTTGACGTCTATTATTACAAGAACGCCCATGAGATGGACTTCATGGTCTGTCAAGGGCTTCGACCTCTAAGAGCGGTCTCCGTCACGTTGGAGTCAGGGGACCCTATGACCATGAAGAGGGAACATTCTCAATTGGAGCACTATGTCCAGAAGATGAACGTACCTATCGAGCTGGTCTCGGTCTATCCTCTGGAAGTCCCGGAAGGTATAGACCACAGGCTCGCTCACAGGTATCTTATGGAATGATATCCTATGCTCGATCGGTACCTATGTCAGGGGTTCGACCCTGTCCGTAGGTGCATCGGCGTTCAGAACAAGGGTCAGGAGCAGAGTACCGGTCAAACCAATGAGGACCACCCCCAGGGTAATGACTTTCATAATTGACATGATGTTCACATGACCCTCTCAATGCTCGAATTTTCAGAACATCTGTTGACAGAACAGGGTTCTATATGACCATCACGTGTTTTGATGGATGTTCATCATCCTCATTCCTCATCTTGAGGTCCCTTTATTGTCGAGGCGAAAACTATCGTTATTAGCAATATGACGAATATGACCAGTGCGATCATGATGAACACCACGATAAGGACCCACCATGGGAAATCATCCTTGTCATCGTCATCATCCACATCATCATCGTCGTCATCGTCATCATCATCTGATACTGGAGATCCCGGTACCTTGATGGAACTCTCGGCTGTCCTAGGTCCCTCTCCGACCGAGTTCAATGCCAGGACCGCATACCTATAGGTCGTGCCGTTCACAACGCTCTCGTCCAGGTATGTGAGCACATCGCCAAGTTCCACAAAACGGGAGAGGGCCCCAGTACCATTGGAGCGGAAGACCACATAACCCGTTACAGGGCTGCCGCCATCGTTCGTGGGCGGGGCCCATGAGACCATGACACCATCCGGGTCCAATGACAATATGAGGTTACTGGGGGTTCCGGGAGCTGTCATGTCAGGGATGGTGGCCGATACCGTGATGGAAGGCTCGGATAGACCCAGTACGTTCATGGCCCGAACCGAATAATGGTAGGTCTTACCGTTCTCGACCGTCCGATCGTAGAATGGAGACCCGGTGACATCCGTTAGGAATGTCATATTGTCCGACCCTTCCCCTCTGTAGACCTTGTAACCGAGAACGGGCCATCCACCATCAGATGCAGGTACATCCCATTCAAGGGTCACATTGAGACCGTTAATTGTGGCCTCTAGGTCGAGTGGTATCCCCGGTACGGTCTCTCCCTCGATTATGACCACTGCGTGGTAGAGGTCGAGCCAATCGGTGGGTCTGATGACAACAGTCTGCCCTGGTTGAACAGTGATGCCTTTGCGACTCGCCGTAGGAAGCCCCGGAGCGGTTGGGCGCGAGGTCCCGTTCCACACCGCTTCCGAAACGACGTTACCCTGGAACTCCACATCGAACGTCGTCGGAGCGTTCCCATTATTGGTGAACCTGATACCGGAATAGTCATCGTTGGTCCCAATGATGTGCGTCCCGGTATCGGTCAAGGTCGCATTGATGATGCGGTAGACCCTTTCACGGTTACCGAACCTGTTGACCTGGGCGAGGGTATAGACCTTCGCATCATCGTTCGTTCCGTACTCCATGGAGCCCCTGTATGGATTGCCGTCAGGGTAATCGACCGAGATATCGTCTATGGACGAAGCCGATATCTCCGCCCCCTCTATGGAGAAGGCATTGTTACCGTTGTTGATGGCCGACCAGTTGTAGACACCGTTCGACGTCCCGGTAATGGTAGCGGTGTAATTATCGGTCGGAAGGTACCATGACTGCGCCTTCCAGCCTGGACCAGAGAACATGGGAAGCGGGGCAGCACCATCGATACCGAACTCCAGCTCACCGCTCTCGTTGTAGCCGACCCGGCTCCCATTGTCGCTCTCGATAGCAACGGCTGCGTCCCCTGCCAAAAGATGGGTTATGCCATCTATGCTCAGTGGCATGGTCTTATGCGCCTTCACCGTGGACCAGGGCACAAAGGCGACACCGACCTCGCTGTTCCACATGGAACCGTCAACGGACCGGAACGACCAGTCCCAGTAGGTCCCGCTCTTGTGGACCTCGATGTAGGGTGGATTGTCGTTATGGTCATCCCCGCTCTTGCACATATCTATCGCCTTATCAGGGAAAGAGAAATCCTCCCTGTTCGAATCGTAAACGTAGAACCTGGTATGGGTCGCATCGACCTCCTCGTAGGCATAAGGGACGACCGCATGGGCCCCTCCGCCGCAGACCAATGTGGCGATACCTAGATCTCCCGAGTCTATGGAGCTCTTGATGTTATTTGCCCATAGGCCTAACCCAGTGTACTCGGAGGAGGGTACGAGCCCGCCGATGAAATTGCCAAGATAAGCGTTCAGGACCTCGGCGGACATCTGGGCTCCCTGCTGATAGTCCACATGTTCGCGGAACTCCCCGCTGTTCGGTACGTCCCTTGCGTTGTAATAGGACCCGTAGTCATTGGGTTGTATCTCGTTGTGGTAGAGCCTCAATGCGGTGGTGGACATACCGAAGCACTCGCCATTCCTAGCCATCCACCAGAACACCGCTCCGTAGTAGATGGCCGCGAGCGGATCGGGGGCGAAGGGCTCTTCGATCTCGTAACCGAGACAGTACCATCCGGTCCAGGGGGTCCAGATGGGAAGACCGATGCAGATCCACAGCTTCAGATAGACGTCCTCCCCGAAGGCGTCCTTGTAACGGCCCTCATGCCACGGCGTCCAGGGGTACGAGAGGGAGCTTTTGGTAGGATTGTGGAAGCCCGGGGCGTTCTCGAACTGCCACAACGGTTCGGGGAATATCTCCACCTGGTCCGTTGATGTGACCTCTACGGTCGTGGTCTTCAGGGTGATGGTGTGCTTGCCGTGAGGGATTGCTGATGGGACAGTGAAGGTGTAGCTGTGGTCAGGGTCCGGATTGAGCGGGGGCATCGGATCGGTCAGGACCCGTCCCAGGTTCACACCGCCTATGAATATCTCGGCGTTCTTGAGGTCGGACCCTTCTATGGTCAATGGAGTTCCCACCCACCCAGTGTCCGGAAGGACCCTGGTGATGACCGGAGGTCTGGGCAGGATCGTAATGGAGACCCGGTCCGTGTTGTAGAGGATAGGATCGGTATGCACTATCCCATCGCTCACGGTGAGGTCGAAGACGAAAGTGACCGAGTAGGAATTGAGAGACATGGTGAAGAAAGGACGTGCCGTGCTAGGGTTGTGCAACGTCACATCGATAGATGCCGGAGAGACCTTGGTCCATGTGTAGGTCAAGGTCTCATAGTTCGGGTCGTAAGAGCCGGAACCGTCGAGCTGGACCAGTACGTCCTCGTTCACCGTCCGGTCCGGCCCGGCCATGGCGATAGGGGGCCAGTTGTAGGCAATGGTATCGAAGATGCAGAAATCGTGGTTGCTCATGGCGAAGATGGAAGGCCCTGATTGTGGAACCAGCTCCACCCTCACACGTGCAGTGTACGAATCTACCTCGGGGACGTTCCAAGTGAAGGACCGGACGGAGACGGTGGCCACGATTATTATGAAGTTCCAGTTCGAACCGGAATCCGTCGAGTAGTAGAGCTTGAAATGCCCTATATCGGTGTTGGAGCCTGTTGTGGTCCAAGCGAT
>JALOTP010000050.1 GCA_025457865.1 Thermoplasmatota archaeon | reverse complement strand
ACCCGAGGGGCAGGAGGGGACCGCGCTCGCCGAGTGGACCTTCATGGTCTATCTTGATGCGGACAACAACCTCGAAGGTGCGGGCATAGAGGACATCAACGAGATGGAGAGGGTGGGGTCCACCGATAAGGTCAACATCATTGTACAGATGGACCGTATAGAGGGTGAGGACACCTCCAACGGGGACTGGACCGACGGCAGGAGATACAGGGTGGACAAGGATGATGACGTTCGGACCATAAGCTCCACACCGCTCATGGAACTGCCCGAGCCTAATATGGGGGACCCTGCCACATTGGTGGATTTCGCCCGCTGGACCGTCGACAACTTCCCAGCAAAGAGATATGCCCTTGTCCTCTGGGACCACGGCGGGGCGTTCAGGGGCATATGCTACGATGATACGGTCCCCGGGTCGGACACATATGACATGCTGAACATGTCAGACCTCCATCAGGCCACCGGAGAGATCTACCAGCTCATAGGCAACAGGCGCATAGACCTGATAGGCTTCGACGCCTGCCTGATGGCGCAGATAGCAGTCCTCTACGAGATCAAGGACTTCGGCCATGTTGCGGCAGCGTCGGGGTTCAACGAACCGGGGGACGGATGGCCCTATGAGGAGGTCCTTGAACCCCTCGTGACCAAACCGGATATGGAGCCTCAGGAGCTTGCATCGATAATCTCCCGCGAGTATATCTATTCCTATGAGAACGGCCAGGAAGACCCGGAGGACTACCCCATGGTCACCATGGCCGGATTCGACCTCACCAAGATGAACGAGGTCCTCCAGAGCTTGGACCAGCTCTCCGAGGAGCTCGCTTCAAGGGGTCAGTTTGGGTCGCTGGATTACCTCTTGCAGATATACCTAGCGAGGAAGAACTGCAACTCCTACGATGCGGCAAGCGTCTTCACCTACGACCTGACGGGATACCCCCTCTATGATGTGATCGATTACACGAAGGAACTGCAGATCTACATCCAGAAGGCCTTCCCAAAGAACACGGTAGTCCTCCAGCTCTGCACAAGGCTCAGGAACGCGATAGAGCCCGAGTTCATGTTCGTGTCGAATGCCGATAAATGGCATCCCGATGCGAACGGTCTCTCCGAATATTTCCCTAACAAGGACGAGGACCAACTAGCGCTCTCCCAGCTTCCCACCAACTACGATCCGGTCTATGAAGTGACCGGGTTCGCCAGGTTCCATCTCTGGGACGATTTCCTCCACGCCTACTATGGCATAGACCCCATAGATGACTCGCCTCCGACCATAACCATCACCGAACCCACCTACAATTCTTCCTTCAGGAGCGAGGTCGGCTCGGTCACTCTGAGGGGATATGCCTATGACAGGGAGTCCATTGGCAGGATAGAGGTCCGTGTTGATGGGAGTGAATGGATGCGTCTGCCGGCCTTCAGCGGGCCTGGCAGGATCATCTGGTTCACCATGCTCCCCGTTGATGACCTGTCTCCCGGCCCCCATCTCATTGAGGCCAGGGCCCATGACGCCCCTGTCGATGGGGCTACGGATGGCCAGGTCACCTCCCCCGCCTCCACCCAAATCTATATCATAGAGCCCCCACGAACAGAAGATGGAGGGTTCAAGCTCCCGAGTTTCACGCTCGAGGTCATTGCCGCCATCGTCATCATCTGCGGACTGGCCCTCGGGTTCGTCCTCTTCAGAGGGAGGAATGAATAGTTGGATGCCCGGACCCGCAAGGGCCCCTGGGAGAGCCCTTCGATCACTGGTCCAGCGGTCATCGTCAATGGCGCCCTGAAGAGCTACGGAAAGGTCAAGGCCCTTCAAGGTGTCGACCTTGAGGTGAAGAGGGGGGAGCTCTACGGCCTCATAGGGCCCAACGGTGCCGGCAAATCCACTCTGATGAAGGCATTGGTCGGTTCGGTAGAGCTAGACGATGGTTCCGTTCGTGTCCTGGGATTGAACCCCAGAGCGGACAAGCTCAGTATCAAGGCCCATACGGGATACGTCCCAGAATCGGAGGTCCCGCCCTCCTTTCTGAAGGTCCGGGAGTTCCTTGACTTCGTCATGCACGTCCGAGGGCTCGAACCGGAAGAGAGCACCATGACCAGATGGTTGGCCTTCTTCGACCTGGATGAACAGACCGAGACTATAGCTCGCAACCTGTCCAAGGGGACCAGGCAGAAGCTCATGCTCTCGTCGGCCTTCATCCACGCACCGCCGCTGCTCCTGTTGGATGAGCCGTTCATCAATCTTGACCCCATATACCAGAGGAAGGTCAAGGACCATCTCCTCGATTACGTTTCCAAAGGCGGGACGGTACTGATATCGACCCACATACTGTCCCTTGCGGAGGAGCTCTGTTCCAGGGTATGCATAATAAACAAGGGCATGGTGCTTGCCAATGCCCCCACCAGGGAAGTGGTCAAGGAGCACGGGAACCTGGAGGAGGCATTCCTCCGGATGGTAGGTTATTATTCCAAATAGACGATCGGTTGGAGGTCCTTCTCGAGCAGGGTCACCTCTGTCGAATCCAGTGCCTCTGGGGACAGGGCGACCAGCAGGATGCTGTCCGTCTGGGATATATTGTCGACGAGCTGTCTGAGGAACCTCAATACCGAATTGAACTTGTTGTTGGTCAGCAGGTACTCCAGTCCGTCAAGGAGTATCACGCTCTTCTGGTTGGCCGTCATGTGCTCTTCGATGAGCGACATTATGAACTCGAGGATGGGAAGGACCGACCTTATCTCCCCGTGTATCTCCTTGCCCGTGAGCCAGATAGCGGTGTCCTCGTTCAAACCGTAGGACCTTGACAGGATCTTGGGGTTGGTCCTTGATATTGCCAGACCGGGGTCCCCTATGTTCGTCAGCGCTTTGTAGACCATGAAGACCCTGTCTGGCCTCTTCTCCTCCACCAGATAGGACAAGCCCGGGGTCAGTTCGAATGCCGCTTTCTCTGCAGACCATTCCCCAGATTTCGCTGCCGATGTCTTTATGGGCTTGGGGGGAGCGGGCCTCTCCTTTATCTCGTCCTCTCCATCCTTTTCCTTTCCGGCAAGGATGTCCGAGACCTTTCTCAGGTCCCCCTTCTCCTTTGGCGGGTCGGTCCGGGCCTTGGGTGGCTGTTCGACAACGTGGCCCTCTTTCTCGAGCTTCTCCAGGTGCGCCTTTATCCTTCTCAAGAGCTCCGTCTTCAATCCCAACGGTTCAAGGCCCAGTTCTATGCATTTGGACCTGAGCTGGTCCTTGGTGAGCTTCTCTAGCTCCCCCTCCTGGGACAGCTTCTTTACGTCCATCTCCTTCTTGACCTTTATGACCTCGAAAATGCACTGCTTGGCATATTCTATGGCCTCTTCCCTCTTGTTGAGCTTCAAAGCGTACTTTGCCTCGTTGATGAACTCCTCGGCGAGCTTTATTTCGGCACCCTCCTTCTTCGCCTGGATGACGAGACGCTGCCCCCTTCTGATGATATTGAGTATCTGAACGAACTCCTGGTCCTCTATGCTCATGGGCTTGTACCTCTTCTACTTCTTGAAGGGCAACTCATATTTTATATTTTGTCAATGGAATCCCATCATCCGTCCTCATCTTCCCATGACACTTCCTCATCGAAACGCTCCAGGTCGCTCCTGAGCTTCTTCCTCCTCACCATCTGGAACGCGAAGTAGCCCAGTACTGTCAGAAGGATCCCGAATATTATCACGAACCAGTACCAGGGGGTATTGGGCAGGTCCTCCGGATGGTCCTTAAGGTCCCTTGGGTCCGTACCGTCCCTGTACTCCCTGAGGTTGGACCAGCCGTCTGCGTCCGGGTCCTGGTCGCCGTCCTTCTCGAAGGGGAGAGTGCCCATCCTGGCCTCCCATCCGTCAGGCATCCCGTCGCCGTCCGAATCTTCCTTATTGGGGTCGGTCAGGTTGTACATCTCATCGATGGCATTTAGGCCGTCCTTGTCACGGTCCAAGGTCGTATCGTCCGGTAGCAGATGGTTCAGGCCATAGCGAACTTCCCACGGGTCGCACAAGCCGTCACCGTCCCCGTCCAAATATCCATTTATTGGCACTTCGATGTAACCTTGTTCCGGGAATATGCTTTCAGGTCCTTCTGTACCTTTTTCCCCGTAATGTGCAGTTATGAGTATCTTACCAGATGCGTAGGGGCCCGGGAGGTAGAAGGACCTGATATCGTCCTCCTTCCTCTTCTGAGATATTATCCAGGTCCTGTTGGTGTTCGGATATGAGACCTCCAGATTTATGGGCCCTGTCCAGTTGGAAGTGATGACGAAGTCCCCACCCACCTCCGCACTTTTGGGGACGATGAGCCCGAGGAAGTTATCGGCCGGAAGGGGAGCAATCTCGAAGGGTTCCGATACCGCCCTGAAGCTGTTCCCAGCAATATCGAGGCCTTTGGCTTCCACCGCGAAACTCCCGTCCCCGGTGGTGAAGGGCTTAATGAAGAGTGCACGGACCCTATCGTTGAACCCTGGGATCACAAGAACGCTCTGTGGCCTTACTGACCTGCCGTTCACAAGTATGTCCACTTCAAGGAGCTTGCTCAGGTCCTTGCCTGCAAGGTCCTTCGGACCTGACAGCAGGTCCGTATAGGTAAGTTCCACAAAAACGTCCTCGCTGATGGTGGGTTGGGGTGGTGTGACAGCTATGTTCCTGATGATCGGGGGGGTCAGGTCCATGCCCAACCTTCCAAGTTCGAGCTTCCCTACGTTCCCGGAGCCATCTGCTGCATATGCTGTGATGGTGTGTACGCCCTCCTCCGAAATGGTCAGTTCGCTACCCTCCACCCTCCTTTCTTCCAGGCCCTTCTTGATGATGAAATAGGTCCCGGACACGCCCGAGCCTCCATCTAGGGCCGCTATGCGAAGAGACCTTGGTGTTATGTACCATTCTTTTATTGTCGGGCCCGTCAATTCGAGGACGGGGCCTTCCCTGTCTATCCAGGTGCTGACCTTCTTCATGGGCGTAATATTGATACCGTCCGATGCCTCTCCCTTCAAGAAGAACTCGCCCTCAAAGACGAGCGCCGGGAGGGTCAGCTGGTACCTGGTAGGGTCCAGTTCCTTTATCGAGGAGGGCGTGAACATCAGGAACTGTCCATCCCTGGTCGTAGAGTAATGGAATATGAAGGAGACAGGGTTCCCATCAGGGTCGCTCCCCACAAGTTCTATGTTCAATGTCTCCCTCTGCCAGGGCGGGGAGAGTATGTTGATCGAGAATGCAGGGGGGTCGTTCAAGGGTTCTATCGGTTCCGTGAATAGCTTGCTCCCGGTATTTCCCGCCCTGTCCCTAACCTCCACCTCGAGATAGAGGTCCCTTCCCTGTGACGCCTCCCATTCCATTCCTATGGAGCCTATAAAGGTCCCGTACTGGTATGACATCGGGTTCCATTGGGAGGAGGGTGAATCTATGCCGTAGCGGTACCTCCCCGATGTGAGGTCAAGGCCCGAGACCGCATCGCTTGCGGTGACCTCGAAACGGACCGCACCTTCCGTGTCCTCGTCGATATCGTCAGGGAACATGTCCATGGAGGCTATCGTGGGGGCGACGCCATCGTTAGTGAGGTGGTCCAGGACCTTCTCCGGACCTTGGTTCCCTGCCATGTCGGTAGCGTATGCCTTTACGCTGAGATCGGTCCCCTGCTGGGTCGTTGAGAGTGAGCTCGTCGCCTCGAACGGTCCGTCATTGAGGCTCATGAATACCTTACTGACCCCGGAATATCCGCCATCGTTTGCGGCTGCATTCACTATGAGTGTGCCCTTTGGGGCAGTATCGTCACGGACAAGCAGAGTGGTGGGGCCTTGATTGTCCACCTTCCACTCCCAGACCGTCGGTGAATCGGTGAATCCCCATTGATTGAGGGGAGTGATGTTGTATTGATGTCTGCCGCTGGGAGAGCCGTCGAGCATGAAGTTGAGGGTCTTGTCAACGCCTACTCCACCGGTAAGGAACAGGTCCTCCATCCATGGAGTGAAATCACCGGTCATTGTGGTCGAGTATCTATTGGTAAGTTCGAAGGCCCAAGGAGGGAAACATGGGCCAAAGTACCGTAGCATCAACGTCGTCAACGCCGGAACTGGCTTCCAACCCTCGGTATTGGGGGCTTGGACGAAACCGGTGAGGGCTGCCTTGGCATCGAAGACGGCTTCCGTAAGTTCCTCGAGCGATCCCCCTACGACGACAGCGAATGAGACATGGATGCCCCGTGATACGTCGGGGCCGGGGACCTTTGCAACAATATCCATGTACCAGTTCTGTCCGGCAGCTGATGTGGTCTGATTGTTGGGTGAGTACATGTGGTTGAATATCTTGTCCTCACCATCGAATATGGAGGAGGATATCGGACCAGCATTATGACCATGGTAGCTTGAAGCTCCGAAATGGAACAATGCAAGGCCAATGTAGGTCGTCCCTTGATGGATGACTGTCATGTTCCTTTCTGGTACCCATGTGAAGGAATCGTCACCGGGGGTTCCAAGGTCAACATCCATCATCTGGATGACATATACTGGTGTTGTCAGGTCCTGGGAGGAGTCCAGTTCGTAATCTATGACGAGCCACCTCCCCGTTCGGCCCTGTTCATTAATGAAGTATCGGTTCACATAGGTCCTCTGGGTTATCGTGGTATGCTCGAAATCCTGTCCAGTTTCCCCCTTGAACACTGCATACCCTTCCTCGTCGGTGTAGTTCCCGGGGACATCTATCTTGAGGTTAGATACGACATCGAAATCGCCCCTCTGGCCGAAATCGACGATGGATGTGTCCAACCCTAAACCAAAATACGCTGATGATAATCTATCAAGACTCTTAGGGAATTCTAAGGTATCCCAACCTGTACCACCACCATCATCACCAATATTCAATGAGAAATTCCCTGCATCATGAGTCGCAAAAGAGCCCCTTGAAATTTCATCCTCTCTGCTCATGCCATTCAAGGTTATCATCGAAGACAGCATGACCACAGCTGTCAGAAACAATGCCATTATGACTCTTCCATGTCCCATTTGGTTCACGACCTGATGTTCCAATTTCCAGTTCAGTTCAATACGCCTCAATCCGCCTTCAGCATTATCTCCCTTCCGCAGTCGGGGCAGACGCCCTTCCTCATGGCGCAAGCCTTATGGAAGCGCGCCCCGCACCTGCATCTTGGATGCTCCGACCCGGTCTTGAGCCCTCTCAGACATATACTGCATCCCACCGCCCCGCCGCGTCCCTTTGACGACCCTGGGGTGCTATAAACCTTGCCCTTGGGACCTCTCCCGGACCCCACCCTCTTCTCTCTTACATCCACCCCCCAATCCTCCGCCTCCCCATCATCAGCCCTCTTCTTCCTTGCCGCAAGGAACAAGATGACCGTTATGGTCGCTATGACCATCACGATCAGCATCATTACCATTGACAGGATGACCGCTGTAAGTAAAGGGAGATCCTTCCCGTCCCCTCTTTCCTGCTCCATTGCATTTATGATAACGGAATCCGAGACCGTGTAATGACCATCAGATACGAACACGGTCACGTTGATCTTGGGCTCTATGAGTACAAGGTCCAGGACCGGACCGTCACCTGCATCTGTCCCGTTAACGGTCCATCTGACCGTTAGCGTCTCAAGGTCCGGATCATAGGTCGAGGCCTTCAGTTCCAGATGCGTTCCCAATGTGAGCTGACCGTCCAGGGACCGCTCGGACGTTATCTGGACCTCCGGAGGCCTTGTCGCAACCACATCGACCTGACCCGCTGCTTCGTGGCCGACCAGGTCAGATACACCGACCTTCACAATGGTCCTGACCCCCCAGGTCAGGTTCACACGGAAATCGTACTCACCGCTGCTAACCCTTTCAAGAGATGGCTCTCCTGGACCGTTGCATCCGCTGATGTTCCCCGCTCCCACTTCAACGGTCATTGAACTGATATCAGGCCCGGAAGTGGCATCCCTTACCGTCAATCTTATGGGAAAGTTAACTTCTGCAAGGTACGAAGGGGCATGGATCCCCAGTACCGGAGGCTCGGCATCCATTACTGGCCCCTTCCAAGCGACTGACCTTTGCTCGCCAAGGGGCAATGTGCTGTTCCAGCGCAGTTCGAGGGACAACTTTCCCGAAAGGGTCGTGGTATCGATGTTCAAGCGAACGGATACCGGATGCAATGTGTCATCAGATGAGGGGAGGCCTTTCTTCTCCTCTATGGTGGTCCTGACCGCAGGATGAAGGGGTCTCCCATCCTTCCCTCGAACAACGAGCTCCAAGGAACCGATGTCGACGCCAAGACCATCGTTCACGATCATCTCTATGTCGCTTCCGGCCCTGTGGAATGCTTCTTCAGAGGCCGCTACGCCGAAATCGGAGCCTCCGATATCTACCCTGAAGGCTTCGGACCATGGTCCAATATTACCAGCAGCATCGGTCCCCCTGACCCTCATGAAAGCGACCGGCCCAGAAGGTGCTGGCATCAAGATGCTCGAACTCCCATCGGGGGCAAATAGCAGGTCATCGAAGAGGATGGCGGACCTTTCGGTCCATCCATGGGGGCCCCATAACAGCGGTTCCACCTCTACCTTGACCAGGCCGCTCGTTTCCATTACAGGCCCAAGGTCGAGCCGGAGGTCATCACCTTGGACATTGTGATCCCTGGGAGGCATGACGATAGGAGGATATGTGTCCACCCCGAAGGTATTGACCGGTGTGACGAATTCGTTCCCGACCGCATCCTGGAGGACGACGCGCCATCTGTGTATGCCGTCAGAAAGACCAGCTCCTGCGATGGCGGTCCAGATATCGTCCCCCGAAAGGGAAGCGGAGCAGGTGGTTCCTATCCCACCACCAGGACCCAGGACCTGGACAATAGCGGTCAATATACCGCTGCCAGGGTCAGCAGCCCTGAACGAGAACGTTGGCTGGGATATGTTGGTCCAATATCCCTCGGAGGGGTACGCCTCCAATACCAAAGGAGGGGTCCTGTCCACCCTGAGAGCGAACGGTTCCGAGGTCCCGACATTGCCGACAAGGTCGCTAACGCACAATGTCAGCTCCCAGGTGCCCTCCCCCAGGACCATTCCACTGGAACATGACCTCCTGTTCCCGCCCTCTTCGACCAGCAGGGAGGTCTGATGGATGGAGCTCGATGGGATACCACCCTCTGCGGTCATAAGGACCTCCCCCATGGGTCCGGAGCCAGTCTCTATGAGGTCAAAGGAAATTTTATCGGTCCCATCGGACCAGCCGGACGGGGTAGGGTTGCGTATCAAGGGAGGCATCGTATCGATACTGATGCGGTAGGGGCCCCCTATCACCGGCCCGTTCCCCGCCCTGTCCGTGGTCCTGAAGAACGCATCGTAATCCCCAGGTACAGAGGGTATGTTGGCCGTAAGGGCGAACTCCCCCACGGCGATGCCCTTCACATCGGCATCGTACCATTCGGAGGATATGGTCCCCACCTTCTGCACTTTGAACTGAGCATTTCCCTTCGCTATGCCTGAGACATCATCATATGCATGGATGCTGAAAGTAGGGGCGCTCCCGTTCCTCCAGACCCGCTCCGAGGGCATGTCCATACCTGGAGCCACCCGGTCCAGTATCACCCTGTGCGGCCTTGCCCAGATGGAATCATGGGCCTGACCGTCTATCCATACGCTCCAGTAATAGACCCCATCACCGGGATCGGTCAGCAGGAAGTAGTTATCGTCGCCGATGAGACCGCTCTGCTCCAGTACATCGGAGGTGTTCATGCTTCCGAGCAACCGGAACCGGTAGAACAGAGGATGCCCCAGAGAAGGACTTCCCGGTTCCCAATCGAACGGTCTGGTGATGTCCTCAAGGAAGCCGTTCTCCGGCGGTGAGCTCAATATGGGCGCAGGCCAGCAATAATCCAGATTATCCTTACCGTCGATGACCTTCCCTATGGCTCCACCCCCCCCTTCAGCGAGTATCTCCCCGGTGGACCTGCTTATGCTGTCCTGACCTGTGAGGGGTTCGTTGGAGAAAGCCTCACCCAGGGAGGTGATGACGATGCAATCCCCGCTGCCGCTAGAATATCTGGTCCTCAGGGACAATTTGGCATCCCCTCCGGAACCGACATCATCTCCGACATTTCCGGCAGCACCTCTTGTCTTGGTATGCCCTATGGCCTCAAGACCGCCTCCGCCGCCACCGCTGAAACCACCACCGCCCCCGCCTCCGCCGCGGGGATAGGAACCGGATTCGACGCATCCTGAGAGGCCGCCCTCGAACGGGACCCCGCCCATACCGCCCTGACATCTTATCGTATTATCGATGCTCAACACCTCAAGGTCGATATCCAGTTCAATGGTGGCATTCCCACCAGAACCGACATTGTCCCCAATATCTCCCCCTTTCTGGCCGCCGGAGGGTGTTGCAGCTCCGCCGGCATACCCCGCACCGCCCATCCCGGCCCTAATATAGCTCGTACCGACCATGGTGGGAAATGTCCCGCAACCGGGCATCCCTGAATCACCGCCTTCCCCTCCTTTGACCCATATCGTGGAACCCTTCAGGTCCAGGGACAAGGCCTTGATCCCAAGATATGAAACCCCCCCCATCCCGACATTACCTGAAACGGAACCGGGAAGGACCGAACCCGATGTGCTGTACATTCCCGCGGTGTAGCCCCCGGGTGGCAACGGTATGTCATAGGCCATGGCGAGAGAGCTTGTGAAATATCCGCCGTCCCCCGCTCTTGCCCCTTTTCCCCCTATGACGGTCAACATCGATCCATCTATCTCAAGTTCTGTCGATGTTCCGTTGATGCTTAGTATAGCCGAACCCCCACGGCCGACCTCCCCGCACACATCTCCCCCCTTTGTATAGCCTCCAGGAAGCTTCTGACTGCCCAGGGTAAGGATGTTCTGGCCCCGAGGGGCATCACCCCCTTTCCCCCCAAGTACGCTTATTGTGGAACCCGAGATGAGGCTTTTCGATGCATAGATAAGGTCCAGGATGAAGGTCGCATTCCCCCCCTTGAACTTGGTACCGGCCACCCTACTGGAATAATAGCATCCTTCCTGGACCGGGTCCATGCCCTGCCCGCCGTGGACATTGACCGTTGTTGCAGACAGCTCGAACCGGTCCTTCACCTGGACGATGACCGATGAGTTCTGTCCCCCGGTCCTGTATAGCCCAGGGGCATCGAGCCCTATCACATCGACCGTCGAATTGCGGATGATCAGCTGTGAGGGGGTACCTGTGATGAACGGATCGTTGAACTGGTCCCCGGTGACCGATAGGGCGCATGATTCCAGGACCAGCCTGGAGCCGTTACCGAGAGAGACGTAAGAGTACTGGCAGGGACCGTTGAGGACCAGGCTCTCACCGTCCATGAGCACCAACCCTCCCCTTGGAGGTGGTGGGGCCTCCTTAACCCCTATATGATAAATGGTTCCTACCCCCCCATTGCCGACATTTTCAGATGGCCAGTAGGCATCGGGAGCGGGCAATGATACCACTAACAGGATGAAGAACGCTACTGCTGCTTCACGGATGGACCTCAAACGCACTCACTGGTCCTAGATGTTCCCATTGGATTTATAAACCTTTTCGGACCGTTCCCCTATCATGGTTAATAATGAAAAGGGACCTTCAGGCAGCATGGAGAAAGTTTGCCCCATATCTGACCTGCATAGGTTCTTCAATCCCAGGAACGTGGCCGTGATAGGGGCATCCTCCGAGCCGGGAAAGATCGGTTACAAGACCTTCTTCAATCTTGTCAACGGCGGTTTCAAGGGCGGGATGTACCCTGTCAATGTCAAGGGCGATGAGGTCCTCGGTCACAGGGTCCTAAGGAGCATCAAGGACATCCCAGTAGAGGTGGACCTGGTCCTCATCTGCATCCCCGCCCAGTTCGTGAACGCGGCCCTTGTCGAGTGCGGGGAAAAGAAGGTCCCGTTCGCCGTCGTCATCACCTCCGGCTTCAAGGAGATAGGGAACGTGGAGGGGGAGAACGAGATAGTGGCCACAGCGAAGAGGTACGGCATCCGGGTGCTGGGACCCAACGTCTTCGGAATGGTATATTCCCCTGCAGGCCTCAATGCCCAGTTCGGCCCTGAAAAGGTCCTTGCGGGCAATGTCGCAATAATAACCCAATCTGGCTCTCTAGGGATCGCTCTGATGGACAGGGTCTTCCAGGAGGGTTTGGGGGTCTCTGCCCTCACGTCGGTGGGCAACAAAGCGGACCTGTCCGATGAGGAGATACTGGACTATCTCTGCACTGATGAGAACACCAAGCTCATACTGATGTACATAGAGGGGCTGAAGGACGGCAGGGTCTTCATGGAGAAGGTGAAGAACGTCTCCAGGTCAAAGCCCATAATAATACTGAAATCGGGCAGGTCCAAGGCCGGGGCGAAGGCTATAGCCTCACATACCGCATCGCTTGCGGGGCAGGATTCCATTTTCGATGCGGCATTCAGGCAGTGCGGTGCGATAAGGGCCCCCACGCTGAGGGAGGCCATAGAATGGACCAGGACCTTGAACGACCTGCCTCTCCCGAAGGAGGATGGCATCCTAATAATCACCAACGGCGGGGGGTTCGGTATCCTTGCCATAGACCGCTGCGGTCTCGAAGGCCTGCCCATATACTACAACCTTGAATGGATATCCAGGAGGCTCGGGCCGCTCCTGCCCCCCTATGCGACGCTCTCGAACCCGGTGGACATCACCGCCCAGACCCCTCCGGAAGGATATATAGAGTGTCTCAGAAGGGCCCTGGAGGAGCCTTCGGTCGGCTCCGTCATCGGGATCTTCGGTGCGGTGTCTGGGGTGGACGTAGAAGCGCTTACGAAGGACCTCATCGCCACGGTCGGGAGACCCTCCAAACCGCTGGTCCTGTGCTACATAGGCGGCAAGGACGCGGACGGGCAGGTAAGGGCCTTCAACGAGGCGGGGCTGCCGGCGTTCCATTTCCCGGAGGAGGCCGTCTCCTCGATGCAGGTCCTTTACAAGTACAGGGCCTTCCTACGGGAGGAGCAGGAGAAGGATGAGCTTGTGCTTGCCGGATGGGACCTGAAGAAGGTGAGGAAGCTCGTGACGAAAGGCAGGAAGAACGGCTGGTCCTTCCTTCCTCTGGAGGACAGCATGGAGTTCCTGAAGGCTGGTCCGTACAAGGTCGCTGAATACCGTGTCGTCAAGGACCTTGACGGCGCGGTCGCGGCAGCCAAGGAGCTCGGGTTCCCGCTCGTCATCAAAGGGTCCTCATCCCAGCTCATACACAAGACCGAGAGGGGAGGCGTTGTGACGGATATCGATGGTATGGACGAGCTCATAGATGCCTTCCAGAAAGTAAGGAAGATATCGGACAAGGTCCTTGTGATGGAGCAGGTATCTGGCAGGGAGATCATTGCGAGCGCCATAAGGGACCCGGTGTTCGGCCCCTGCGTCATGTTCGGTCTTGGAGGGATAATGGTCGAGGCCGTCCATGATGTCACCTTCAGGGTCGCCCCCATCACCAAGGGAGAGGCTCTGAGGATGCTCGATGATATCAAGGGAAAGGCGGTACTGGGGAACTTCCGGGGCAAGGGGGAGGTGGACCGAAAGGAGCTTGCCGTTGCCGTGAAGGCGCTCGGTGACCTGCTGGTGCAGGTCCCAGAGATCACTGATATTGAAGTGAACCCGCTCTTCGTTTCCGAGAAAGGGGCGGTCGCTGTGGACTGCAGGGTGAGGATAGAGCCCATCAGGTAGGACCGGGCCTTCTGACCCTTTCCGGTGCAGGTAGTGTCCTTGAACCACCTCTTCCGGGACCTGATGCGCCTCGGACCTTTCCTAGAGCAATGTAGGTCCTGAAATTTACGACCAGGGTCGTCATGAGCGATATAAGCAGGATGCTCCAGGAGAATATGAAGAAGACCGATGTGAACGGAACGTTCTCCGGAAGTTCCAAAAGGACGACGGCCGGGAACCCGAGGAGGAGGAGCAGCGGGGGTAACCTGGCGAGACCTCTGTTGAAGTGGACCCATCCCTCGCCCTCGAATTGGACCAGATGCAAAGTGGCCAGACCATAGTTTATGGAAAGAAGTAATAGACCGAACATGAACAATATCCAAAGCGCAATGGCCTCACCGGCCTCCATCGAACCGGTTGCCTCAAGGACCATGAGCAGAACCGCTGTTATGACGGTCAGGGACACGGCCCATACTATCTCGATAAGACCCAAACGGCCCTTCTTCTTCCCCTTGACGGGGTTCAGGTTCTCCACAAAAACCTTGACCCCTACGGTTATTATGAGACAGATGGGCAGGACCATAAGTGCGAAGAGCAGAATGAAAGGTACGAACGCAAAAAGGAGAGGGCCCTCCAGATCCAAAAGCTCATCTGTCAAAAGACTTGTCAGGAAAAAACCTATCAACAAGATCGCTGGCGTTGATATGAGGAGCAGCATGGAGATGCTCATTATGTTTATGAGTAGAGAGGCCTTGAGAACTGCCCTTCCTGTCCTCCCTTCCATCAGATCACCGCCACCAGAAGGAGGACAGCCCCTACAGAGAGCATTACGATGGAATGAACGGCATGGGACCTATTGTATTTCGTATCCTCGGACCCCTTATCAGTACCCTGGACATCCATTCTGAACAAAAGATGGACGCCCGGTGCTGTTATCAACATGGCAAGGAGGGCAAAGAGAAGGTTCCTCACCGTTAAAGCCTTGCATCGCTTACTGTCCCTGGTCGCTCCCATCAGTAGATAGGATGCTTTCAACAGAAGGAACCAGAACAACAGGTAGAGGAGGAGTGCGATGAGGACCGATACCCATGGATATGTACCGTACACCGCTTCGGATGCTGCAGCTGAGAAGAATTCCATGTTTCTTGTACTGCCTATGGACCCGTGGAGGTCATCCTCGGGGTTGTCCATGGGAAAGTCGAAGAGATAGTAGCGGTCGCCGTCAATGAACGCTTTTGCGTCCGGAACGATGTTGGGATCGAATGACATCCCTTTGTCCATCTTGACAACGACCACGGTATGGGCGATGGGGTTGCTCCAGCTGTCGGACGTGCCCAGGGGGAAATATATGTTTCCGTCATCCAGGGAAGTTGTGACCGATATCACGGTCCCGTTGAAGGGAGTGAAACCATATACAGTATGGATGAGGTCGGAAAGGTCCTTCATAATATCGAAGGGCGTACCTTGTGGCTCTATAGGGTTCCCGTAACCGATATCGTGCAGGTGCCAACGATATTCCTCCAACCACTCCTCTGGCTCCCAATGCTGGCTCCAGTACTTGCCGTATTGGGCTGAAAGGAGAACAAGGTCCTCACCCGAACCAGATATCTCCTTGAATCCATTGAACGCCAGCTCCTGGACCTTGTCATAGAGAACGTATTCATCCTCCAACTTCGGGTTCTCCCTGATGAACATGGTCCAATCGTCCATGGTATCGGGCATGAGCTCGTTCATCATCGAATACTCTTCAGGGTCTATGGGCGGAACCGTAAGACTATCGATGGTCACAGCAAAATGGCCTTTGTACTCATCAAGTGTCTCCTTTGTCATCACAGGGAGGCCTTCGAGCTCTATCCCCTCGGTGAAG
>JALOTP010000049.1 GCA_025457865.1 Thermoplasmatota archaeon | reverse complement strand
ACCTCGTGGGGGCACATGGAAAGAGCATCTCCCATTCCCGATAATACCTTATCGCATTTAATTGGAAAAAAGTGTTAAATCGAAGGTCCGGCCTTATTGAACGACAAGGTGCATCGTAATGGCCAAGGATGAAAAGGGATCAGCCAAGGAGAAGAAGCTGTCCATGAAGCGCCGCTCCATCTGGGAAACGGCGACCAAGGCCCAGAAGGGGGCCATAGAGTCGATATCCAAGGATTACATGGATTTCATAGGGAAGGCCAAGACGGAGAGGCTGACCGTAAGGGAACTGATATCCGGACTGAAGAAAGCAGGCTTCAAGGACATAGCGCAGCAGAAGACCTGGAGGGCAGGGGCAAAGGTCTACATGGTGAACAGGGACAAATCCCTGGCCGCTGCGGTCCTGGGCAAGGAACCGATAGAGGACGGCGCCAACCTGATAGCGTCCCACGGAGATTCCCCGAGGCTCGACCTCAAGCAGAACCCGCTCTTCGAGGATGCAGATACCAAGCTCGCCCTTTTAAAGACCCATTACTACGGCGGGATACGGAAGTACCACTGGGTTAACATCCCCCTAGCCATCCACGGGACCGTGGTCCTTGGGAACGGCAAGGTCGTAGAGGTCCACATAGGCGAGGACCCGGCGGACCCGGTCTTCCTCATAACGGACCTGCTCCCCCATCTCAGCAAGAAACAAGGGGAGAGAAAGCTCTCCGAGGGCATCCAGGGGGAGGAGCTCCAGGTGCTGCTGGCCTCATTGCCCTTCACGGACAAGAAAGCATCGAAGAAGGTCAAGCTATGGGTTCTCGATCACCTCCACAGGAAGTACGGCATGGTCGAGGAGGATTTCGTCTCTTCCGAGTTCGAGATAACCCCGGCCGGCCCCGCGAGGGAGGTCGGGTTCGACAGGTCCATGATCGGCGCCTACGGACAGGACGACAGGATATGCGCCTTCACTTCGGTCAAGGCCCTGATGGACACCGCATCCCCCAGGAGGACGTCCATCTGTCTCGTCATGGACAAGGAGGAGATAGGTTCCGAAGGCCCCACTTCCATGCGGTCCCGATTCATGGAGGAGTTCTATTCTAGGCTCCTCGAGCTCAAGGACAGGGACTATCCCGACCGGAAGCTGATGGAGTCCCTTAGCCGGACATATGCGATATCGTCCGATGTGAACGGGGCCGTGGACCCCATCTTCAAGCAGGTCCACGAGCTCCAGAACGCGGCCAGGCTCGGTCATGGAATATGCATCACAAAGTACACCGGGTCGGGGGGCAAGTACAATGCTAACGACGCTTCGGCCGAGTTCATGGGTCTCATCCGGAAGGTCCTGAACGATGCCAAGGTCCCATGGCAGACAGGGGAGCTGGGCAAGGTGGATGAGGGAGGGGGAGGCACCATAGCCAAGTTCCTGGCCGAGCACAACATGGACGTTGTTGACGCGGGTCCGGCGCTCATATCCATGCATTCGCCCATGGAACTGTCCTCCAAGGCGGACGTTTGGGCAACGTACAGGGCTTACGCTGCGTTCTTCGCCTCATGAGAAAGGTCCGATGACGACGAATGTGCCTTAGGCTCAGAGCGATAGTGCGCCCACGGGACAGACGCCCACGCAGGCCCCGCAGTCAACGCAGATTGCGGGATCGACCTTGGCCTTGTCGTTGTTCATGGAGAGAGCCTGGACCGGGCAGGTCCCGACACAAGCTGAGCAGCCTATGCACGTGTTGGTATCAACCTTGACAGACATATTGTGAGCCTCCTGAGATGATCCTCCCCCGTTGAGGGGATGATTTCTGTAAGGGTCCAGCATATTTAACGGTTCCCAAGTCCCCTTGCCATGTCAGGGCATGGGCCCGAATCATCCTCTAATAGATAGGGGGACATACTGTCGATGATGTACCTTAAACCTGCCCCCGGGAGGTCTCCCAAGATAGAAGCGGATGGCCCCATCAAGGAGCTGGACGAGCTTTCGCGCTCGGTCCCCGAGGACCCATCTGACCTGGAGGGATACTTCACAAGGCACCTCTTCCCGTTACTTAACATAGGACACTGGACTTCCCTGATGCTTGAAGAGGTCAGAGAGAGCGAGGTTCTGACCTTCGGCGCGGCCGCAGCGGCATTGGGGGCACCAAAAGGAGCCCGTGGGATCGCTGAATGGACCGCACTTGGAAAGGTCAAGGGCCCGACATACAAGCTCGTAAGGAAGGTTGACCTGGGACCAGGCAAGGTCCCTATCACCCCGACCCTTGACCTACCCCCTTTCTCTGCCCTTGCCAGGGTCCAATCTTCCATGGAGCCCCTACTTAGAGGAGGTGACGGAAGGGAGAGGATGGCATATTTGGGGCTCGATATCAGCACCTTGGGCAATGCCCAGGCATCGGCCATAGTGGTCGTCTCTCCGCAAGGGGAGGCCGACCTCGAGCTTGCATCCTTATCGGAGCCGACATTCCCTTACATACCCGGGTTCCTGTTCTACAAGGAGGCCTCGCACCTGATGCCCCTCGTCAAGCAAGCCTTACAGAAAGGGGTTCCGGACGAAAGCGTCCTTGTCCTGGACGGGAACGGAACGATCCACCCCAGAGGAATCGGCATTGCTTGCCAGATCGGTATCGCCCTTGACATGCCGTCAATGGGGATCGCAAAGAGGCTCCTCTGGGGCCGAGCCGGTCCCTGGGAGAGATCGGATGGAGGGGCCCTCGTCTCAAGGATCGAGGACGAAGGAAGGACCATTGGCCATGGACTCAGAGGGGATAAGGGACGTCCCCTCTATGCCTCAAGGGGCCATAGGACCGGACAGGACGAGTGCATTGCCTTCGCTATCGATGTACTGCAAGGCCGAAAAAGGTCGCCTACAAAGCTCGCACATATAGTGGCCAATAGGGCGAGACGCTTAGAATCCTGACCTGGCGGTGCGAAGGTCCCTCTGTTTCCTCTCCATGAAGGAATAGACGGTCGAATGCTCCGAACCGGAAAGTAGCAGCTCGATGGCCTTGGATGCGACCTTCACACCCTCGAGGTCCCCTATTATGCCGACAGTGTTCCCCTTGATGGAAACGAGACATTCCGTAAGCTCCTCAACGAGCTTCCTGGTCCTGCCGTCGGAGCCTATGAGCCTGGACCTGACCTGTTCGCCCCTTTTCCTTGATTTCCCTGAGAAGTCCTTGATATCGAACTCCTCGTAGTACATATCGTCCTTTAAGAGGAGCAGCGAATGCTCCGGTGAGAAACCCCTGCCAAGTGCGCGTAGGACGTCCCTCATCCTGTAGGCTAAGTAGGGGTCCTTGGCCCCCTCCTCATGAAGGATGACCTCCCCGGTCTCCGAGTCCACCTCTATCTGGGCGCCTGACCTCTCCTTGAGGAGCCTGAGGGTGCCCCCTTTGGTGCCTATTATCACACCCACCCTGTCGAGCGGCACTTTCAGCGTATAGACCATTCGAAGCTCACGGGGTAGGGAAAAGGGTCCGGTATATTAAAATGACCCGGACCGGGAAGGTGAGGAGCGGTGCAAAGTAGATGTTAGTTCGGATCGGGCAATATTTATATACAGAAAAATGGGTTCGAGTGCCTGGAGCGGATGAACCCAGCCATGGACGAGCGGACCTGATTTTACAGGTTGGGAAAAATGGAGGAAACGGTTAAGTCCATCCTCTCAGGATGTTCGTACAACGACCGTTCCTGGAATTAGCTGGTATTTGAGATGACGGAAAACGAAGTCGATGCCGGAAAGGCCCTCCTGGAAGAGGCGCTCTGGCAGATAGAGGAGGCCAAGAAGGCCGATCTCTCAGCCTCCAAGGCCATGAACTTCATCAATCTCTCCAAGGAGGCGTCCGGTTACGGTAATATCAAGCTGTCCATGGGCCTCCTCAAGAAGGCACGGGAGACTCTATTCAACGATATTGTGGAAAAGCATAGGAAGGAAGCAGAGGTATTGACAGATGTCCTTGTGAAGCTCCGCATGCAGCGGTCCATCAAGGATTCCGTGGAACGCTTCCAGAAGGGGGACCTTAAAGGCGCTTATGACCTCCTGATGCAGAAGGGTCAGCCCGGAGCGGAAGCTCAACAGGAGCGGATGACGGTCGACCCCGGGCAGAACATGCAGACCTATGCGGAGGCGATCGAGGTCCTGCAGCGGTCATGGCTCAGGATGAAGCAGGAGGAGGGCAAGGGCAAGGACATGGGAAGGCCCCAGGCCATGATCAAGGACGCCAAGGCAGCATTGGCCAGCAAGGAGTACGGCAAGGTCATATCCATCTGCCAGGAGATGACCACCATCGTCCTCTCCCCTCACGACAGGCTGAGGGAGGAGACCGAGGAGACCATTGACGAGATAGCAAGGACCATGAAGGCCCTCTTCCCAGGCGAGGCAAGGTCCCCCAAGGAGCGGTTCTTCAAGAAGCAGATAGAGGACCTCATATCAAATGCCAGGGATAACCTCTTAAGGGACAGGCCTGTTGAGGCCATCAATGCCTCCAGGAAGGCGAAGGACATCCTCCAGAGGATGGAACAGGAGAGCATAAAGGACGATATCCCCAAGATGATGATGGAGCTGAAGACGGTGATAGACGAGCTTCGCTCGATGGAAGTGGACGTCTCATACGAGGATTACCTTTTAAAACAGGTCGAGGAGACCTTCTGGAAGAGCGAGTACATCAAGGCAAGGAAGATAGCCAACAAGCTCGAGTCCATAACCAGGAACGCCAGGGAGCACCAGAGGATGGCCCAACTGAATGACAGGCTCGGCGGCCTCAACCGTTTGCTCAAGGAGAATGCCGGCAGGGACGGTTATACGGAGGCAAGGGAGTTCATCCAGAAGGCAGTTTCCCTGATGGAGCAGTCAGCCTTCGATATGGCCAACAGCCTCCTGGACAAGGCCCAGGAAGCGCTGAAGGCCTGATGGATAACGATATATCCAGCAAGCCAATACGGCCGACCCGTGCTGAAGCGTGTCGCATCGATACAGTTCCTGATCAGCGGTGCGGCCATGGCCATATTCACCTACGTGGCCCTATACGCCAGGGAGGTAGGCCTCTCCGACCTCCAGATAACGCTCATGGCGACCATGGTGGCCGGAGCGGAGTTCACGTGCGTCTATCTCTTCGGTAGGCTCGCGGACATGAAGGGAAAGCGCAAGATGCTTCTTATAGGGCTTTCAACCCTCTTCATCTTCTCAGGCGCCCTTTCGCTAGCGTTCAACGGGACATCGCTCATTGTCCTCAGGGTGCTCACCGGCGTTGGTTTCGGCATGTTCCCTGCCGCACTAGCCGGCTATGCATTCGAGGCCAAAGTGAGGATGGGACGGTATTCCTCCTTCGGCTCCCTAGGCTGGGGGATATCCACGTTGATCGCCGGCCAGATAGCCTATTTCTACATCAAGGGTGCGTTCATCCTTGCCGCCGTGTTCGTACTGGCGGCCTTCATCATAGCATTGGGCCTGCCAAGGATCCCCGAGGTGAGGGTAAGCGTCCCCCTGCTCCCTGTAAGGATGATACTTAAGAACAGAAAGGTCCTGCTCCCGATGCTCCTGAGGCATTCCACCGCCTCCGCCATATGGGTGCTCTGGCCGCTCTTCCTTAGGGAGGAGCTCGGTCTCGACCTGTTCCAGATAGGCATCGTTCAGGCCGTCAATGCCCTGACGCAGTTCGCGTCCATGTACATCCTTGGCGACAGGGTCCGGCCGGGAACCTCCCTGGTCCTTGGACTGTTCCTTACGGCCATGGCGGTCCTGTCGTTCCTTCTGATAAGGACGTTCCCCCTATTCCTTGTGACACAGGTCGTACTTGGGATGTCCTGGGCAAGCCTCTATGTCGGGGCTTTGAGGTCGATGATGGATAGGAACCCGGAGCGCTCCACCGCCTCGGGCCTGCTTTCGAGCACGATAAGCTTCAGCGCTCTCATAGGCCCGCTTTTATCTCTGATAATCGTATGGCTAATGCCAAGCTCCTCGTTCGAAGCCCCTATGGTCCTGACTGTCATCGCTTCCTTGGGGGCAGTTCTCCTCTACCTGTCCCTGGACGGCCGGCGTTCGAAAGGCGGGCCAGCTGACCCGCTGTCCGTTCAATAGGTTTATCTAGGTCATTCCCACTGAATGTGGCATGGACCAATCCGCGAGCAAGGTCCCCCTCTACTACCACCCCGATTACGAGAGGATGACACAGACGCCGGGTCATCCCGAGTCACCGGACAGGGTCACATCCATATTGGCCGCTCTCAGGAAGGCCGCCGTCCCGTACGATGTAAGGGACCCAGTGGAGGCCACGGCCGAGGACATGCTCCTGGTCCATGACAGGAAGCATGTGGACCTTGTTAGGGACTTCGGCCTGGGCTTCATGGACCCGGACACCTTCCATTACGATTATACCTACGGGCTCTGCCTCAGGGCGCTGGGAGGGGCGATAGGGGCCGCTAAAGAGGCGGTGACGGAGAGGAGAGCGACCTTCGCCCTGCCCCGTCCGCCCGGTCACCATGCCGGAAGGGACTACAATATGGGGTTCTGCTACATCAACAACGTCGCCATAGCGGCAAGGGTCCTCCAGAGGGACTTCGATGATGTAAAGAAGGTGGCCATAGTCGATATAGACGCCCACCACGGGAACGGTACCAATGATATATTCTACGATGACCCCTCCGTCCTCTACATCTCGACCCATCAATGGGGCATCTTCCCCGGGACGGGCCATCAGGGAGAGACCGGTTCGGGGAAGGGTTTGGGCAGGACGGTCAACCTGCCGCTCATAGGCGGTGCTGGGGACCCCACGTTCATCCAGACCTATGAGGAGATAATCGAACCCGTGCTCAAGGGATTCTCCCCAGATGCCATCCTCGTATCCCTTGGCGGCGACTCGCACATCATGGACCCGCTCACAGGTCTTTCCCTCTCGACCCCTGGATATCTCAAGCTCACTGGGTCCCTCTTCGAGTTCGCAAGAAAGAACGTATCGGGCAGGATATCGTACATCCTTGAGGGCGGGTACCATACGCGCGCCCTCGGCGAGGTATTTGCCGGGTCCATGAACCTGGTCCTTCCAGAACCTCTGCCGTTCAAACCTATCTATCAGGATACCCGCGAGAGCGTCCCTGATGCGGGCAGGATCCGGGAGTTCAGAGAGGTCCAGTCCGCCTACTGGAAGATATAGCTCATCTGTTGCTCTTCCTCTTGGAGCGCTCCTTCCTCACCTGCTTCTCTATGGTGCCGAAGGCATTGCCTATCGCCGCCAGCAGGTCATAATCATAGCTCTCCCTTGAGATGACGTGGTCCGGGGTCGTCACCTTGATGTTGACGGTGTACTTGTCATCGTCCTCGCGGTGGTGGTGGTGCCTGATCCTCACCGTCACCGAGCTGACGGGCGTCAGCTTCTCCACTTTGGAAAGGGCCTTGGATATGATGGTCTGGAGCTCGGATGCGTCCAGCATCTTGGCGTCCTCCAGGCCTGCGACCTGGATCAAAGGTCCGCCCGTCACAGGCCCCCTTAACAGCACCTCCAGTATATCGACCTCGGAGACGGAACCTACGAGCCTGTCACCTTCAAGGATGTAAGCAAGGTCCATACGCTCTCCCAGGATCAGGTCCACAGCCCTCTTGACGCTGTCCGACCTGTTCAAGGTCTTGGGATAGGTGGTGAACGAACCCACCTCCCTGTCCCGTATGGTGCTCTCTCCATGGAAGTCGCCCCGTGACTTCTTGAACTGAGGCTTCTCGAACAGAGCCACCACATCGCTGGTGTTTATGGAACCCTTGAAGTGCCCTCTGTTGTCGACCACTGCGATTGTGGTCTCTCCCGAGAGCTCCATCATCATGAGCGCCTTCTTCATACCCACGTCCTGTTCCACTGTGGTGGGTCCGAAGTTCATGATGGTCTCTATGGGCATCTCCGAAAGCTCCTTCAGGTCGCTTATGGCATTTATGATGTCCCTTCGGGAGATCATGCCCTTTACCTGGTCCTTGACAGTGACGGGAAGGGACCTGAAATCCCTGGTTACGAGCCTCTCTGCGGTTTGTGGTATCCTGTCGGTGGGTCTGATCCTCGGAGGGGATATCATGAAGCTCTTCACATGTGCGAACAGAGGCATCTTCCTCCTCCTTGCGAGGTTGCGGAAGGTTATGAGACCTTTGAGGTTCCCCTTCTCCATCACAGGCAGTTCCGAGAGGCGGTTCTTCTTCATTTTCCCGAGGGCTTCGGAAATGGGGTCCAGTGGTTCAACCGATATCTCCACACCAGACATGAAATCTGCTACCTTCCTGTGGTATATCTCCGGGCTTAGCATAACGCGTCCTCCATCGGACCATCGCTTGGGGGTTCCTTCGTCCTATCGGTGTTAGACAGGGTATGTATTTAACCCTTTCATCATAAAGGATTGGGGGATGGTTAACTGCTGTCATTGCAGGGGGAACGATTTATAACGGAACGAGCCGTTCAAGCCCCATGGCACCGAAGGGTTCCGTAGGAAAGGGGTCCCCCCGAGATGTCGAGGCCGTTCACATCTTCATGGGGAGCAAGAGCGATATGACGGTCGCATCCAAGGCCGTTGATGTCCTCAAGGAGCTTGGTATAGGCTACAAGGTGACCGTCGCGTCGGCCCACAGGACCCCTGACATCGTTGAGCGCGAAGTGAAGGGCTCATCGTCACGGGTGTTCATAGCGATCGCAGGGCTGTCGGCGGCCCTTCCAGGGGTCGTTGCATCCCATACACTGAGGCCTGTGATAGGGGTCCCGGTATCCGGGCAGGTCAACCTGGATTCGATATTGTCCATAGTCCAGATGCCACCCGGGGTCCCCGTGGCCGCAGTGGGATTGGACCGGGGCGAGAACGCAGCGCTCCTGGCGGCCAGGATGCTCGCATTGGGTGACGAAAAAGTGCAGAGCGCACTCTCTACCTACATGCAAAGGATGAGGGAGAAGGTCATTTCCTCATCTAAAGAGGTGCAGCTCTGATGGGCGGCCACGATACCATTGCGGTCGTGGACAACGGGGGGCAGTTCGCCCATCTGATCTCGGTGGTCATAAGGGACCGCCTTAAGGTAAGGACGGTGATAGTGGACCCATCGTCAGGACCCGAGGACCTCTCCGGGGTGAAGGGGGTCGTCCTCTCCGGCGGCCCGGACTCCATCTACAAGGAAGGGGCTGTCCAGCTGAACCCTGCCCTTCTGGACCTTGACGTCCCGTTCCTAGGGCTCTGCTACGGGATGCACCAGATAGCCCTCCGCTACGGCGGCAATGTCGAGGGATCGGACCATAAGGAGTATGGACATGCCGTTCTTTGCAGGGAAGAGGACCCGATATTCAAGGGGGTCCCGGATGGGGACAGGGTCTGGATGAGCCACGGTGACAAGGTCGTCGCTCTTCCGGACGGTTTCAGCGTCGTAGGGTCCACGGAAGGCTGCCCCATAGCCGCCTTCTCCGATACAAGGAGGAAGAGGTGGGGTTTCCAGTTCCACCCCGAGGTCGAGGATACGCTCCACGGCGTGGAGATGCTTGAGAACTTCGTCCTGGGGATATGCGGTGCAGGCCAGGATTGGACCGCACAGAGGAACACACAGGAGATAGAGGCATACATCAGAAAGGAGGTCGGGGATAGGAACGTCCTCTGTCTAGTGTCCGGCGGGGTGGATTCCACCGTGGTCGCGGCCCTCCTCCTTCGTGCCCTGCCGAAGGAAAGGACGAGGTTCATCCATGTCGATACCGGGATGATGAGGAAGGACGAGTCGGCCCTTGTCATGGAAGCTCTCAGGGACCAGGGGCTCACCGACCTCAAGGTGGTGGATGCCTCAGATATCTACATTCGTGCGCTCGAGGGCATATCGGACCCGGAGGAGAAGCGCAAGCGGATAGGTAGGTTGTTCATCGATATCATCAACAGAGAGGCCGGGGACGCCTCGAGCAGCGACTGGGTCCTTGCCCAGGGAACGCTCTATCCCGATACCATAGAGAGCGGCGGGACGAAGCACTCGGACGTCATAAAGACACACCACAACAGGGTGGATGTCATAATGAGGATGCTGGAGGAGGGGAGGGTCATAGAGCCGGTCAGGGAGCTATACAAGGCAGAGGTGAGGGAGGTCGGTTCGGGATTGGGCCTGCCGCCCGAGCTGGTGGGAAGGCACCCGTTCCCGGGGCCAGGCCTCGGTATAAGGGCCCTCTGCCAGGACCCATTGACGATGAAGAGGAACTTGGAGGAGGCCCGTTCCCTCCAGGGCCGCATCGATGAGCTGATAGCGGAGGACCGATGGGCCGGGAAGAAGGTGAGGGGGGTTGTCCTTCCTGTCAGGTCCGTGGGCGTTAAGGGCGATGAGCGCTCCTACGAGCATCCTGTCGCGCTCTGGCTTGATGGGAAGAGGGACTGGAAGGGGCTGAAGCTCTTCTCGACCCGTTTCATCAACAGGACAAGGGGGATAAACAGGTGCGTTCTGGTGATATCACCCGAGGGACCGGCCGGACCGCTGCCCCTTGAGAGGTACATGACCAGGGAGAGGCTTGACCTCCTGAGGGAGGCAGATGATATAGTGATGGAAGGCCTGAGGAGGTATGGGCTTTACGATGGGATCTGGCAGTGCCCCACGGTCCTGGTCCCTGTTTCCTTCGGCGGCGGGGAGATGGTCGTCATAAGGCCGGTCTGGTCCGAGAGGGCCATGACGGCGGAGGTCGCCGAGCTCCCGGATGTCTATCTGAAGGACGTCGTTCCACAACTGATATCTCTTCCCGGCATAGGGTCGGTCGCGGTCGATGTCACGTCCAAACCTCCGGGGACCATAGAGTGGGAGTGATACCATGAGGCTCGTTCTGGCCTCAACGTCCCCCAGACGGTCAAGGCTGCTCAGGGAAGCTGGGTTCGAGTTCGATATCGTCGCTCCTTATTCAAAGGAGAGCATCCTTGACGATCCCGAGAGGACAGTGGTGGGGAACGCTGTGTCCAAGGCGCGTTCGGTCGATGTTCCGACCGGTTCCCTGGTCATAGGGGCAGATACCTTGGTGCTGTGCAGCGGAGAGGTCCTTGGAAAGCCCACGGATAGGAAGGATGCGGAACGCATGCTGATGCTCCAGCTAGGGCACCCCCAGGACGTGATTACCGGCGTCTGTGTCCTGGAAAGGTCAAGGGAACGGGAGTTCAGCGGGTTCGAAGTGTCCCGTGTCGTAATGGAAGGGGACAGGGACGGTATTGAAAGCTACCTTGATACAGGACTGTGGGAGGGGAAGGCGGGGGGGTACGGCATCCAGGACGCTTCGGGTCTATATGTGAGGATCGTCCGTGGGGAAAGGGACAATGTCAAGGGGCTCCCCATGACGCTGGTGAAGAGGCTGTTATCCCTTGCTGGTCACGATTACCCCGATAGGACGCCCTCTGAGGGTGACGGTATTTGTGGTGATGGGACGTTGAATACCGTCACCCATCAAGCTTCTTACCGTTGAGCTCCATATGATGTGTGATATCCACAGCCTTCGATAACATCGCATGCACCGAGCAGTACTTCGTTAAAGAGAGGTCTACGGCCTTCCTGACCTTGTCAACATCGATGTCCTTCCCCTCGAACCTGTAGATGAGATGGAGCTTCGTGTAGACCTTGGGATGGTCCGCTGCCCTTTCATGGGTCTCGCTCACCTCGAAGAGGTCGTAGCGGACCTTCATCTTCTCCAGGATGGAGACCACATCCATCATGGTGCATCCCATGACCGCCTGGAGGACAAGCTCCATTGGTGAGGGTCCGCCCAGTACTCCTCCCGCCTCTTTCTTGGTGTCCATTACGACCCAGTGTCCAGAATCGGTCACGCCCGTTATCGCAAGCCCCTGTGCAGGTCTGACGTAAGCCAAATGAGTTCCTCCGTTTGTTGTGGTCGGGAGAAATGGGAGAATTATTAACACTTTGCCTCAACTGTCCGGGATGGTACGGGTGAGGGTCTGGACAGAGGATCCATGTCATTTTTTAAACGTTTGTACCATATTTAAATGAATGTCCCATAATGCAGTTCTAATACCATGTTGGATGGGCTCTAACGGCTTCGAAAAAGCCGAAGGAGGCAAAGATAGAATGTCGAACAGGATGGTTCTTGCCGGGCTTTCCGTATCGGTCCTTCTCGCCAGTCTGGCGGTCGCCGTCGCGGCGACGGACCTGTTGGCGGAGGACCCTGCGGGGACAGGGACGAGCGATGTGGAAGAGAACACACAGATAGATGGGACAGAGGACCTAACGAACTCCACGACGGTTCCCCCGGAACCCAAGAATGGGACGGGACGACCCCATAGGCATCACCCGTATGGGAACGCCACGTGGGAACCTCGCGGTCCCCGGGACGATATGAACTGCACCCATGATCGCAACAGGACCGGACCGGACAACGGGACAATGATGCCCCGCCCCCCCACACAAGGTCATCGACCGGGCATGGGAGGACCGCACGGCCCCATGCTGGACGGGAACATGACCGCCCCCCGAGAGAACGACAATGGAACGTTCGGTCAGGGAACCGGGAGCTGGAACTTTATCGTGATATTCCCCGGAAGTGGGGCGCAGTTCAACTGGACCGTGGGAACGGACTGGAGCTCGTTCTTGGAGAACCTGACGGCCGACGGATGCAATGGGATGATGATAATCATCTTCCGTTGAACCGGGAGGGAAAGGTCTGAACACCATCGAGGAGGTGAGAACCGAAGAGTGAGACCAATGAGAACTGGACTGAACATCATCTTTCTGGCCGGGAGCTCAAACACCACGATGAGTGGCGCTCCCGGAGGGGGCCTGTGAAGGCCCCCATTTCTTTTTATCGGGAATTAATAACGATCGATATCATTTCTCATTTAATGTCATTGTTTGGAACCAATGAATGAAAATCGAAAAGATCAAGTTAAAACACTTTCACATCACCGTTAAGACCCATTTTTCCTGTTACATGCGCAAAGAGGAAAATTGAACACGAAAAACCGATAAATCTAAAAATAACCCTTAACGATTTAAATATACCATTTAAAAATTAGACTCATTTTTCCGTATATGGGGGTATTGAGAAATCGCATAATCAATTTGTTATCTAATCCGGTCGGAGCGATAGCGAAGTGAGAGACCAGCGGGATCGTAGCGAACGGAGAAGTCCCTAATTCTCAATAACCACAAGAGTTTGGCGTAGTTTTCAAAAACCGGTTACTTTGAGTGAGGGGGAGTTCAGTTTTTTCAAAACTTCCAGCCTTCTTCTCTAAACATACCAATTATATCAAGGGAATCAATTTTGTATGCATTACAAACGAATGGTATTTTGATTTGGTTGCCACGAAGTTTTTCTTCTGTGACCACTATCCTTTTTATTGTTATCAGTGTTCTCTGAGGACTTGTAGCGATTTCTATAGTCAGAGCAATGACCCACGGGTCAGCATCAAAGGGTCTATCAACATCTATCAATGAAGGATACTTTTGAAGTATTTCCTTCACAAGTTCGATTTGTCTTTGTGTAGGCTCAATAAATAATCTATCCTGACTCTCAGACCATTCCTTCAGTTGGTCGTCAATACGGCTTATTTCGAGAAACACCTCCTTCGGGGCAAGTAATCGGCCGTTCCTGATCAACTGCTCTATCCGTCCCCAAACGCTTTTATACACATCCATAGGATTGTGTTTGTTCAATTCCACCAGTGAGGATGTGTCGATGATATAGCAATTATCGGTCATTTACTCGCCTTCGCTAGAACTTTGTCGAAGTTCTTGGATTTTATTGAGAGATAATTCAATGCATCCGTGTATGTGATATGATTACGGTCATAATTATTAGCTACAAGCGAAACGAACTTATTCCCAACCATTGAAAGGCACTTGACATCCACGGGAATTCCACCGGATTGTTTCTTTTCTTCATCCTCTTCGTCTTCTTCATCAGTCTCTTTTGGTTCTTGAGGTTTGTATCTGTCAAGCACATCTTTGTATTCGGATTCGGAGATAAAATCGTATTTTAACATGTTAAACAACAGCATACCCTTACTTACCTTGTATTTTCTGGATATTTTATTCAATGTCTGCGTATCCGTTAGGTTCTCCTGGTTTTCTTTAAAAATGGATTTAGCCATAACCTCTGATAGAAGGAAGGACGAGGAGAATTGGTTGCACCAAGATTCGATCTTATTCTGATATGGATTGGTGAAATCTGGAAAATCTATTGCTGGCTCACCCAGAATAATATGTGCGAACTCATGCATCAAAGAGAATATTCTGGCCTCGATGGAGTCCTTGGAGCTAAGAACTATGACGTTAGGTGTCTCATCCGGGAGGGCGAATCCCCTGGCATCCTCTATCGGCATTGAGTCCTGGAAAATAAGGATGTTCACATCTTCCATTTTATCTCGGAGAAAATTGAATACCTCATAGGGTGTATTGAAAATGATCTGTTTATTGATGGTAAATCCAAATTCTACTCGATACTTATCCGCCAGTGATTTTGGATCATCGGTGATCTTTGCTTTATTGATCGAAGGCTTCGTTTCGTAATCTATGTTCTTGGATAGCTCTCCGCTAATCTCCTGAAGCATCCTAGCTTTTCTAAGAATCAATATGGTCTTCTTATCGAATACATCCTTCTTTTGAGGTAACATACGAAAATCTTTTGGCTTTGGTTTCTCAGGTTTTGGCGCTGAAAGGAGAAATGCCGCTAAGGGTCGTTTGTAAGCTTTGCTCAATTCCTTTAGCTGCGTCAGAGTAGGATTTCTCTCCCCGGATTCGATGGAATTGATAACGTCATCACTTGTTTTCAGCTTCTTACTGACATCCTCTATGGTCCACCCAGAGCTTTCCCTAAGCCACTTGAAGACGAGGGGATTAACACCAGTGATTATCGATCGAGGCATAATTTTCATCACCCTCTATGTTCGTCAATAATTAAGAACCTTTTTTCAGGATTAAGATTTTGCCACATTCGTCCAGTTCCTGCACCATTTTCTTTCACCATCCGTCGTTGTTCTTGGTCCTTTTCTCTGGACCCTCCTATCAAGAAGGTAATGATCCTGAAGGTAGATGAATTTTCCTTTCCATGGAAGTCGAAAATGGATATCAATGGTCTTTTTTCAACAAATGATTTATTCAATTTCAGACAAAGCTTTTTCGGGAAAAAGGGCAAATAATTTCTCAGTTTCCTTAAATGTTTTCTTTGCATACTCTGGTTCATATTTTAAACTATAGATTTTGATAGGAATCCCACCTGGAGTTAAAGAACGACATATCTTCATAACGCGTCCATTTTCATAATAAATGAACTTAATAATGGTATATTCTGTAATAAAAGACTTTTTATAGAATATTCCATTTTTTTCAATAAAACCTTCTTCCTTAATTATGTTAATCAGTTCTTTTTCATCTATGTTCACTTTGAATTTATTCCAACCTAAATCAAGAATAATAATCCGGACCATAAGAGTAATTATTATTAGACTTATTGGTAAAAAAATTAATAAGAAAAAACAGAATAGGATAGCAAAGGATAATGTTGTATCTTCAGGTAAAAAAATTGATCCAAAAATAATTTGAATCATATTCAATATCAGCATCGTTATAAATAATATTAATAAATAGATTTCTTTCCTATATGGTTTTCAAATTTCATTATTTTTTCCTCTCCCGTCCATATCCGGAATATCCTCAAGCTCCTTTTCGCTTGCCTATACCGGCTATAAGTTGCATCACTTTTTTTCACCATCCGTTTATGTCCTTCGTTCCTGTTTCTTGATCCTCCTTGTCTGGTATCGTATAGACTTGGGAGTAGATGAAATTTCCCCCCTATAGGGATTTGAGGAATCCCCCTTTTTTATTCTTCAAAGTACACCTTTTGCCATCCTAATTTCATTTCCTCATTATCCAAAGACCATGATGATCGACCATCATCCTTAAATGGAGTACTCTGCCAATATGCTTGATAATTAATTTTGATTGAATTATTGGATGATGAATTTAAAAATACCCAATAGGGATTCCAACTTGTTGTTCCATTTCGATCCCTCATTGTTAGATCATAAAATATATAATCTGAATAGGTCCAATTATTCCACTCCATTTCAAATTCAAAATGTGCTTTTAATTTTAAATGATTACTTGATGATATATTCAAGGCCACACCATAGACAGTTGTTTCAATTTTCATGTAATTATCTGTATTACTTGATAATTGATTCACTAACTCCGAAATAAAACTTTTATTAATTGATTCTTCATTGATAAAATGACCTTGGATAGGGATTGGTATCAAAGAATAGTAAGTATCATTAATTGTAGGGATGAATTCTATTTCAAGATGAAATATTTCGGCTCTTCTCCGAATTTAGGAAAAAGTATGTACCGCCTGGCCATTCATTTTATTTGGTGAAACTAATGATACGGCGACCACCG
>JALOTP010000048.1 GCA_025457865.1 Thermoplasmatota archaeon | reverse complement strand
CTGCCAAGATGTCTGGATTGGGATATTACATGGCGATACGGACCTTCACGTACGATCTCAGTGTGCCTTTGAACGGTCTCGAGCCCATTCATTACAGGATAGTTCTGACCGACCAGGCAGGGAACTCGGTAGAGTGTGATGGGACCGTGATGGTCAAGGACAGCATAGGGCCGGTTGCGGATGCTGGAACGGATATTGTTGTCAAACAAGGGACGACGGTTGTCCTCAACGGTTCAATGTCAACTGACAACATAGGGATAACGAACTGGACGTGGAGATGGGAAGAGGGTCCTGAAGAGGTTGTCTTGGAAGGAATGCAGGTCAGTTTCAGGTTCGATAGGGAAGGAACCTACATCGTCACGTTAACGGTGAGGGACGGTTCGGGGAATGTGGGCCTGGACACCATAACGGTTGCAGTTGAGGGTTCGAATGAGAAGGGCAGCTCGTATATGGTCTATATCTTGCTGGCATTGATGTTGGTGTTGTTTGTATCTATAATGTCTTATTTCCTTGTCATCAAACGAAAGAAGCCTGAGGGAAATGAGAAAGATATCAAAATATCTTGTAAGGAACCTTAAAGAAAAGACCTCATGTCATTCTCTACCATTGTGATAAAAACAGATTGGCACGGGTCTGGCACATATCATTCTCATATCGCGGGGACTATCCTGAACGAGCCGTCCTTGTGGTCAAGGGCGAACATGGAGGTATTGTGGGGCATGCCCCTCATCTTTATGCAGCGGATCCTCCTCTGGAGGTCCACTTCCCCCACGGGGCTCAATGTGAGCTGGAACACACCGTCGGAGAGGAACTCCTCCTCTCCGTAGTCCATGTCCAGGCTCTTCTTCTCTGAGATAAGGAACGTTGTGGTGTTCAGGCTCCGTATCCATTCGAATAGGTCAAAGAGGAACTCCCTCCTGTTCTTCTCCTGGGAGAGGATCTCAAGGACCGGCAGGGAATCTATCACCAGGAGGGATGCCTCCCTCTTGTTGACAAGGTACTCGACATATGCCTTTAGTGCTGTCATCCAGTCCTTATCCGTCCCGAACTTGTCCATGGCGGCCCGGATCCTGCCCACATCCGAGACGATTATGTGGTCCTTTGCTGTGGCGTCCATCGGCCTGCCCATTCGCTCCTGCTGGCCGAGGAGGCTCTTCATGGATTGCTCGAGGAGGAGGAATATGCCCACGGACCCCTTCTTATGGGCCGCATCGTGCAGTATGGAGAATGCCATGGATGACTTGTAGGTACCAGGGGTCCCCGACAGAAGGACGATGGACCCCTCCGGTATCCCGCCCCCGACCTCCTCATCCAGACCCATAACGGCCGTGGAGACGACACCATTGCCCTTCTTCCCAGCATCTGCCATGTTGTAACGACCTCTGTTAGGCCCCTGAAGGTTGGTTCAATCCCTCTTCGTACGCATTAGCACACCGAAGGCAAAGATGGTCAGTATCAGCAGGAACAAGGCCACGAGGGCGCCGCCAGCAAGGAGGTAGCTGGGGTCGTTATCGTTCGCCCCTTCCCTATCGACGACCGGATCGGAGTTCCCTTCGCTATCGTCATCAAGGTCTTCCTCCGCCTCCGAAGTTGGTCCGGTTCCTTCCTCTTCATCCCCGCCAGCAAGCCTTTCGATAAGGTCCTCCCAGTCGATATCCCCGATCTCGCCCTCCCATGCCCCGTCATTGTTTTTGTCACCATCATCAGGTAATCCCGGACCTTCCGGGAACGGGAAGACAGACGGGTCCTCCATGAAAATCATCAACAGGCCCATGATCCGCTCCCTCATCATCAGGGGCAGAGAGGAGTGCAGATCGAACTCCTCGGGGTTACCGTCACTGTTCCTATCGACCATGGAGAATTCCAGCTCGGGTATTCTGTCACCGTCAAGGTCTATGACCAGATGGGCCTTCTCGGGATTCCCGTCGGAGTCCATGTCAGCATAGCTCAGGTCCACCACGGCCCTGGCCATATCAGGGAACGGGGGTCTCTCCTCGTTCATCTTCTCCAGCATTATATGGACACGGACCTCACTGTTCTCCTTGGAGACCTCTATGGAATTGAAGTACGGGTTGAATCCCTCAAGTTCCACAATGAGCTGATAGCCCCCGAACGGGACCCTTACCTTGAAGTTACCTTCCCTGTCGGTCTGGACCCTCTCAATGAATGCATTTCCGGTATTGTCGGGGGGCATGGTCCCATCCGAATTCATGACCGAGGGGTCCATGGGTACCCTAATGGGCGCCCCCATTATCTGGACCACGACACCTGCCATGGGCTTCTTCTCTGGACCAACGACCATCCCGTGGATCACACCGAACGGTTCCGGTTCCTCATCGATCATAGGCTTCATAGGTACTCTAATTTCGAGAACTGTACCGTTCAGAACGAACCTGCCCTTGACAGGCTCGTAACCTCTGGACTCAACAGAGTAGGTATATTCGCCCATCAGCAGCTCGGCCTTCACAAGACCGCGTTCGTTTGACTTGAATGCCTCATATCTACCGTTGGAATGGTATATGGTCATGACCCCAAGGACCGGCCCGCCCTTGGCAGCATCTATAAGGTGGGCTTGAAGCACGCCCTTTTCTGCATTGTTCGGGACCGGTTCCATAGAGATGGTCAATGCGACCGCGCTATCGACGATGAAAAACCTCCCCTTGACCGGCTGGTAACCCCTAGCCTCCACACTGTAGGTGTAGTTACCAGCTGGAAGCTCGGCCCTGGCCAGACCGTTCTCGTCCGTTTCCAGTTTTGCGGCCACATCATTTCCGTAATAGACGGTCATTAAGGCTTTGACCGACGAGCCAGTGCTCGCATCCATCACGGATATCTCAAGGGCATAGCCATTGTTATCTGTCCCCTCGCGAGCGCTCCCCACCATAAGAGCGGAAGATACCAAGACAATAAGGGTTGCTGCCACGAGAAAGTTGGTCCATCGGTCTAACATATAAGCTCACCGTATAGTAATTCCTCCAGCTGGTATTAAAAATATACCCTGAACTTACCAGACCATCGTTGGAATGGAGGTGAAAATGATTGAATACCGGTAAGATGTTCACTTAATGGTGATATTATGGGTCGGCTGAAGGTAGGGGACGAGATCCCACAGTTCGAACTCAAGTCCTCATCTGGACAGACGGTCAGGTCCAGGGACCTGCTCGGTAAGGGGCCGGTTGTGATCTACTTCTATCCACATGACGATACGCCCGGCTGTACTGCCCAGGCCTGCATTTTCAGGGACCTGTACCAGGACCTCAAGGAGGCGGGGGCAGAGGTGGTCGGGATCAGTTCTAGCACCGTCGAATCCCACAAGAAGTTCGCACAGACGCACAATTTGCCATTCATTTTGCTGAGCGATGAGGGCGGTAAGGTCAGGGAGCAGTTCGGAGTGCCAAGGTCGTTGGGGCTCCTGCCGGGCAGGGTGACCTATGTAGTTGGTCCGACCGGCAAGGTCCTCTACATCTTCAACTCGCAGACCAAGGTAGAGGAGCATGTGGAGCGGGCCTTAGAGTTCATCAAGGGAAAAAAGGACCGAACGGACCTATGACCCATTTGACCAAAGAATAGTCCCCCCATATGATTATATAAATCATAATGGAAAAATATATGATACCCTACTTTCATGGTCGGGATGGTCCATGACCGCTTTGAACGGCGGTCCGGGCGAGGTAACTGGCCACCTTGTTGGGTCCTAAACCCAGACCAGGACCTTGTCCGTGACACTGTCTGGACCTCAGGTGATATGTTTGCCAAGGCGAAAGGTATTGATAATGGGGGCCGCAGGCCGCGACTTCCACAACTTCAACATGTACTTCAAGGAGAACAGGGACTTCGATGTGGTGGCCTTCACCGCCACCCAGATACCGGGCATAGACGATAAGATGTTCCCGCCGGAACTATCGGGACCGCTCTATCCGAACGGGATACCCATAAAGGCCGAGGATGACCTCGAGGACATAATCAAGGAGAAGAAGGTGGACATATGTGTCCTCGCTTACTCGGACCTGTCCTACCAGACGGTCATGAGGAAGGCGGCCAAGGTAAATGCGTGCGGCCCTGATTTCATGCTCCTGGGACCGAAGTACACCATGCTCAAGTCCCAAAAGCCTGTGATAGCTGTCTGCGCATCCAGGACCGGCGCCGGGAAGTCCCAGACCACGCGCTATGTGATAGAGCTCCTCAGGGATATGGGGAAAAGAGCGGTGGCCATACGCCATCCCATGCCCTATGGTGACCTGACAGCACAGAAGGTCCAGAGGTTCGCCTCTTATGCTGACCTCGACAGGGCTGAATGCACCATTGAGGAGCGGGAGGAGTACGAACCGCACATAGACAGGGGCGCAGTGGTCTTTGCCGGTGTGGATTACAAAGAGATACTCGCAGAGGCAGAGAAGGAGGCGGATGTTATCCTCTGGGATGGCGGCAACAACGATATGTCCTTCATCAAACCGGACCTCCTCATCACCGTAGTGGACCCGCACAGGCCGGGGGACGAGATCAACTACTATCCCGGAGAGACCAATGTCCTGATGGCCGACGTTGTCGTCATCAATAAGATCGATACGGCCAAACCCAAGAACGTCGAAGATGTCAAGGACAATGTCAGAGAGATAAATCCCAGGGCGATGATAGTCGAAGCCGCATCCCCCATCTCCGTTACTGACACAGAGGCCATCAGGGGAAAGAAGGTCCTGGTCGTCGAGGACGGACCCACCGTCACCCATGGGGGCATGGGTTACGGAGCGGGGAAGATAGCTGCTGAAAAGTTCAGTGCCGGGGAGATAGTCGATCCACACCCCTATGCCACTGGCAGCATACTCGAGACCTACCTGAAGTACGACCACCTCACCAACATACTGCCCGCAATGGGATACGGACCGGTCCAGACCAAGGAGCTCGAGGAGACCATCAACAAGACCCCATGCGATGTGGTGATAACCGGGACCCCCATAGATATCTCAAGGGTCCTCAAGGTGAACAAGCCCATAATCAGGGTCCGCTATGAGCTCCAGGTGATAGGGAAACCAGATCTGAGGACCATAGTCGCCGAGTTCCTGAGGAAGCATACGAAGTGAGGTTGTCCCAAACCTGTTCCAATCACTTAAATAGGGTCCCGAATCCCTTCCCACATCATGGACAAGAGGGTGGTACTGGGCATTGTTGCCGTGCTTGCGGTGGCCATCTTGCTCGGGACCGCTATCCTCGGGGCCATGGTCCTCATCGACTGGGACAAGGAACATGATGGTTCTGATGACATCGGTTCATGGACAGGAGAGGGCCTGGATGATAGGAACGTCACCTCCGAAGGCATCTCTGATATCACCCATGCAATGAACCAGTTCGGCATCGATCTTTATCTTGAGCTCCTGAACGGGAGCGAGAACGTCTTCATCTCCCCCTACTCGATATTCACAGCTCTTTCGATGACCTACGAAGGCGCAAGGGGGAACACTGCTAGCGAGATGGCGGATGTCCTCCATCTCCCGGACAACGACACGGTCCGAAGAGGCTCCTTCGCCAGGGTCCAGAACCGGATAAAGAACGGGACAGATGACTATGAGCTATCATCCCCTAACAAGATATGGCCCCTTGAAGGCTCCCATTTCCACCAATCGTTCTATGAGACGATCGAAGACTTCTACTTTGGAGGAATAGAGGAGCTGGACTTCAGCTCCGACCCGGAAGGGGCTAGAATGATGATCAATGAATGGGTCGAGAACCAGACCAATGAGCGCATCAAGGAGCTGTTACCGGAAAGGTCCATAGATGGGAGCACGATAATGGTCTTGACCAATGCCATATATTTCCTCGGGAAATGGCTCCATCAGTTCAATGCGGATGAGACCAAGGATGCGGATTTCAAATTATCCTCCGGAGATATGGTCAAGGTCCCGACCATGGGAATGAAGGTAGAGGAGGGATTGGACTACTATAAGGATGACAAGCTGCAGGCCATAGAGCTTCCTTATGCGGGAGGCGATCTATCTATGGTCATCCTTCTGCCTAGTGGACCTGTCTCTAACCTTGAACCCACAATCTCGACATCGTCCATCAAGAGTATCTTGAAAATGATGGGACCATCAGGAGAGGTGGATGTCTACCTGCCCAAGTTCGAAATAACAACACCATCGATCGAGCTAAAAGATGACCTCAAGGACCTTGGGATGCTCGAAGCGTTCAACCCTGGTGCCGATTTCTCCGGGATGACAGACTATGATGCTTGGATCGATAATGTCTATCATAAAGCATATGTCAGAGTGGATGAGGAAGGAACAGAAGCTGCTGCAGCCACTGCGGTGGTGATGACGGAATTCTCAATAGGGGGAAATGAACCTGTTGTGTTCAGGACTGACCACCCCTTCATGTTCTTAATAATGCACAAGGAGACTAACTCCATTCTGTTCATGGGAAAAGTGGAGGACCCTCGTTAGTTATGACTGTATAAAACTCGTTCCAATGTCGATATTAATAGACCCTACCTATCAAATGACGTGAGAACCATGCCAAAGAAATGGACCATACCCCTGCTCGCATTGGCCCTTGCGCTCCCGGTCATCCTCAGCGGATGCATTCAGAAGGAGGCCGAACAGGGCAGGCCCATAGGGACCAAGTACGACATGATGATGTCGGACGAGCTCGTCAATGCATCCAACACGTTCGCCTTCGACCTCTACCCTTACCTGGACACCGGGGGCAACGTGTTCTACTCCCCCTACAGCATCACCATCGCCCTGGGAATGGCCTATGAGGGGGCAAGGGGCCTGACAGCGACCGAGATGGCGGAGGTCCTGAAGCTGCCGGTGAACGACAGCGAACGGCATAACCTGTTCCGTTCGGTCCAATCGAGGATGAACGACCCGTCCCAGAAGTTCGAGCTGAGTACTGCCAACGCTTACTGGCTCAGGCAGGGAGAACATCCCAAGAAGGAATATATCGACATCCTGAAGGACTACTATCTGGCCCACGGAGAGGAGCTTAACTTCTGGGGTGACCCCGAGGGGGCGGCAGAGACGATAAATACCTGGGTTGAGGAACAGACCCATGACAGGATAAAGGATATCCTCTCGCCTGATGCTCTCTACGAAGCCTACCTCGTCCTGACCAATGCCATCTACTTCAAGGGCCAGTGGACCTACCAGTTCGACAAGAGCGCAACGGATCAGGAATATTTCCTCAATGCTTCCGGCAGTGAGACCAGGGCAGATATGATGAAGATGTGCGATGAGGAGATCGACCTCTTCTACGGCGAGAAGGACGGTCTCAAGATGTTGGAGCTCCCGTACAAGGGGGACGAGCTCTCCATGTTCATCGTGCTCCCAACGGACAGGGACGCTGCCCCGTCATCACTGAGGATAACCGAGGGGGAGTTCGCTCGACTCCACGATTCCATGCATGCCGAGTGGGTGGACCTGTGGCTCCCGAAGTTCGAATTCGAGCAAAAATACTTCATGAACAGTGTCTTGAAGGACATGGGGATGCCGACCGCTTTCGACCCGGACCATGCAGATTTCTCTGGGATAAAGCCTACCCCTGAAGGGGAGGAAGGTGGTCTTTGGATCTCGGACGTCATCCATCAGTCCTTCGTGAAGGTCGATGAGGAGGGGACGGAGGCCGCTGCGGCCACTGCCGTAGTTATGTCCGACGGTGCGGGTATAGGGGGCAGCGTACCCCAGCCTTTCGAGTTCCACGCCGACCATCCGTTCATGTTCATAATACAGCACAAGGCCACCGGGCAGTTCCTCTTCATGGGAAAGGTCGAGGACCCCAACCTTTGAGCTTGCTATACCAGGTCATTTTCGGATAAGGGTCTGGTCCCTGGCCCTCTTCTCCTTTATTATGGCTCCCGATCGGACCTCCTCCATATGTTCATCCCTCAATCTCAGGTAATCGGGCAGCATGTCCGGAGCTTGTTTCGATAGGGCTCTCTCTATGCACTCTCCTTCCCTTATCGCCTCAGGACAATCTGGTCTGCAAGGGACGAACCTCTCAACGAAGTAAGCGCGGGGGTCTGGGTCCTCGAACTTATTCAGAGCTTCCTTCGCCTCGAGGTCCTGATCGGTCCCTGCCATCAGATGCTCCACGAAGGAGCGGACACAGCATTCAGGGTACCCGAGGAACTTGCCCGTCATATTCGCCATTGTTATCTGCGCTGTGACGAACTCCTTGGGTCCCATATCCTCCGTGATGTCCGGCAGGGTCCAGACCATTCCAAAGGCATCGGTACCGGACAACCACACCTTGTAAACCTTCTTCCCGGCAAGCCTGACCCTCATACCCAACCCCAGCTCTTTAGCAGCTCCGTTCAAGAGCACTATCTCACGCTCGGAAGAGGGATGATGGAACGACGACGGCCTTATTCCAGATGCCACCATGTAGAGACCCTCAAGGAGGATGTGGGGTTCGAGCCCCTCAGACCAATTTCCTTTCCAAACGATCTCCTTTGCTTTCCCTGCAGTGAGGTGCTTGCGGGGTTCAAGGTCTGCAATACGGTGGTCCATCATCACATCCAGGGCATCTATCATCGGTACGGTATCGGGACGGACCTTCATAAAATATTGCGGTCACTTCCTGTAGGTCGATGGGAGGAAGATGACAAAACCAGTTATAAGTTCCAACCTCCCGAGCCACATGAGAGTTGTCAATATAAGCTTGGCAGCAATGGAGAGAGATGAATAATTACTCCAGGGTCCGACCACATTCAGACCGGGACCCACACCCCCAAGGGTAGCAGCGGATGCGGAGATGCTTGACATGAAATCCAACCCTGTGAGAGTGAGGAGAAAAGTACCTAGGATAAAGGTGAGAATGTATCCGAATACGAACATCCCGATCATCTTTATCACCTTTTCTGGGATTAACACACCACCGATGCGTATAGGTTTAATCGCCCGAGGATGACCGATTCTGATAAGGCTCCTGGTAACAGCTTTGTTCACGACCATCAGCCTTGCGGTCTTCAATCCCCCGCATGTCGATCCCGTCATCCCACCAAAGAGCATTACCAGGATGATGAGGAATTGGGAAAGGGATGACCATTTACCAAAATCTTCTGTAGCATATCCGGTTGTGGAGTTCATTGTTACGATCGTAAAAAAAGAATTTAAAAGGGATTCCCAGGGACCGTAATATCTGTTCAATGCCAGGTCCAATGTGACGATGCAAATTACGATCAGAAGTATAGAGAGATATACCCGCAACTCCGGGCTTTTAAGATATATCTTCCAGTCCCGTTTGAATATGAGATTGTAATGGAGGACGAAACTGGTGCTTCCAAGTACCATCAATAGTCCAAGAGCTAGCTGGAGGGGTATGTATGTCGGCAGGTTTCTGTAATAATATATGCTCTCGGTATGGTTCCCGAATCCGCCCGTGGCCAACGCAGTGAAGGTGTGGCAAACGGCATCGAATACGGTCATCCCTAATAAGGATAGTATCACAGTTCCGAACAAAGTCATTATTCCGTAGGTGAAGAAAAGGTATTTACCCGTGTCCTTAAGCCTATGAACCACCTTCTCCGTGCTGTGACCTGGTACCTCCCCCTTTAGCATCAGCAGTCCTGCTTTGTATCCCCCAAGGAACCTGGAGAAGAACGCAACGACAAGGACGATGATACCCATCCCCCCAAGCCATTGGGTCAAAGCCCTCCAGAAAAGAACGGATTTTTGGACGGCATCCACATCCGAGATGACGCTCGCTCCGGTCGTGGTGAACCCGGACATCGTCTCGAAGTAGGCATCTATGATATTGGGTATGGCTCCGCTAAGGACATACGGCAGGGCTCCGAACAGACTTGCCACCAACCAGACGAAGGCGACAACTATAAGGGATTCGGAGGGTCTCATCTCGTCGGTAGGTCTGTCTGCTCTCCCGAAGGACTTTGTGAAGGCAAATCCGACCGTGAACGTTGCCAGTGCCGGGAAAAAGAAGCATCTGACCAGGAACATGATGTCCTCTTTGAAGAGAAGGCCTACTATGAATGGGAGGACCATGGTGAGCGGGAAGACCAGAAGTATGGTTCCTACCCCTGAAAGGACCATTTTTGGTCTCAGTTCACTTTACCCCCTGTTGCGATATCATGCGGCGGAGGGCACTAAGGACTAATTAATGGTTCCACCGCTCCGATATTGGATCAAAGGGCCTATGTCACCCTTTTATCGATCTGTACCTGGCATCTGCTACTGCCGTCTCGAAGGTCGCAACGAAATCTTCGGGTCCGGCCCCGAACACGCTGACATCGGGCCTCTTGAACAGGGAATCCAATTTAGACCTTGCACGCTCGATGTCAAGGCCATTCTCAAGAAGAACGGTCTCAATATCCTCTATGAGCGATTCGGGATGCATGAAGAAGTCGCCGTAGACCTTTACAGATATGAGCTTGTCCTGTTCCCCGATCTCGAATTCTACCCTGACCCTGATCAGTTTTCCCCCTGGCACCTTCCTGTCGCATGCGCCCTGGACCTTCACAGCCATTCTATCACCTCTTCCCCGTCCAGGCCTGGCTAAGATAGCGCTCTCTGGCTATCCGCCCAGCATCAGCCTCTTCTTCCTTCGATATTGCACCATGCACGAACTTCCCAGGTAAGGTGGAGGTCATCCCTCCCTCCACGGCATCTGCAAGCACCGTTGGGTCAGGGAGCGCTCCGAGCACCTGCTTAAGGGATGTCACCGATGCCTTTACCCCTTCCACCATCTTACCGCGCAATTTCTCGTCTGGGACCTTAAGGACGGAGAACATCGAATCGACATCGACGCCCATGAGTATGGTCCCGTGCTGCAGGATGCATCCCTGCCTCCTTGTCTGCGCGTTGCCCGATATCTTCCTGCCGTTGATGACAAGGTCGTTCAGAGGTCTGAACTCTGCCTTCACGCCCAGCCTCTCCATCCCCTTGATGATCCCAGCACATACGGCCTTGTAGGAGCCCAGAATGTCCTTTGGCAGTAGACCCGAACTCTCTTTCACGACGACGGAATAGGTGAGCTCCAAGTTCGTATCATGGTATACCGCTCCCCCCCCGGTTATCCTCCTTACCACATCCACTCCCCGCTTCCGACACTCATCCAGGTCCACCTCGAGCTCCAGCCCCTGGAAGTAACCTATGGAGACCGCGGTGGGCGCCCACATGTAGAACCTCAATGTGGGTGGGGACCTTCCCTCTGATACGGAGTTCAGTATGGCCTCATCGATGCCCATGTTCATGGCCGCGCTCCTCTTGGTCCTCTCATGTCTCAGGACCCTCCATTCAACTCCCGTTGACATATTTCGCAACCTCCATAAGCGCAATCGTGGCCTGTTCCTCCCTCAATGGAAGGGGGTGATTGTAGATAGTCCCTCCGGGCCTCTCGTTGTAATAAGGCCTGTTGCAGTCAGGGCAGCCCCTTGTCTCGAAAGCCCTCTTCCAGTCCGCTCTATCGATAGCTGCGATATCAGGGATGGATACAAGCTTCCCGGAACCGTCGGTCGATATACCATCGACGATACCAAGCTCCATCACGAGATGTCTCACCGCCTGCAGGGCTCTGTACCTTCCGATAGGGGGCGGCGGTCCAAGGTCAGGACCTCCCCTGACCTTCGTCAGTGCGAACAATGAAACGATGATGCCGTTGTCCCCGGACCACTTCAGGACCTCCAAAACCTGGGAATCGGTCTCTCCCAATCCAACTATGATATGGGTTGATACGTTCCCGGGACCGAAGACCTTCACTGCCCTTAGCAGACCTTCCATCACTGTATCGAACGATTGCGGATTCCCCACGCCCTTGCCCTTCACCCTTTCGAAGGTATCGGACGAAGCCGCATCCAGCGCAATTCCTACCCTGTCGGCTCCGGCCTCCTTCAACTTCTTGAGGAACTCGGAAGAGAGGGGGGATATCGAGAGAGATAGTGGGAGGTTTGAGGCCTCCTTCAGGTCCCTTACGAGCCTTGGAAGCTCGGAGAGGAGAGGGGGGTCCATCAGGCACTGGACGCAGAGCCTCTTCAATCCTTTGGACCCTGCTCCTTTCAAAGCCTCCATGACCACCTCATAGGGGTATGGGGGCCATGATATCCTGCTCAGATCGTTCCCCCCGGCACCCCCGAGAGAGGAAGATTGCGCGCAGAACGCGCATGAGTTCATGCACGTATCCCCGGCCATGATGTAACCGGTGGTGGGGAGTGCATCGGACCTGATATCAAGGAGAGAGAGGACCTTCCCGGTCCCGGCGGAGAGTCGCAGGGTCTTAAGTGTCATGGACCGGGCAGGATTGGAGGAAGTCTATGTTAATCCTTTCCGGCCCGTTTCTATGAGGACCGTTCAATTTCATCACGATTGATAAAGGCATCCAAGCACATAAATAGGGAAATCCTCCATTTTTTTTTCATCGGGTGGTTTCCCGGGACCTTGTCCTGATATGATATACGAGAGTGGACCAATGACCGAATTGGACTGTTACAAATTGCTCGGCGTCGAGAGGACAGCATCGGAGGTCGAGATCAAGAAGGCTTACAAGAAGCTCGCCGTCCAGTACCATCCGGACATGATGGGGGGCCTTCCCCCCAAGCTCCGGGAGGCAGCCGATGAGGAGATGAGAAGGATAAACAGGGCCAAGGAGACCCTCATGGACCCCAAGATGAGGCGGGAGCACGATAATGGCCTTTCCAATGCCTCCACCGTCCCTGCCCAGAAAGGGGTGCCCACTCCTGGGAACGGGAACGGCAACCAGCCCAATGCCTTCATGTGCCCGCACTGCCGCGGAAGGATCTCTGCCATACCCATTGACCGCCCCTATGTCATCTCCTGTCCCATCTGCAAGGACCAGATGACCATACCAGCCTCCCCCGCCCGATCCCAGACCGGCCCCCAGAACGGCTCGTCCCATGACAGATTGAAGGTCTATGAGGAGGCAATGAGGAGGGCCTTGAACGACGGCATCATCACCAAGGACGAATCACATATACTCGACGGGCTCCGGGATGTGTTGAAGGTATCCCCTGCAGAGCATCAGAACATCCTGTTCAGGCTGCAGTACCGGGCGCAGTAGCTCAGACAAGGTCCGTGAAGGCCACCAGTTCCAATAACGCCATCTCCAGCTGCTCCTCGCTCCCATTGAAAGACCTATAGAGAAGCTTTGATGCCTTCCTACCGCCCCAGACCTGGACATCAGGACCGGGCGAGACCGGGACAAGCCCCTTGATACCAAAAGGTCCACCTTCAACCACTTTTATCAAGGGGAGGAACGACCCGTCCCCTTCCATCGGCCAGTTGTGCGGTGCCGTACATATTAGGATCAGATGTGAATCCGGTCCGGGGGATGCCCTCTTCAGGCCTTCAACCAGCTGATGGGAGCCGGAGAGCCACCTTAGCACCTCCATGGAAGGGTCCCTTGCCCGGGACCTGCCAGATAGTATCGCCCTTGCGGCGTGCATGAACGCAGATGCGAGGTGGGAAGGTCCGTGAACTGTGTCCCTGTCGATTATGACCCGGACAGCCCCCTTCCCCATATGTTCCAACAAGGAACCCAGCATTTCCTCGACGAAGGGTACCTCACATCTGATGAGCTGGACCGTTACAATCCGTTCCATATGCTCACTCCGCTCAAAGATGAATTCGGTCCCTATGGACCCATCATCCCAGGGGTTTGACCGCGGAGCAGATGCTCTCCGCCATCTCCTTTGTTATCCCATCTATCATCATGAGGTCCTCGGGGATCGCCTCCCTCAGCTCGGCAACGTTCATGTACCCTGAATCCCGCAGCTTCTGTGCCATTCCTGCATCCACCCCGGGTATGTCCTCGAACCTCTCAGGACCTGTTACTCCCCCCGCGGCAACGGTCTCACCGACCACTGGCTGCTGGGTGGTTCCCTCCTTTGGTCCGTCTTCGACCGGCTCCGGTAAGGTTTCAACCTTCGGTTCTACTTTCGGTGCCGCAGAGGTCTCCTCCTTGGGGCCGCCGAATATCATTCCCTTTAGCTTATCGAAGAACGAGGGTTTATTCTCAAGGGGCGTTCCAACCGGTTCAAGGGGCTTATCCTTGCTCTCTTCGATGGCTCCGGCGGCCGGCGGCTCTATGGATGGTTCCGGAGCGGGGGGGGTCTCTCCCTCCTTTGGGGCTTCTTCCGGGACCGCTTCAACGGTCACATTACCAGGAGGGACCTCAGCGGTAACGTTGGATCCGACCACGGGTGGGGTTTCGTTCTCCTTGACCTCGGCCGGTGCCGGTGCTTCCGTGGGTACAGGTGCGTCCTTAGGAGATTCCTTTACCACTTCATCCTTGGCGGGGGAGAAGAACCTCTTCAATCCCTCAAGGAACTTGGAGAAGAACCCTTTCTGCTCCAGGGAGCCCTCTATCTTCGCCTCTTCCTTGGGGGACTCCTCGGCGGAGAGACCGGTGGCCTCCTCTATGATCGGTGTTGTCGGAGGAGGCTCGATGATCACCGTTACCTCTTCCATAGGTTTGGCGGTCAATGTCTCCTTTGCATGCTCAATTATCACGAGCGCGAGCTTGGGCCCTACGCCCTTTACATTGATCAGCTCGTCCGGTTCGGCCTTTGATATCTTCTCGACCGAATCGAACCCTTTCTTTATCATATCCTTTGTAGCGCTGCCCCTCAAACGGGGAACGTCCTCGAGGAGCGCCTTGACGGCCGAAAGCCTCTGTGATCGCTCCTCTTCCGTTTCGAACTCCCTCCTCTTCTCTCTAGCGAGGTCGATGAGCACAGCGGCTGTCTTCAGACCTACACCTCTGAACGAAAGGAAATAGTTCTCATCCCCATCTACGAGCTTGTTCCATCTGTCCAGACCCTGCTCGTAGAGGGATTTGGCAAGCCCCTCCCTGATGGCCCCGCTCGATGTCAGGAACGCCACGACCTCGGCCTTCCTCAGCTTCTTCTTCAGAGGGTCCACCCTGCGCTTTGCCCCTTTGCTCATGCTCTTACCCACCGTGGCACCGGGAGCGGATATTCGATATCCTGTCCCGGTTTCCAAGCGACGGATTATATGGATGTGCCTATAATATCGTTTTGCACTCTGGGAAGGGTCCCAACCTGCGAACGGATATCATAACGACCCGGTCTCGGCCAGGTCCTTCAATCCCTCAACGGCCGCCTCCCTTGAGAAAGGGAATGTCAGCACCTTCATGGTGAACTTAACTGCTTCCCCCTTGACATAGGGTTCCGGGGCGCCCAGATAGGCCGATTGCTTATCGAACCTGCAATGGAACACATTCCCTTCGTCGAGCCTCTCGTCCGCTCCTTCGAGGAGAGCGGACCTGAAATGGTCCAATGTCAATAGGACATTCAAGGCCCCCCTGACATCCCTCTCCCTGACGAGCTCTACCCTGAGCACGATGAGGGGGTTCTTGTGGAACCCTTCGGTCCTGGACGCCTTCACTAAATCGCTGACATCGGCCCCGGCAAGGGTCGAAAGGGCCTTGACGACCTTGGGCTCCTCCTCCGTGGCCTGGACGAAGGCCTCGAGCGTCAGGTGGCCGATCTTCGAAACCATGGAGGGTAAAAGGTCATATCGGATAGAAGCCTTTCCACAACAGGTGTCTGAGATGGAAATACCTCCAAGTCATCCCCGGTACCTATCCTTGATGACAAGGCACAAGCTCGTAGAGGGGTTCAGGAACGGACTGACCGCGGCAGAGGGTCTGATCGCCCATGGCAGGGGGGAGGCCTTGGACTATCTCTTGGGGGAGAGGACAACAGAATTCGCAACAGGGGCCCAGAGGGCAGCCGCTGCTGCCCTGCTTCTGGCAAAAAGACCGGTCATATCGGTGAATGGCAACGTCGGAGCGCTCGTTCCTGAGGATATTTCAATGCTTGCCAACATACTGGATTGCCCTGCGGAGGTCAATATATTCCACAGGACCGAAGAGAGGGTGGCCAAGCTTTGCCAGGTCCTTAGGTCGTCAGGCTGCAGGAAGGTGCTTGGTGAGAGACCCGACGAGAGGCTCCCGTTCCTGGACCATCCCAGGGCCGTCTGCTGCAGTGAGGGGATATTCTCCGCTGACACGGTCCTGGTCCCCCT
>JALOTP010000012.1 GCA_025457865.1 Thermoplasmatota archaeon | reverse complement strand
TGGTGAGAGACCCGACGAGAGGCTCCCGTTCCTGGACCATCCCAGGGCCGTCTGCTGCAGTGAGGGGATATTCTCCGCTGACACGGTCCTGGTCCCCCTAGAGGACGGTGATAGGGCAGAGGTCCTTGTGAATCTCGGCAAGAGGGTCATAACGATAGACCTAAACCCCCTGTCCAGGACCGCAAGGACTGCCCATATAACGATAGTCAACAACATTGTAAGGGCCGTCCCGGAGCTCAAAGAAGAGGTGAAATCATTCAAGAACGGGCTCGAGAAAGGGGAACTGGATGAAAGCGAGCTGGAAACGGTCCTTGCCGATTTCTCGAACATAGAATGCCTGGACGGTTCGCTTTGCATCATCAGGAACGGACCTCTTTGATATCTTTCAGCGAATGGAAAGGGGATGAGGGGCTTGAGCGATGGCAAATAATATCTACGAATTATGTCATCTGACAGGATGAACGGACATCCGTAAGAGGTGAAAGACATGGACAAGTACAGATGCATTGCATGCGGTTACATCTATGATCCGACCAAGGGTGATGATGACGGCGGTATAAAGCCGGGAACATCCTTTGAGAAGCTCCCTGATTCCTGGACATGCCCGGTATGCGGTGTTGGCAAGGACATGTTCGAGAAGGTCTGAAACAGGGTAAAGGACCAATGAAGAGGCTGTGATCGCATGGGTCTTTTGGGGGCCCACGTTGGCATCTCCGGTGGGCTTCATCTTAGCATAGGCAGGGCCAGGGACCTGAACCTTGAGAGCTTCCAGATCTTCTCCAGGAATCAGCGTCAGTGGACCGTCCCACCCCTCGAGAGCGGGGAAGTACAGCTCTTCAAGAGAGAGATGGAGGGGTCGGGACTGGCCCCGCCCATCATCCATGCTTCTTATCTGCTCAATATCTGTTCGCCCGAAGCTTCTATCTTCGACCGCTCGGTCTCCATGCTCTCGGACGAGCTCCTGCGGGCGGACATTCTGGGTGCCTCCGCGGTTGTTATACATCCCGGGGCCCATATGGGGACCGGCCTGGAAGCTGGATTGAAGAGAGGTGCTGCGGGCATCAAAAAGGCGCTCGAGCGCTACCTGGAGCACCCTGTCGGCGGCCGTGATGCCACCAGGCCGACCCTGCTCTTGGAGACGACGGCAGGCCAGGGAACGGGTGTCGGCCACACCTTCGACCAGCTTGCGGACCTGATGGAACTCTCAGGTGTTAGGGAGCATATGGGGATCTGCCTTGACACCTGCCACGTCCATGCATCCGGATATGATATCTCGAACGAGGAGGGATACCGGACCATGATGGATTCGCTCTCATCGGTAATTGGGATACGGTCTGTAGGGGCGGTCCACCTTAACGATTCCATCAAAGGCCCTGGTTCTAGGGTGGACCGGCACACGAACATAGGGGATGGGGCGCTCGGGATAGTACCGTTCGAACTTCTCGTGAACGATAGAAGGTTCGACAAGGTCCCCCTGGTCCTGGAAACGCCTGGCGGGGATGAGGGTTACAGAAAGGACCTGATCACGCTGAGAGGTCTGGTCCGGGGTTGACCTGGGGCTTGGTTGATGGTGGCTTGACCATGACCTCAGGCCTCTTCCGGTCCTGAGTATCCAAACTGAACGTGCTCTCGGACGATGATGGGCCAAGGTCATCAGATAGCATGTCAGCGATGATGGAATCCCTTTCCACCTCAAGAAGGACAGAGGAGGAGGTCTGGAGGCTTTCAAGGGACCCGGTCTCCGAGGATAGGTTGAGACCGTACCTAGGGCCCTCGTAGGTGCTGGGGGAGATGGGACGCACCGTTTCATGGAAGGCCTTTTCGAGCTCTCGGACCATTGCAGTGTCGATCTGGTCCCTGGCTATCATGAAGGGGTTCAACATGGCTTCCGTGTGGAGCTTCCTCTGCGCATCCTCCGGTATGTCCAGGATACTGGCTACCATCTTGAGGATACCGTAGAGGTTCTCGTCCCAGGGTTCCTCCACGCACTTCCTGACCAGGTAACCGTAGATGTCCATCAGGTACTTCCTGGGATATCTGGCACCGGTCTGGGGGTCATGGAGGTCTCCCTCCCCCTTCTCCCTGACAAGTGCAAGGAGGTCCTCGGAACCGGTCCTTAGCCAGTCGTAATCATGCTTCATAGTGCTAACCTTCGGGATAAGTGGGAACCTATCGGACAGGTAACATTGAACTTGGTCCATATATATAGGTATTGTTCAAAGAACGGGACATGGATGGACCAGTATGGACATGTCAGGATGGACTATTCTGAGACATCTTTGACCATGGAAGGGATTATTTATACATTATGCATACACAAACCTGTCCCAGTAATGGGCATAAGGTGGATGGATGAGGGCATTCGATATAGCCAAGCTGGCCTTCGACCGCTGGAAACAGAGGACCATGGAACATGCCCTTCCAGGCGTGGAATCCTACCTGATAAGGTTCGTTTCCGTCTTCGCAATCCAGTTCTTAATGGTACTCTTCCTGGCCATTCTCATGTTCGGCTTCGTTTTCGGGGTCCTCCTTGTCCTCATATCGGATGCGAGCCCCATCATGATCGGTCTCCTTGTCCTTATCACGTTATTCATGACCGTGGCGCTCTTTGGGACCATTATAGGGACCAGCGCGTTCATTCAGGGACTAATGAATGGGGGATTGGCAGGCGTCCTGAAGGGGGTCGTACATGGCGGCCGTTATGATTTCGGAGATGTGTTCAGGACCGCTTGGGGGTCCAAATGGCCCCTGTTCAAGATATCCCTCATTACGATACTTGTCATCTTTCCGATGGCCGCGATCCCTATGCTGGTATTCTTCATTCCGTTCATCCTGCTCATGGTCCTTGATCCCCTGTTCTCATTTCTTTTCATCTTCGCATACCTGTTCTTTTTCCTGATCGTCCTTCTACTAATGATATTCATTGTGCCTTTGAACCAACTTCCCCACATCATCCACTGGAACGAGGGAAGGGACGGATGGCAGGCAGTGAAGGGGGGGTTCTCCTTCGCTTTCAGATACCCGGGCGAGGTGTTCGGACTCGGGTTCCTGTATGTCATTGCCCTGTTCATTTCCAGATTATTACCCGGAATAGGCATCATCATCGGCATCTTGGGCCCACCATACATGATGACGTGCCTTCAGCTCCTCTACGATGAGAAGAAAGGGGCGAAAAAGATATGAGAGCCTACGAAATAGCCAAAGAAGCCTTCGGTCTGTGGAAGAGGGACCTCGGGAAGTACATCCTGCCTTCGGCCGAGTATTACCTTGCGACCATGGTCGTAAGCTCTGTACTGGTCTTCGGCATATTGGGCATCATAGGCGTTTTGATCGTCCTCTCCATCTTAGGCCTTATAGGGGGCTTCCTACTATCTGATGGCCCGTTCGGATTCGGCTTCCTATCGATCATACTGTTTCCGTTCCTGGTCCTTCTGGTGTTCATAGTCCTGTTTCCGGTCCTGATCGTGGTCATGTCTTTCGTCAACGGTGTTCTTAACGGAGGGCTTTCCAAAGCGGTCCTGGACATCATGTCTGGGAGGAAAAACCAGTTCGGTGACCTGATAAAGACGGGATGGAAGGACCGATGGTCCTTCATGAAGATGGAGCTCCTTAAGATAGTGATCATATTGGTTGTCACCCTTGTCCCTATCACGATCGTATCTGTCATAGCCATCCCACTCCTTATCTTCCCGGTCATCGGTTTCCTCTTCTACTACATCTTGATCTGGTTGGTGTCCTTGGCATTGGGGGTCGTCGTTATGCCTTTTCACTATCTTCCGTATATCCTCTATTGGAAGGAAGGGAGGTATGGGTGGGATGCCGTGTCAACCAGCATCAAGTTCATGTCCGAACACTGGAGGGAAGCTCTGGGTCTCGGCCTTCTATACCAAGTAGCTGCCATGGTCCTGATGATGGTCCCCGGTCTGGGGATGGTCCTTGCGCTCCTTGCACCCGCGTTCCTTTTCACCTGCCTCTCTCTGCTTTACGATGAGAAACGCGGCCGGGCCATGGGAATGGGTCCCACCTTCAAGCGGAAGGTTAGGGGCCATAACCTCCGCTGACCGTCAATGTCCTTTCCCAGGGTCGTATGGTCTTTATATGGCGGGCCTGTTATTCCCATGGCAGATATCGGGAGGTCTGACCATGGCATTGAGCAATGAGATGGTGCTTGTCACAGGTGGGGCCGGGTTCATAGGCTCGAACCTGGTGGACCTTCTCATGGAGCGAGGGCATCCCGTCATGGTCCTTGACAATCTCTCCTCTGGTTCTATGAAGAACCTGGAAAGATGGATGGATGACCCCTCTTTCAAATTCATCAAGGGAGATATCAGGAGGCCTTTGGAGCTTGCCCTGACGCCCCAGTCCATAGGGGACGGTCCCCCTATCGGCACAATAGTCCATCTTGCCGCAAGGGTTGATGTCACCACATCTTTCGATAAGGTCCATGAGGACCTTGAGGTCAATTACCTCGGCACATTGAACGTGCTTGAGCATGCGCTGAGGGCTGGGACCAAGAACATGGTCTTCTCATCGTCCGCCGCGGTGTTCGGCGACACCTCCAAGGTACCTGTCGGGGAGGACGAGGTCACGGCTCCGCTCTCCCCCTACGGCCTCAACAAGCTCTCATCTGAGCAGCTGATGAGGATATATTCCGCCCAGTACGGGCTCTCGTGCAAATCCCTCCGGTTCTTCAATGTGTACGGACCAAGGCAGAACCCATCCAATCCCTATTCCGGTGTGATAAGCAAGTTCATGTCCTGGGCCCTATCCTCGGAACCCTTCATCATCTATGGGGACGGAAGTCAGACCAGGGACTTCGTTCATGTCCGTGATGTCGCAGAGGCCATTTACTGCGCTGCGTCCAGCCCATCATCCGGGACCTATAACATAGGCACGGGAAAGGAGACTTCCATATCGGACCTGACCAGGGAGGTTGCATCGGCCGCGGGCATCCCCCCAAGGACCGTGAACATGCCTGCAAGAAAGGGGGAGATACTGCGGTCCTGTGCTGACATCGGCCTTGCGATGGAGAAGCTCTCCTGGGAGCCAGCTATCGAGCTCAAGGAAGGCATCAGGTCCACTTTCCGATGGTTCCAGCAGGACAGGTCCACAGCTAAGGAATAGGGACCTCCCGCCGGTTCGTTGCCTGTTTTGTGATTCTTCACTTAAAATATATATAGAAACCTATCAATCCGAACACGATGGGAGCGAACCCGGACATTTGCCCCAACTGTTCTGAAAGGAACGGCTTCAATCTCGATTACTGTGCGGTCTGCGGGCTGCGTTTCCATGCGAGGAAAGCGATCCCAAGAAGTGCCGGCCCAGGCAGTCCCAATGCTAGCAGGAAGAAGGTCGATCCCGAAACTCTCAAGATAATGAAGAAGAAACGTACCCTCCTGACAGCTTTCAGGGAGGGCAGGATATCGGAGGAAAAGCTGAGAACGGGCCTGAGGGACCTTGGCGGCAGCGAGGAGGTCGAGAGGGCACTGGACCTGAAAAAGTTCCTGGAAGAGCAGATCAAGACCTTCGAGCAGATGGACCTCTCCGGCCAGAGAGGGGGCGATTTCCCAGACCCTGATACCCCTCAGACCGACCTGCCCCGGGACGAGAACGGCGCCCCCATCACGGATTTCAGGGCCTCTGCCGAGGACCGTGACTTCGTTACCAAGGGTCGGCCTTTCGAAACCCGATCCGGAGCTTCCGGGGCTTCACTATTCGAACGGAGCAGACCTGATGGCAGGGGACCAAGGAAGGTAGAGACCGTGGGGGCGGCAGCACCAAGGTTCATGACCGAGGAAGCCCAGGCCAATGCCAACAGGAGGACGGTCCGGTCCTCTGGTGTGAACTGGGACGAGGACGAGGAGGAGGACGTTGAAGAGGAGGATTGGGGGGAGGAGGAAGAGGACGAAGAGGATTTCGAGATAGACCTGGGAACGGTGCGCTCCATGGACATAATTCCAGAAAAAAAACCCTCAAAGAAGAACACGGTCGAATGGCTGAACGATGATGAGGACGATGGTTGGGGGACCGAGAGGGCGCGAAAGAGAAGAGATTTAAGATATAGTTGACATTCACCGCTTAAATTGGAGGGACGACCATGACCGGGGAAGAAGAACAGGACCCAGAAGTTCCAGAGACCGACCAACAGGAAGCGCTGCTAAAGGCACTGAGCTCCGTCAAGGATGTTGCCACCTACAACCTATCCCTTTATGCTGGCCAAGCATGGCACCATCTCGGCCTGGTACCTCTCCACGGCGGGGCGGTCCCCGAGCTCGACCTGGAGCAGGCCAAACTTGCCATAGACCTCTTCGAGGCAAATCTCAACACCCTTTCCCCCTACCTTGGAAAGGAACTGGTAAAGGACCTGAGAAGGACACTTATGGACCTGCAGATGAACTACATCAACAAATCGAAGAGGGCGGAATAGGCCTATCTCTTCGATGGTGGGCGTCCGATCGGACCTCTGTTGGAGCGAGTTGCAGCACGGCCACCAAAGTCCCGTCTTCGGGGTTCTTCTTCAAGGGGTTCGGGAATACGGGCCATCCTGGTCCAGACGTAGTAAACGACCATTACGGTCCCGGCTATGAAGAAGAGCATTGCCAGGGGCAGGAGCCAGAGCGGGACCTCCTTATCTTCGAATTCCCAGGTGATATCATAATCAACTGTTGAGGTCTGAAGGAGGATATCGACCGCGGGCATTCCGGCATACCTGTGGATGGCGATCACAAGATAGTAAACGTCCCTGTTGCCTATGTCCATCGAACGATCGAACTCGGTTATGTTCATGATTGAGAAATTGGTCACGACCATGAAGGTGGAATTCATTCCCGAGGATGCGTTCCCCGTTTTGATATCATCGATATCCACATCCTCGCTGCGGACCCAGTCCCTGAACGATGCCTTTCCCTTGATCAGGAAAACCGATATCGGAGGACCTGTGACATGGATAGCGGCTGATAGGGCCATCCTGTCACCTGCACCGTAATCGATGGTGAAGACCAGAGGTCTGTCTATGTCTATCACCTCGACAGCGCTCCTCCTCTCGGCCGAATTGACCTGCAGGGTCAGGGGGCAGAGGAATAGGATGGAAAGGGCCAAGACCAAGGTCCAATGATACCTCATGGGCATAACTATGATGCGGACAGGTTCTTAAGTCTTTTGGGGAACTCCATGTATTCGAACAAAAGGGTATTTCGACCGATCTCATCGGAAATCCGTTCGGCCTTCCCGTCATTGACTTTCGAGGGGACCTTGCTTCATACTATGACGATATCCTGGACTGCCGATACGAAGAGAGTATCGGTCGCTATGGGATACCTGGTGAAGATATCGGACCCCTCCTTCTCTATCTCCTCTAACGTGAAACCCATTATGGTAAGGTCCGAATCATGTGAATACTTCTTGATTATGGACCGGACCTCCTCTTCGCTATCGTATGAATAGGAGCGGACCGACCTGACGGATATGGGCAATCTCCCTTTGGAGATCAGCATCTTAACCCTCTTGGCAAGCTGTGCCTTCTCCCCCCGCGGGAACAGTGTGTGGATGGTGATATCCGCCTCGCTCCATTCCTGGTGTTCCAGGATGATGTAGGCAAGGAGTATCATCAGGTTCACGTTCCTGAAATCGTCCTTCATGATCCACAGGTCTATGTTCCTCCTCGTTCCGAAATTGTGCTCCGTGGACCTCAGGACCAGGGTATTGAAGCTCGCGGCCATTGCGGTCCTGATGCCCTCCATTACCTTAGGGATCTCTTCTGTCCTGTTCTGATTGAACTCGAACATTATCGTGTTGTTGTCAAGACCGGATATGCCCGATATCTGGACCGTTTGCGCAACAGCGGTCAGCATGGAAGGCGATACCAGAGTTGCGACCGAATAGTTCGCCTTGGTCATCCTCATCTCCCTGATGAGGTCCTTCTCGATCCTCTTGGATGCTTTGAGAGTGTCCTTGTCGAGCTTCCCTATGCTCAGATGGAGCAAGGTACCGAAGCCGTAATGATGGGATATCCATCGAAGGACGTCCTTGGGACTGGCGCGCTCCTTGGCATCCGTCGTTATGGCGATGACGGACGGCCTCCAGTTGAACTTGTCCGGTTTTGACATGCTCCTCTGCAGATTGATCTTCATGAACCTGGCTAGCTGGAACATCACGCCCTGGAAGATTATGGCGAAGGACCTGGACCTCTTATGGCGGTAGCCGAGGCTTAGATAGATGCCCCCCATGATGAGCAGGGTGACGATAGCGTAGATGGGGCTGAACTGGAACATCACACCGAAGCAGAGGACCGCACCGACCAGCGATATGTACCATCGTGTCTTGAACGTGGGTCTGTAAGAGGGGTTTCCGGCGAAATGCTCCATGAACGATATCAGACAGACAGAGCCGTAGGTGATGAGGAAGAACATGGTGATGATCTGAGCGACCGCGTTCAGGTCGCCCAAGAAGAGGAATACCATCGCTATCAATGAGGATATGAGCATCGCATTCGTAGGTTCGTTCTCCCTCCCGCGGCCGAACTTGAGGAAGTCCATTATGGTCCTGTTGGGGATGATCTTGTCGCCGCTCAGAGCCTGTAAGGTCCTGGGGGCAATGAGGGCAAAGCCCACTGCTGATGAAAGTGTAGCGCCGAAGAGGCCAATGAGAATGACCGCTCCAAGGTTGATGTTCGGCGTTATCCCCTTTGCAAGGTCATATATTATCAGATTATTGGAAGCAAGTGATTCAGTAGGTGCGCTAAGATACAATTTGATGATCATTGCCAGATATACGAAGAAACCCATGCCTATAGCGATCATTATCCCTTTGGGGATCGATTTTCCAGGGTCCTTCAGGTCACCGGACAGTCCGACCCCTGCCGTCATCCCCGTGAAGGCTGGGAAGACAATGGCAAAGACCGTGATGAACGGGAGCGGGTTCGCCGTGGTCTCAGTGATACCTGATGGGGCACCTGCCATGGAGGGGCTTATCATGAAGACCGCCACCCCTGCCATCATTCCGGCGAATATCACATAGAGGAGCTTTATCCCGATGTTCGCCCCCCTTGTCAGAAGGATGGTGAACATCACCAGACCCAGGGGGATGCTTATCATCCTCGGGTCGTAGACCATGCCGAAGGGCAATCGGTCCAAGAGCTGTTCCTGGATGAACGGTACAAGTGGCTTCACCCCTTCAGTGAAACCAATGATGTAGAAAGAGACCGAGATCGCTTGGGCCGCATATAGCATGACACCGATCGTGCCCCCTATCCTTGGTCCGAAGGACCGGCTGATCATGTAATATTCGCCCCCTCCCCCCACCCTGAGGTTCGTTGCTATCTCGGAAACGGCAAGGCCTGTCGGGATGGTTATTGCATGACCCAGGACTATGATTAGAAGGGCATAGAGAAGTCCGACATGACCGAGCGCGAACCCGAACCTCAAGAACATTATGGCGCCCATGATAGCGCAGACGGAGGTCAGGAAGACCGGGGCCGTTCCAAAACCGTAGCCACGCTTCCTGACGGTCTTCTTTGTCTTGTCGGCCATCCCGAACGCACCTGACCCGTTCCATTCTGTTCCCGTATTCGATCTCATAGTAATAATGATGGCATATTATTTATTCTTTTACCGGGTAATTTACCAATATGGTATTCATTGGCCAATTATGCTCAATTGTCAGTCCCTGTCCGCCCTCAGGACCTTATGGACATGCCCCCCGACCAAGAGGACTATGTATTCGCCCTTCTTGACACCGCCCTTTGCCATCCGTAATCCTACGACCGTTATCCTGGCTGCTCTTTTCAAGGACCTTCCGGATAGTGACAGACCATTACCGGCCGTCCTTCTGAGCGCTCCTTTGGCAATCGATATGCCGTCATTCCCGCTCTCCTTGACGGCCAGTGCCAGCTGCTCCCCCTGCGGTCCAAGGACCCTCACCGGTGCGGTGATGATGTCCATTCTCTGATCCACCAGCAGATCGGTCGCCTGGTTCAGTTCCCTTATGGTCTCCCTATTGCTCATGAGGGTGAACCTGGTCGTCCTTTCGCTCAATCCCTCGAAGGCGATGACCCCTTCCTCTGCAAGGTCCATGACCTTTGTCAATGACCCTGCCGTGTTCGTCACTGCCTTTTTCGGGTTCCTTATGACATATATTATCAGGACTATCATCACCATGACCATGAAGATCTGGAGGACATTGACCGTCTTGAGCCAACCGAAGAGCGGAGAGCTATCCAGTATGGGGCTTATCGATTCCGATAGAAAGGCATAGGTGAGGGATTCAACCATCGAACCGACAAGGACCGCTAACAGGACCTTGTAAGGCTTCAAACCCATTATCCTACCAAGTATCGCCCCTCCGATGCCTCCGGCCCCTTTGAAGGGGACGAGAACGAACATGGTGGTAGCTAAGAATGCGGCCTTGGAGAACCATTTGGACCTGGCGACCCTTTCCTTACCCTTCTCCTCGGCCGTCGTGAGCTTGGGGCCGAGGTACTTCACGGATTTGATCCAGTCGTAGTTCCAGATCAGGAATAGGCAGTAGCAGACGTCTATGAGCGAAGTGACGGCACCCACGAGGAGCGCGGGTGGGGGGTTGGAACCGAGGATGGTCTTCGGGATGAGTATCTCCTTGCCCATAAGTGGGATCGCATAGAACAGCCAGACATTGAGGAGGTTCTTCGCTGTAGGCCAACCCATAGATACTAGCACGCTACCAACGCTAAGAGCAAGGATGACGGCTCCCAGGACGAAGGGGAGGATGAACTGGAACAGTTTGACATTCTTGTCCTTCTTCTCCCAATCGGTCTCCAGGTAACGGCGGAAGAGGTCCCTCGTCGCAGTGAGCCTCTTGCCGTTTATGTCGAATAGCTCGAACTTGAACGGTTGTGAGACCTTTTTTCTCATTCGATCGAGGAGAATGTGGCTTTTCGTATTTAATTTACAACCGCTCACTCTTCGATCCATTCGTCAGGATCGATGCCCCAATCCTCCACCCCTTCCTTTCCCTTCCGAACCAGCAGGAAGTAGAGGAACAGGATGACCAGCAGCAGAACAACGGCTGCCAGGATGAGGATGACCAGCCATGTCCAGGAACGTTCCCTTTGGTCGTTACCCTTCGGCACCTGGACCACCCGGTCCCCCACATCGGTCTCGACCCCTGCAGTGATATCCACCTCGAAGATGTCCAGGACCTTTCCCTTGTAGGTCACCGTCACGGTCCTGTTCCCTTGTGATGCCCCGATCGCGAACCTACCGTCAATTCCAGTTCTCGTAGTCTCTCCCGTATCCAGTACTATCGAGGCTCCCGTCACGGACTTCCCCCCCTCATCCAGTATCCTGCCTATGATGGTGCCCTTGGATGCGGTCGTGAACTCCCAGGAATGGAGCAGAGGATTGCCGGCAAGGTCACTTCCTTTCAAATAGACCCTGTGAACGGTGTCGGGAGATAATCTCGAATACGGTTCGAATGTGATGGCTCGAGCGTTCCATACCAATGACCCCTCGACATCCATATCTAGCTCGAAGAGCACCGGGTCCATGGTCTCGGAGAACTCGACCGATATCGAAGAGTCCGTCCTTACACCGGTACCCAGGGGAGATGCCGTAAGTACCGTGGGTCGTATCGTATCGATGGTGAACCTGGTGGTATTGTACCAATGGTTCCCGGCCATATCAGGCAGGTCGAAGGACACCGTATGGTCACCTTCTTCCAGACCGAACATGTCGAACTCCAGTGTATCGTTCTCGACATAGGGTGAATCGATGATGGTCCATGGACCCCGGTTCAAGCTCATCGATAGGGCTCCCAATGGGGACCCGGTCCCGTTCGCCTTTAGGACAACGACCACATCAGAGGACCTCACGTACCTAATCGGTGAGAGAACGCTCGCCTGGGGGCCCTTCGTATCAATGGTGAAGGACACGCGTTGTTCGACCCGATTGAGGGACCCGTCCGTGACTCTTACCGTCAATGCATGCTCTCCGTCCACCAACCCTGAGAGAGCATGCTGTGTTGCGCTCCCCAAGGGGGTGAATCCGTTACCGTCCAGGTCCAGGGCGGAAGTGACCTCCGTCATGTCCACCACCATCCAACTGACCTCTATCCGTGATGAATTGTAATAATGGTCCTGGACCGGGTGAAGTATAGTGAGCTGGGGTGCGATCGTATCAACGACCACACGGGCTGAGACGGTCCTCTGGTTCCCCGCTCTGTCCCATACCCTGACCTGAACGGTATGTTCGCCGTCGGCCACATCCGAAAAGGTATGGTTCCCAACAAGGCCCTTGTTCGACCATTCCCAGGAGCCGAACCTCACCTCGAACCGGTCCAATCCGGAAGGGATGTCGCTCCCCTCCCAGACAAGTTCGATGTCATTTGAGGCCAGGAAGGCCCCTTCCTGCGGGGACACCAGTGTCAGGATTGGATCGGTGATGTCCACCATGAAGGTCGAAGAGGTCGAGTTCTCGTTCCCGGCCATATCGACCGCTCTAATCTCGATCGTATGGACGCCTTCACTTGCTATTATGCTCATCCTGATGACCGTATCGGGGTCCGAAAGGTCCCAATTGGCCCTTCCTCCTACCAGGTGGCCGTCCACTATTACCGATATCTCACGAAAACCCTGGAGGTTGTCGGAAATGGAATAACTGAGAGTAAATTCGGTATGTCTCAGATAGGAGCCGTTCGTAGGGAAAAGGATGGTCACCGAGGGGGGTGTCACATCGTTCCACGGCGGAAAGTGGTCATCGACATTTGACGACAGCGGATATAGGTCCAGACCATAATCGGTATTGTATGGGACATCGCCGATACCGTTATCGTCCGCGTCTGGACCCGAATAACGGTCCCAATAATTCCCTAAAAAGTACGAGTGATTCGCATTCTTATGCCTGTACCACATCTTCTCTGGGGAGTTCCATGTGAAGCTGGTGCCATCGTCGGAGACGACGTCTGCCCCGTTCCCTATGAAATTGTTCAGGTAGGCGTCCACATAACCGCAGCTGGTCAGGTTCAGCCCGATCGAGCACCCCGAAATATTGTTATGCACCAGTTCCATTTCGCCAAGGGTAAATGTGCTATCCTCGCTTATGTTCACCTTCCTCATGACCCTGACCGCGCTCCAGTTCACATCGATGAGGCGGTTATCAGATATGCTCGGAGGGCCATTGGTGAACGTGCTGTTCTCAAGGGTCCAGAACGATAGGTCCAGTGCTATACCGTTGCCTTCGGACCCTTCAATGACGTTCCCATCGAGGTCAAGTGACCCTATCGACAAGCTCGAATTCCCCTGAATCTCCGTAACATTCACTCCAATTGATAGTCCTCCCCCTGAGGATATCCGATTCCTGGAAGAGGAGATCTGGCGGACGATTGTACTCGAGCGCCCGAACATCTGGAGCCCGAGGCGCACCTCCGGAACGAGGATGCCTGAATCCCTGCAATCGATGGTATTATCGTCCAATGTAAGCCCGTCCAGATGGGTCGTGACGTTGTCATAGGAGAGGTAGGAGAGCTCCATCGCGTCCAGGAGATGTATGCCGGATGCGTTCGAAGAGATCGTGTTCCCATCGAAACCGAAGCGGCCGACCCTTACCGTCGCGTTCCCCCTCAGATGGTAGCTGACCATTCCGATGAAGCCGACCAATATGCCGGTACCGTTCGATACAATGGTGTTCCCGCTGAACGATATATCGCCTATCTCTGTCCAGGAATCGTCCGTGTTCATGTATCCCATGATATAGGGCGTCCCGGTGAACACACCGAACCCGTCCGAAGAGATGGTGTTGCTAGAGATCTCAAGGCCCCCTATGGACGAATTGGATCGCCCTCCGTTATTGGACCCAACCTCCTGGTAGGTTTCAACATAGACGCCATGCGACCTCGAGGTAACTGTGTTATCGGAGATCCTGACCTTCCCGACCTCCGAACGTGAGATCCCCGAGAGGGAGCTGCCCAGGTTGTAAGCTGATCCCAGGTTGATGCCTAGGCCCTTAGATATGATATGGTTCCCACATATGCTCAGCCCGTCCATCTCGCTCTGTGATGATCCGTAGAGCTCGGTCCCAACTGGCCCGAAGGTCCCGACATTTATCCCGATGTCACCCGATGTGACGTTATTGTCCTCGACCGATAGGAGGCCGACCGATGATATCGAGTATCCTGACAGCGTGCAGGCTATGATGCCAGGGGACGGGATAGTGATACCTATGCCGCTCGAGCTCACAACGTTCCCGTCGATGCTCATTTCACCGATCCTCGAGGAGGCATTATCGTGGACATTGCTCCCAAGATAGCTGCACTGGCCCAGAGAGATCCCGGTACTGCTCGAATTGACCTTATTGGTGTTGACCCTGAGCCCGCCCATGTCGAATGTGGAATTGCCATACAGGTAGAAGCCGAGGTATGAGAATATCCCTATATTGATGCCTGTCCCTTTCGTCAGGTCGTTCCCCGAGACCGAGACCTCACCAACTTCGGTCGATGAATTGTCATAGAGGTTCTCCCCGAGGTACCTCATTCGGACCGCGTTCACACCGTAGTTAACCGTACTCATCGTGTTCCCTTCAACGCCCAATCCGCCGAACTCCGATGTGGTCCCACCTGTCAGGTCGTAACATATAGTGTCGATTGTCATATAGATGCCATCTGTGTTCGATCGAAGGGTATTTTCGACCATGGAGACCCTTCCCATACTTGCCGAAGCGTTCCCCTTGATGTGCGACACCATGTTGGTAAGCGAGAGGTAGAGGGACTGGGACGTGCTCTTGATGGTGTTGGACCGCAGCTCCACATCCCCTAAGGCCGCTATCGACCTCCCATCCCCATTGGTCAGGGTATCGCTCATGGAGACCCTTACGCCGTTCGAACCGGATAGGATGTTCCCCTGGACCAGAACCTTGCCCATCGAGAACTTGGAGTAACCTGATGCGCCCTTTCCCACCCTTGTGAACGTCGAATAGATACTGTAGCTGCTGGATGTGATCCTGTTGTTCTGGAATTCGAACCCTCCATGACCGAAGGCCGCATTGCCTGACATTGAACTTGTGATATCGGTCATCGTGACAGTTATTCCCTGGCTGATGGATGAAACGACCTTGTTGCCATAGAACGTTACATTACCGAACCTTGAGGTCGAATTGAAATTGAGCGATAATGTGGTCAATACATAGTTCACCCCGATGCTGCCCCTTGATACGACATCATTGTTCCGAACAGAGACCTCTCCAACTGTGAGGGATGCGTTCCCGGAGCAACTGTTCATCGGCTGGTTGGTGTTTATGTAAACAGCCCTGCTACTGACATTGACGATGTTCGAGGAGATGTCGATGTCACCGATCGTAAGGCTGGACATGCCCGTGCATTGGGAGAATTGGACCGGGTTCACCGTTACTCCCGATGTTGAGAATGAGGTGGATACGACCCTGTTCTCCCTCACGACCATAGGTCCCAGGTCACCTTTTGTGGTCCCTGTCCATCTGGAGAACGTATTTGTGATCATGATCCCCTGTGTCCTGGGATTGGTCACCCAGTTCCCCTCAAGGTATGCACCGCCTATACCCACGTCCATATCTTCAAGGTCGGTCAAGGTCCGAGTCAAGGATATCCCGTAATCCATGGACGAGAAATTGTTCTTCAATGCCCAGATATCCCCTATCAGAATGTTGGCATCCTTGACCAGGGAAAACGTCTCTCGGATCCTGACATCATATCCTCTGTTCAATGTATTGGTTATCCTATTCCTGGATATCATGACCGAGCCTATGCTTATGTTGACAGGTCTCCAGTTGGATCCTAAGGTCAATGTGATGTCAATCATGTTCGAATTGGATGCGTGGTCTATCGTATTGTTGATGAGCTCCAGAGGGTAACCAAGAAAGTCATTGGTCAGAGTATTGTTTACAACCTCAAATCGAACATCCAAGGTATTTCGGTAGAAGTTGCAGTCGGAGATGTTCAATCCCATACTGGTGGAAAAGACCCCGTTGCTGGAGTTGTTGATGCCCATACCGGTTACCGTTACGTTGCTTGTCGTTATCCTGATGGCGATGAGATTGCTGCCCTCTATTATGGCACCCTTCATACCCCGGATATGGACGGCTTTGCCTACGACCACGTTCTCTGTATATTTCCCGGGATGAACAACTATTATGTCCCCATCGATCGAACCATCGAGGGCAGATTGGATATTCGAATATGTCTGGCCAGAACCAACATGGAGAGTACTGCCACCATACTGCGGACCTATCTTGCTGACCGTTGGAACGATCGTACCCGTCTTGTTCCCATCAAGGGCTATCTCCCCCCCAATGCCTTCTTGAGGATTGATAAGAACGGGTCCTGACAGGACAAGCAATAACAATGATATCATCGTTAGGGTCTTTTTATGTTCCATATCAAACAGCTCCTTTTACACTTTATAAAGTAATACAATATCGAATTATCCCATATATAAGCTGGATGTGGTCGGTTTTTCCCCTGGTATTGAAGGCTATGCTTGGGACGGAGCAACGCCAATGGACCCCTTAGGGTCGTTCCGCCCTGATGCCATATGCTTTAGATACCACATAGTCGCTCATCATCGTATACCAAGGAGGAACGAACTTGACGGACCCTGAGACACCCGAAGAACCAAAGTTCGACGACACGCTCCCGGAAGACCTTCATATCCACAAGGCATCGGTCCCTGGGGGATGGGTGTTCATCACCTATGTCCAGAGAAGGGAGGGCGGGAAGACCTACACGACCCAGGTCTCCACGGTATATGTTCCTGGAAGACGATGAAATTCTTCTTTAGGGATTCGAAACTGGCCCCTCTTTGATAATATTAAAATGAGATGCGAGGGGCCGGATCCGTCTTTGAAAAATGCCTTGGGCATTTTCCAGACCTTTGGAACTTTTTGACTCTCTCAATGCTAACGTTCCAAAGGAACCAAGGTTCGAATCCGGCCTCTCTTTGATAATATTAAAATGAGATGCGAGGGGCCGGATTCGAACCGACGAACCACTAAGGAACAGATCTTGAGTCTGTCGCCGTTAACCACTTGGCTACCCTCGCAAGGTGCGTTGGCAGCGGGTCAAATGTCAGGTCCATTATTAAATCTGCTCTTCCCTTTGACCCAGTCGCCATTTCCATTGTCCATGAATCGAACAGTTGAAATATGCATCTCTCTTACTGCTGGCCAGGAAATGATATGTTCCTCGGTTCGTTCGGTCTGGATGAGAACACACATCAACACTATTCATCTCTTTCTTTAGAAGATACTTTCCTGGGAAGGGTCCTCAGTTCCGACGGCAAGCGGTCCCACGTGATGACAGAAAAGGGAGAGCGCATACCCAACAATTCCGGCAAACTGAGGACCCGGCCTGAAGGACCTCCGGTCGTGGGCGATTGGGTCGTATTGAAGGAGGTCCAGGGCACCATTTCCATCGTCATGGTCCTCCCCAGAAGGACCAGGATATCCAGGAAGGCTCCGGGAAAGGCGACCTCCGAACAGCTTGTGGCCGCCAACATAGACACCATCTTCGTCATGATGGGAATGGACGGCGATTTCAACCTGAGGAGGCTGGAACGCTACCTTGTGATGATCTCCTCATCAGGGGCAGAAGGGTTGGTCCTCCTCAACAAATGCGATATCGCTGAGGACCCGGACGCTATGATGAGCGCGGTCCTCGATATCGCAGGGAACATACCGGTCCTGATGATGAGCGCATTGAACGGAACCGGGGTGGAAGAGGTCGAGAAATCTCTGGTCCCGGGCAGGACGATCTGCCTTCTCGGGTCCTCGGGCTCCGGCAAATCAACGTTGATCAATAGGCTCCTTGGAGAGGAGAGGATCAGGACCTCTTCCGTCGGAAATATGGACAAGGGCAGGCACACAACCACATCAAGGGAGCTGTACCTCCTCAGGTCGGGGGCATTGATCATCGACAATCCTGGTATCAGGGAGCTCCAGCTCTGGGCAGAGGACGAGGACATAGACAATGCGTTCGCGGACATCCAGGGGCTCTCAGAGAACTGCAGGTTCAAGGACTGTCAGCACCTTACAGAACCTGACTGCGCAATTCTCAACGCGTTGGAGAACGGGGAGCTTTCAAGGGAGAGGTACGAGAGCTACCAGAAGATGAAGAGGGAGCTGCATCATACCAGGATGAGGGCAGACATGTCCGCGGCGTCGGCTGAAAAGGCTAGATGGAGAAGCTTGAAGAAGGACATCAGACACTATCAGAGGTACAAAAGGGAGCGTTAGTGATCCTTCCTCATCGATCGGCCTCTACCACCCTATAAGACAATGGTTCGAACCATCCACCAGGTTGTCCTGTATAAATTGGCAATATCGACCTGTATCCCGATGCCAAGGGGTCCTCCAGGATGTAGGTGACCTCCTCCCTCACTATGAACACACCCGGCCCCTCGACAACAGGGGTCAGAGCGTTCCACCGAGCCTTCCCATCTCTCATCTCCCCGGTATCGATGGTGGAGGATCCTATGGTGACCTTAGAACGTCCGGGTCCGACAGGGTCGGTCGCATCGTATCTTATAGCTCCTTCCATAATATCGAGGCTATGCTCCCCGCTGCGAGCATCCAGCGTTCCTCTCATGATCAGCTTCTCGAACGGGCTCCTATGGGCGAACTCCACCGGGATCCCGTTGGCATCGTTATAGGAAGGGTGCCTGATGGATGTGGCGGGATAGGGACCGAACCCCACCGAGTGCCAGATGTCAAGGTCCACTATCCCCCCCGGCGGTGCCCACAAGAGGGGTGCTATCACAACCGCCCTGGATACGACATCCAGCCTGAACCGCCCCTCCTCTTGAACTGGTATGTGGGTCAGGGACGATATCCACCCTTCGGTCCTGGGGTGGAATACCCTGCCATCCGTATAGGTATGGAGCTGGAACATGTCCCAGGACCTCTCCGTCATATCCTCCGGTGCATGCCTTGCGTAGAACCACTGGAACCACCACTGCCATGGGTCCTCCCCGCAACCGGGACATTCTTGGACCCCCAGATCGTCCAGGCATCTACCGCAGTTCATACATTGTGGAGGTTCATGGAACCCCTCCCCGGTCGGATGGTCCATCAGGAAATATAGCCAGTCGAACCAGTATGACCAGTTCGTACTGATGGGTGCAGCTTGGAAGCCGGGGCGGTACATCATATCAGCACTTTCTGATATGGAAGGGCCTCCCATCCCACCCTTGACCATCGAACGAACAAATGCATTGAAGAGGAAGTCCTCCCTGAAAAAAGCATCATTACCATCACCAGTCCCATATGATCGAGCCCTGATGGCTCTAGCGAGCGATGCCATCCTCATCAGTGTCTCGCGGTCCCTGATAACCCTGCACCCGGGGATCGCAGGGTTCGAAAGAGGGTCGCCCATCCCCCCCAAAATGAGCGCTCTTGCGAACTCTTCCTCGAAAAGAGGGTTCCCGCTTCCTACCTTCCTCATCAGGGAGAGCCGGGACCCGATCCGATCCGATATATCGCCTTCTATCTCCAGAGGTTCGCAGAACGACCTCACAGGTCGTATCAGATGAAAAGGCTGCACACCAAGTTCAAGGAGACTGTTCGCCGCCCGGTCAAGGTCTTCCTCGACAGAGCGCATCTTCATGACCCTGTCAAAGGCTTTGAGGAAAAGCTCTGAGGCGTTCTCTATCCGTTCCTGTCTGGTTTGTATTTTCCCTTTTCCAACATCCTTCAGACCAACACCCCCATCCTATTGATATAGATTGAACAGTGACCTTAATAAGGTGTCGGTATGGGCGAACGATCGCTCCTAATGGCTATCAGTGGACCGGGACAAAAAAAAATATCCTATCACTTCTCGATATTACCTATCCGCCCCCACCGCCACCCTCATAGTATTCGAGCCAAACAAGGTCGGTCTCTGCATAGTCCTGGATGTAGTCTATATCGAACTGGTCGCCAAGGCACATGTAGATGACCATCTGGTAATACCCTGGCTCCCCGTCGGTCTCTTCCAGTGCGAACCCGAGCTCCCCCAGTTCTACGGAGATCGTCTCGTATGTGCTTATGACGAAGTTATACTCGAGGTAGTCTATGAGATATCCCAGGGCGTCATAGACATCAATAGAGAGGTATCCGTAGACGTAGTCCTCCCGGGAGTTGATCTCGAACTGTACCCAGAGCGAATCTTGGTCACCGTCCAGGTCCCCGTCGGTCGTCATGTACATCAATGTCGCCGGGACGAAATATATGACCTGGTCCACCTGGAACTCGCTGTAGTAATCGTCCAGGAGCTCGTCCCAGCTCGAATCGTCCTCGAACGATGTGTCGGCGTACTCGTCCTGCTGGGCCAGACCGAACTCTGGGGCGTATATGCTCAATCCATGCGCATTGTCAACGTTGAGGTCATTGGTCCCGCTGAACTTCAGGAAGTGGAGGACGAAGCCGCCGAGCGAATCGATGACCTTCTGCGCACCTGTCTGGACATTACCGTTCCCGGAAAGTGTCTTTGCCTTGGTCAGGTAATCGTATATGTCCACCATGTTGGAAGAAGACCCTTTCTTTATCGGCTGAGCGCTCTCTCTGGCCTGCTTCATGACCGACAGCTCTGTCCCGCTTGCATTCTTGACCGCGGCCGTGAACTGGTCCAGGTTTGACTTCACACCTCCGACCTTGGATTGGTCCAGGAGGCTCAAAGTATGGGACTGCGCAGGGTTCTCGGTCCTCTGTGCCACGAAGGTGTCAACTATCTTCTTACCGAGCGGGACCGCGCCTATGGTCGGGTCCGTGGCGAGCGCGGAAAGGAAGGAGTAATCCCAGCCCGAGCCTGGTTCGGTTATCTCGGAGGCTATCATGTATTTGGAATACGGCGCCATTTCGTAGGCGACCTCTATGGTCGACATCAGGCACGCATCGAACCCAATGATGTCGAGCTTCTTGGCCCCGTTGTTCGTGATCTGTGACAATGCGGACCCCAGCTCTTTGATCGTTAGTTGGTCGTTACCCGGGGTCGACTGGTCCCAGCAGACGCCCTCGATACCGTCACCATGGTCCCAGAGGTCAAGGAAGTAATGCTCCGCGGGATAGGTCGTCATAGCCCATTTAACGAAGCTAACCAGCTGTGCTGGGTCCCCGCAGTTTATCTCCCCCTGGTCCGAAATCGCCGGCGAGCTTATGAGCTCGGCGTTCGCGTCCTTTTTCACCAGGAACCTCTTAGCCGTCCGCCAGTCCCCGTTCGACCGGTCATCCCTTTCGGAGTCGCTCTCCCATCTGTCCAATTGTACGACGATATTGTACTTGTCCCCGCTGCCTATGGATTCCATCTCGTTGAAATCTAGTAGAGCGAAGTACTCCAGGTCGCAATCGCTCATATAGACCATGAACGTCCAAGTGTCCCCGGAGGTGTTGTTGTTTGTATTATTATCATCATCGTCATCACCCGCCCCGTTGTTCGGATCGTTGGGGTAGGGGTCTATCGTCAGGCCGGTCGTAGAGTTCGATTGCGATTGGCCGGGGTTCCACTGGTTCGGCAGTCCGTCGCCATCGGTGTCGACCGATGCGGCAGGGTCGCTAGGGAAAGCATCAGTGGCATCGAGTACCCCATCCTTGTCCGTGTCCGCCCCCCCGGTCTGACCCCCTCCACCTTTATTCTTGTCCCCATCGTCCTTCTCTTCCTGGATGCATCCAGAGGTGATCAGGACAGATACCAGCAGGAATACCAATCCAATTCTAACCGCATCTCCCTTATCTACTCCGCGCATATCTCTCGAACCCCCATTATCCCACGTACTTAGCGCTAAAATATCAGAACAATGAACCGAAACCTACTTTCTCAGGTAGGAGACCGCTACGGTTACTGCGAGGAGGATCAAAACCCCCGCGAATATACTGCCAAGGCAGGCGACATCTGTCGAGTCCTCCTTGGCCTCGACATAATAATCGATGTCGATCTCGTACCCGCTATCGGATATCGCTACGAAATACCACTGCTGCTGGTACGGGGTCGTCCATTTGGCCTCCCTGCTCCTGACCTGGTACTGGACGTCCTGGCCCACGAAGGTCTCTCCTACGCTGGAAGAGAAGGCCGCGTAGTTGGTCGAATCCATGAACGCCAGGTTCACGGACTCGTCCGGGGTGGTGACCTTTACACCGTATTCTATCTCCACACCCTTGTCCAGATTTCCGACCTCGAAAAACAACCACTGGCCGGAATAGATGTGCTTGCTCTCCCACGTCCTAGCCCCTTCGCCCTCGATGCTCAACATTCCAGCTAGTGCGAGACACACAAATGTCATTGTTATTACTATCGTCATTACCCTCATGTTTAGTTCCCCCACGTAACAGACAAAATGGGATTGCTCCTAATAATATATTTAAATGTCGGACAGGCGGGGGTAATTGTCAACATTTTTCCGGTCATCATCCCCACAGTCCCTGACCTATCCCTCCGCCCGCAACCTAGCGGTCCGAATACAACCTCTTTTATCGGTCCAAGCTGTTCGGAGCGGGCAGTATTATTTACATAAAAGTGGGTCATGATGGGACGGGGAGATATGGGAAGATGATCAAAGGTCCCTCATTGCTCGAAAGGCTCTTCTACATCACTGTCCGGATGAGCGGCATCAGCGAGGACGGGGACAAGGTCAGCGGGACAGCGTTCTTCTACAACCATCGCTTCGCAGGCGTCGACCACCTCTTCCTGGTGTCCAACAGCCATGTGGTGAACGAACTGAACGAGGGTACACTGACATTGCACTCAAGGATCGGGGACCTCCCCGACCCTCAAGGCAAGGTGAGCCTCAAGGTCAAAGACGTCTGGAAAGGGTGGCATCACCATCCTGACGACATCGACCTCGCGATCATGCCGGTCTCCTTCATCTACGATTTCCTGAGGAAGAACAGGGACAGGACCTACGTCCAGGCCCTCACCAAGGACCTGGTACCGACAATGAGGCAGAGAAGAACGATGATAGATGCCCTTGAGGACGTCTATTTCATAGGCTATCCGAACGATGTCCATGATAAGGTGAACTATCTACCGGTCGTAAGGAAAGGGACGACAGCGACCCCGTTCTCCATTGACTTTAACGGGAAATCCATGTTCCTCCTCGACGGGTCCATATTCCCCGGCTCGAGCGGCAGCCCGGTGCTGATGATAGACCAGAACGGCTACATCAACAAACGGAACATCTTCGTTCCCAAGAGGAGAGTGTTCTTTCTGGGGATACTGCGGAGCTGCTTCATCTATTCGGAGGAGATGCCCAAAACGAAGGGCGGCAAAGAAGGCCAATGGCCGCTCGCCATCTACAAGCAGATGATGACAGGGTCCGGGAGATACTGGGACTAACATAGGTCAAAGGGAGCAGTGCTATCTTTATAAGTCCACGAGACCATCAAGGTAGGATGGCCATGAAGAGAAAGGGCGTCCTGGGCATATCGATCGCCGGAGCCGTGGTAGCTATAGTCGTGATCATCATCCTCATCACCGCGGTCTCGAGCGGCCCGACCCCCGCAGGTGACGGGAAGGATGAAACGCCCCTTCCCGAGCCTGTCGCTGTCCAGTTCGGAGAACCCTATGCTTTCAACAAGCAAGGTTACGAACCCGGTATTGCATCCGACTCGACCGGTGCCCTCTTCTACACCGCCCACAAGAACCTCGACGACAAGAGCTCTTGGGACTATCCCGCTTCCTGGTTCTTCGTAAGCACCGATGGGGGGGCCACATGGGACTCCCCGTCCCAACCAAGGCTCAGGGGCGACCTCTGGAAGACATACCTGGGTGACGAAGGGGATATCGCCATAGATGGAAGGGATTATGTCTATTTCGTTGACACATACCTTTTGGACAACCACATCCATGTCTGGGCGGACCAGGGAAATTATCAATACTCCGTGAGGGTCCAGAAGACAACGGGTCTTGATGACCGGCCTTGGATATCGGCCCAGGCCTCCGGTGTCCTCCATTATCTTGGCAACAATGCTGTCGAGGTCAATGGTGGAAGGTACTGGTATTACCGGTCCGGGAACGGGGGCAGGACCTGGACGGCCGGAGAACCCGTCCCGGGGAACGGGTGGGCCCATATAGATGCAGACCGGAACGGGGACCATGTCTACATAGTATCGGAGAGCGAGGTCGGGGCCGCGGCCGACATATTGATGTACGTCAGCGACGACGGCGGCAGGTCCTGGAACTGGGACGATCCCGTGCTCATAGGCCACAGGGATGGTCCCGGAAGAGAGTACCCTGTGGTATCCACCTATGGCGATGGTATCGTTTGGGTCCTCTGGAACGATGCCACCAACGGCGTGGAGAACGGAACTAGCCTTTTCATCGGGAGGAGCCTGGATGCCGGCAGGACCTGGGAGACCTGGAACATGACACCATTCCAGGCGTTCTTCGATTATCCTACTATAAATGCCGGTCCCGACGGCTCCGTTGCAGTGGCCTTCTATGCTTCAGATGGCTTACCAATATCTCCCGAGAGCGAATGGTACGTCTATGGAGGTATGGACCCGTTCGGTGCATCACAGACCCCTTCCATCAATTTCACCAAGGCCGACCCCACCCCCACGTACGTGGGAGAGGACCTCCATGCGCTCCACGATTTCTTCGAGATAGTCATCACACCGGACCTGGCCCTGAACATAGCCTACCAGTATTACATCGGTCCGGAGAACGGACACAGTCTGATGTACTTCGTGAAGGGCAATTATCCGACCATGGTCCTTTAACGAACCCTATCCCAGGCTCGTCCTGTCCCACTTCATCCCATATCAGGCCCTACCAAAGTTGGGGCTTTGACCTTCGCATATGTGGACGCTCGTGGATCGACCCTTAAAAAATGAAAATATGAAATGTATGATAAGTATGATAATGCATAAATAGTGACCGACCTTACCGCACATAGGTGCCTTCATGCCCGAGAACGTCATAATAGGTAGTGCGACGGTCGGTTCCAGGGGACAGATAGTCCTACCTGTCAACATCAGGAAAGAATGTGATATAAAACCCGGTGACACGCTCATCGTCATGTCAAGATATGGGATGGGGGGCCCTTCGATGGTCCTATTCAAAGCCTCATCTTTGGCCGGGGTCCTGGAGGATATGGAGGCGACGGGCAAGCGGGTCAAGTACCTCCTCAAGAGGTCTGAAAAAAAGCAGGGAATGAAAAGTTCTAGGACAAGGGGGGGGTGAGAGTGACCAGCCCGGGCCATTCCTGCAATATCGAGACGAAAGGTCTGACAAAGAAGTTCGGTGGTTTCACGGCCGTGGATGGTGTGGACTTCTGTGTCAATGAGGGGGAGATATTCGGTCTATTGGGCCCTAACGGCGCTGGAAAATCCACCATAATAAGGATGCTAACAACACTATCCAGGCCCACTTCCGGCACGGCAACGGTAGCAGGTCATGATATCGTTAGGGACCCTCATAAGGTCAGGGAGATGGTCGGTATAGTATCCGAGAAGATGATAATGTACGATAGGTTGACCCCTCGGGAGAACCTCAGGCTCTTCGGCAGGCTCTATAACGTTCCCAGGAGGGCGCTTGATGATCGCATCGAGGAACTTTTGACCATCGTGAACATGACAAAATGGGCCGATACACAGATCGGCAAGTTCTCAACTGGGATGAGACAGAGGATAAATGTCGTCCGTTCCCTTGTGTCAAAACCCAGGGTGGTGTTCATGGACGAACCGACCCTCGGATTGGACCCACAGAGCACGACCGAGATACGGAAGCTGATACAGAGGTTGAACAGGTCCGACGGCCTGACGATCGTACTGACGACCCACATCATGAACGAAGCAGATGTCCTATGCGGCCGCATAGGTCTTATCGACAAGGGCAGGATCGCGGCCATCGGGTCCCCCTCTGAGCTAAAGGGGAGGATAACCGAGAAAGGGCGGACCATCGTGGACCTTGACCTTTTCGATCCTCCGCCCGACGCTGCGGACAGGTTGAGTAGGGCAGAATCCGTCCTAAGTGCTGCGCAGACAGAGAACCGGGTAAAGGTGATGGTCTCAAGGGAAAATGCGTTCGAAGAGGTTCTGAGCGCAGTGAGGGAGAACGGCCTGAGATTGCGGAACGCGTCCGTTTCCAGCCCATCCCTTGAGGACGTGTTCCTCCACTTCACAGGTAGGTCCATGGTCGATGAGGTGAAGGACAAGGTCCCCATGAAGGGTGGTCATGGGCCCTGGAGAAGGTCCGGGAGCGGCAGGGTGAGGTGATATCGGATGAAGATCGCCCATCTATTGAAACACTCGATCTGGATAGCACAGAAGGACCTTCTCGAGTTCTCAAGGAACAGGATGCTCCTGGTAATGCTCATCATCTTCCCTCTCTTCATGATGGTCCTCACAGGGTATATCTTTCCAACTGGCAGCACATTGAAGGACATGCCCATCGCCCTGGTGAACCAGGACATTAACGATGGTGTCTACGGGAACGAATCCGTTGCCCTAATAGTGGACCTTGAAGAAATGGGACAAAGGTCGGGTTACTTCGATTTCAGGACAACGGGTTCCGAGAGCGAGGCACGGGACCTGATCACCAAGGGGAGGATGAGCGGGGCAGTAATAATCGGTCACAACTTCACTAAGGACATAGGTTCGGGCAAACAGGGACCTGTCACCGTCCTGTACGACCAATCCAAGCCACAGATATCATTGCAGGTCATGGCAGCATTGGACAGTGCAATATCCAGGACTGGCACTTTGAAGGCTGCGTCAACGGTCAATAGGACGATCGGTCTTGACAAGAATGCATCTTCAGCGCTGGTCACACCGTTCAAGGTCAGCAATAAAGGGACCGTCCCGGGGAACCCCAGCTATTTCCAGTTCCTGGCTCCAGGGATAATGATGCTGTTGGTCATGTTCAGCGTTATGCAAGGTCTGCCCAGGGCCATATCGCACGAAAAGGAGACGGGCACTTTCGACGGCATCCTTGCCGCTCCGACGAGCAGGTTCTCGATCATCATGGGCAAGACATTGGCCCAGAGCGTCCGAGGTATGACCCAGGGAGGTATAGTCCTCCTGTTGGCGATAGTCCTGTTCGGGGTCACGGTCAACGGTCCTCTATGGCTTGTCATAGGCCTTCTGCTCCTTGGCATTTTCAGCTTCATCGGGGTAGGCATCACAATAACCTCAATCGCATCGGACGAGGAGACCGCTCAGATGTTCATGATGCTGCTCCAGTTCCCAATGATGTTCCTTTCGGGGGTATTCTTCCCTGTAGAGCAGATGCCCTGGTACATGCAGTATGCTTCCAAAGCCCTCCCCCTTACCTATGCCATACAAGCCATGAGGAAAGTCATAGTGCTGGGAGCGGGGGTCCAGGACATTCTGACCGAAGTGGTCATCCTCTTCGGGTTCGGGACCGTCCTTCTTTTCGTTGCCATACCGCTCTTTAAAAGGGCTATGTCCAAGTGAGATGCACCCTAGGTCCTGGCAATATCGGTTTGGAAAATTAATAAATGCGCTATCGTATGACCCTGCATGCTCCTGGAAGAACTGAGGAAGAAACGGCAGGCCAAAGGCTCACATGTCATTGCGGAGGAGCGCAATGGATTGGTCGAGGCTGTCCACAGGGCACACGTCGCAGTTGTGAACCAAAAGGGCGAGCTGCTCTTCTCCAGCGGAAACCCCAATTACCTCACCTTCAGCAGGTCCTGCATGAAACCTTTCCAGGCCCTGCCTTTGCTAACATCAGGGGCTTTCGACCACTTCGACCTGAACGAGAGGGAGCTCGCCGTGGTCTCGGGGTCCCATTCGGGCGAGACCGCCCATGTCGAATTGGTCAGGTCCATCCTGAAGAAGGGGGGGCTTGATGAATCATACCTCAGATGCGGAGGCCACCCCCCCTTCCACCAGGAGACTGCAATACCGCTCATGGGCAAGTTCGCCCCCATACACGACAACTGCTCCGGAAAGCATGCGGGGGTCCTCCTTCTGTCCAGGTTCAGGGGCTATCCTCTGGATTCCTATCTTGATATGGACCACCCGGCACAGACGGAGGTCACGGCGGCGGTCTCAGACCTCTCCGGCGTGGAACCGGAGCGGATCATCATCGGTGTCGATGGCTGTGGACTTCCGAACCATGCTCTGACCATGGACAGATACGCCCTAATGTTCGCAAGGTTGGGGAACCCCTCCTCCCAGAGGACCCACAATCATCTCGATCGGATCAGGAACGCCATGATGGGAGAGCCATACCTTGTCGCCGGTACCGGTCGGTTCGACACCGCCGTCATGGAAGATTTTCCGGGGAGGGTGGTCTCGAAGGGGGGTGCGGTGGGGCTTCAATCCATGGCGATCGAGGTAGGTGGTAGATGGCTCGGCATATCGCTCAAGGTAGAGGATGGCTCCTATCAGGCCGTGACGGCGCTCGCCTACCATGTGCTTGACGAGCTCGGTATGGGCCCAGGGCTGGGAAAGGGGGAGAAGTTCAGGAACGTCCACGTAGATACCAGGTCTGGTAGCAAGGTCGGAATGTTCCATGTTCTGGGCGGTCTCCGAGGTACGTGAGACCACCTCTCCAACGGAACCTTTTTAAATGAGGAACGACCATGATATCGCGGGTGTGGACATGATAATGGAATTCACATTCTACCCCTATACGGAGAAGTTTGTCTCTCAGGTCGAGAAGAGATGGGGCCTGTACAGGCTGGCCGACGAACTTAAGAAACCGGTCTTCCTGGGGAAGGGGAATGTTCAGAAGCATCTCCTCAAACATCTACCCGGTGCTGAGACCCCAGCCGATGGTGCAAAGTTCTTCTCGGTGGAATATTTCGCTACCCCGGAAGAGGCCGAAACTGCCTGGAGGGAAGCCTTGGACGAGTTCAAGAAGAAGCACGGGACCCTACCGAAGTACAATAAGAAATGAGGGATGCTCTAAGAATACAGAGCCCTTATAATCCCAGTTGTCCATTGCCGGTCAGGGATGACCATGAACAAACTGGGTATCAGGAGAGAGACTAAGAACAGGTGGGAGCGGAGGGCCCCTCTCGATCCGGTCCAGGTCCAGAGGCTGATCAACGATAACGGGCTCGAGTTCATTGTGCAACCGTCCGACCTGAGGGTCTTCTCAGACGCATCCTACAGAGAAGCTGGGGCCACGGTTACCGAGGACCTCTCCAATGCGGACATAATCCTCGGTGTGAAGGAGATACCTTCCTTCGAGCTGGAGAGCAACAAGACCTACATGTTCTTCTCCCATACCATCAAGGGGCAGCCCCATAACATGGGGATGCTGAAGAAGATAATGGACCTGGGCTGCACGCTCATCGATTACGAGAAGGTGGTGGATGAGAACAACCGGCGGCTCATCTTCTTCGGCTGGCATGCCGGTATCGCCGGAGTTGTGGATTCCCTATGGGCCCTGGGGAGGAGGCTCGAATGGGAAGGACTGAGGAACCCGTTCTCGTCCATAATGAGGGCCCACGAGTATGGCAACCTGCACAACATCCGCGAGCATATATCGTCCATAGGCCGGATGATAGTGTCCTACGGCATCCCCTATACGCTTAGACCCTTTGTCATCGGTATTTCCGGTTCAGGCAACGTTTCCAAAGGCGTTCAGGACATTCTCGACCTCCTACCGGTCAAGGAGGTCAGCCCCCAGGAGCTCCCCAATCTCAAGAACCGGAAGGACTCCGGACAGAACATTTACAAAGTTGTCTTCAATGAGATCGATATGGTGGAAAGGGTGGATGCTGCGGAACCGTTCAATCTGAAGGAATACTATGACCACCCGGAGAGATACAGGTCCCGTTTCTCCCAGTACCTGCCCTTTATGACCATGCTCTTGAACTGCATCTATTGGGACGCAAGATATCCTCGATTGGTGACCAAGGAACGGCTCAAGGAGCTCTACTCTGAACACCGTCCTGCCAAGCTCCGGGTCATAGGCGATATCAGCTGTGATATCGAGGGGGCGGTGGAGGCGACCATCAAACCGACGACCCCGGAGGACCCCGTGTATGTTTACGAACCATGGGAGGATACTGCCCTTCCGGGGTGGAGAGGGTCAGGACCGGTGATCATGGCCGTTGACAACCTGCCATGCGAGATTCCTGAGGAGTCCTCGGAATACTTCGGGGACAGATTGAAGGGGTTCCTCCCCCACATCGCGGCCACGGACCTCTCGACGGATTTCTCATCTTTGAAGTTGCCCAAACCCATCAAGAACGCGGTCATAGTCCACAATGGCCAGCTCACTCCCGTATATAGTTATCTCGAGAGGTCGTTGGAAAGGAAGGGGTGATATTATCAGGAACGTTCTGGTGCTGGGAGCCGGACTAGTTGCCAGGCCACTGATCAGATACCTCCTCGAGGTCGGAGGTTTCGATGTCACGGTCGCAAGCAGGACGGTCGAGAAGGCCGTTCAATTGGTGGAGGGGCATCCTAAAGGCGACCCATTGGCCTTTGATATCTCCTATGAGATGGACCTACTCGGACTGGTATCGGACCATGAGGTCGTCATATCCCTGCTCCCTTACACCCACCATCCTGCGGTGGCAAGGGCCTGCCTTGAGGAGGGGAAGCACATGATCACCACCTCCTATGTAAGCCCCGCAATGAGGGAGATGGATGCGCGGGCAAAGGACGCAGGGCTACTGTTCCTGAACGAGATAGGCCTGGACCCGGGCATTGACCACATGGAGGCCATGAGCATAATCGATGAGCTCAAGAGCAAGGATGTCCGCGTTCAGGAGTTCGTATCCTACTGCGGGGGTCTGCCGTCGCCTGAGCATAATACCAACCCTTGGGGCTACAAATTCTCATGGAGCCCTCGAGGTGTCGTTCTCGCGTCCAGGAACAGCGCAAGGTTCAGGAAAGACGGCAGGGACATAGAGGTCCCTGGAAGGGAGCTGTTCGGGTCCTATGTCCATGTACCAATAGCGGGGTTGGGGGAGTTCGAGGGCTACCCGAACAGGGACTCGGTCCCGTATGCCGCGACCTACGGTATACCAGAAGCACGGACCGTCCTTAGAGGAACGCTGAGGAACAAGGGTTGGTGCGATACCTGGAAGGGGCTTCACGATATCGGTATGCTCGACGATTCCCCAGCGAACGCGAAGACCTACCGTGGCCTGCTTGAGGGACTTGCCCCCGGCCCTGGCGATATAAGGGGGCGGGCCTTGAAGCTATTGAGGACACGTGACAACTGGAGGGTCCTTTCCAACTGGGAATGGTTGGGCCTTCTCTCCGATATACCGATCATCGAGGGTAGCAGCAGGATCGATGCCCTTTCTGTGCTCCTGGAGACGAAGCTCAACTATGCTCCAGGAGAACGGGACATGATCGTCCTAGAACATCGGTTCGGGACGTCCGGTAGCGAAGGGAAGAGCACTATCAGATCAACGCTGATAGCCAAAGGTATCCCTGATGGGGACTCCGCCATGTCAAGGACGGTGGGCCTTCCAGCGGCATTGGCCGCGGAGATGGTACTAAAAGGAGAGCTCAAAGGACTGTCCGGTGTTATGATACCCTCAGTACCGGCGATCTATGGACCCGTCCTTGAAAGGCTTGCGAAGATGGGGCTCTCTTTCCGCAGGTCATGGACCTGACCTGTTCTTCATCCAACCCTTGATGAGCTCTTTGACCCTGCCCTCTTCCAGGATCAGATAGAGGGACAGGCCTACGATGACTATGGATATCGCCCTCTGGAAGGAGATGGCCTCCTGAAGAAGGAGAACTGCAAAGAAACCTGCAAGGAACGGCTTCAGGTACATCAGCGAGACTCCCTTGGAGGCTTTGACCCTGGACAGTCCCATGAAATAGAACATATAGGAAGCCCCGACCCCGAACACCGACAGGAAGAGCAGGACCAATAAGGGCTGGAGGGGGAGCGGTCGATACAGAGGGGCCTTTTCAAGCAAGAGCAGGGGGGCCATCATCAGTGAACCGAGCCAGAGACTGGCCGGGGTAGAGAACCTGGGGTCCATCCTCTGATTGAGCCTCTTCATCAGTACCGAATAGACAGTGAAAGCGATGACGCAGACAAGCATCATCAATGTCCCAAGGGCCGAATGCCACGTGTTCGATTCGGACAGATAGACGATGAAAACACCAGCTCCTCCAAGGGCTATACCGGCCAGGGCTATGGGTCTGATCCGTTCACCAAGGAAGAAGTATGCTGCTGGCGCTGCGAAGATGGGGACCGTCGAAATGATGACCGCGGTGGAGGATGCGTCCATCCAGTAAAGGGCGAGATGGAAAAGGGAGAACGTGAGGGATATTCCCAGGAAGCTGAGGAGCAGGAACGACAACCAATCCCTGGCCCCGAGCTCTTTCCATTTGTTGTACCTCCCATAGAACAGGGCGAAGGGCATAAGGCAGAGACCGCCAATGAAGAACCTGAGGAAGGCGATCGTCATGGGGTGAAGGTCGGCCTGTATGAGCTTGGAGATGACCTCTATCATGCTCCATAGGACCACCGTCATGGCTATCAGTGCATAGCCCAGGCCCTCCCTTTGGGAGGTTGCCTCCTTCCTGCTCCCTGTCTTGTTCTTAGAAGGCATGACCTACCTCTTATCGAAAAAAAACGCCCATGTTCATCCATGTCCAATCATCCATGCCCCTTATTGAACTTTTTTATAATATGTCGTGGTTAGGGAAATCAAGGTTTTTTAAATGGATACGACGGAACCCGAGAAAGAGCAGAGCTTCTTACAGAAGATCAGAGGGTTCCAATCGGTATTCTGGATCGTCCAGATATTCGAACTAATGGAGAGGGGGGCCTATTACACCTTTGTTCCGATAATTGTCTACTATGCGCAATACAACCTGGGAGTCCCTGTCTGGATCGCTGTGAACATTACGATCTTCATGTATCCAATACAGTACGGCCTTCCTATCCTGAGCGGTGCCCTGGCCGAGAAATGGGGTTTCAAGAAGCAGATGTTCTTTGCATATACCGTTCTCTTCTTCGCCTACCTCTTCCTATCATTCGCATCAGGTCCGCTGACGCTCATCCTGGGTGTCATGATGATAGGTTTCGGTATAGGGTCCTACAAGCCCCTTATCTCAGCTACGATAGCAAAATCCACCCACCAGGACCAGAGGAACATGGCATATTCCATCTATTACTGGTTCGTGAACCTTGCTGCTGCGGTCTTCCCTATGATCTATGTTGCATTGGAGATCCTGAAATTGTTCGGCCCATCCTTGTATGCGTGGGTTTTCAGGGTCGGGGCCTTCTTCTTCCTCATCAATCTGGTGATCCTCCTGACCATTTTCAAGGAGGTGCCAAGGTCTGGGAATGTAAGGACGGTAAAGGATGTCAGGAAGAATATCGCCATCGCCTTCAGGGATAAGAAGTTCCTTGTGATGGTCTTCCTGATAGCGGGATTCTGGGCCTTATACTCCTCTACGCTTAACGCTCTGCCCTCCGCATTGTTCAATTTCAAGATGGTCCCTAGCTGGTTCGGTGTGATGATCCTAGCAATCCCCAACCCTTTGACGATCATTCTGGCCGGGCCATATCTAGCTAAGAAGGTCGAGAAACTTGAATCACTTATTGCAGTGATGATGGGCGTACTGCTCTATGTCATCGGATTGGCTTTCATTGGTTTTTTCGGTCTTTCATTGAATTGGACCTTCGTGATAATTGGTATCGTCATCTCATCGGTTGGAGAGTTCCTTGTGGCACCGGGTTACTATGCCTTCGTTTCCAAACTCGCAACGAAAGATAAGGTATCTGCCTACCTGGGGACCAATTTCCTCTCATCCATGAGCGGTCTATGGTTGGGGACCCTTGTCTTTGGTATCCTTTACACAGTGATCGGCACCCAGTTCGAAAGACCTAAACTATTCTATGGTATCTTGGTAGCGTTAGGGTTCCTCCTCCTTATCGGGTTCATGACCTATTATAAATCCTGGGGGCAGGACGTCATAGCGCGGGCGAACAGGATCAAGGCGATGGAGGAGGGCGAGGAGGCCGCGGCCAGGGACAAGGCGAGCAAGCAGGGTTATCCAATGATCGAGAAGGTCTTCACATTCAAGGCCACGCCCTTTTTGGTTGCCATCCTGATACCGATATCGATCGTTGCTGGGTTCATGATGGGGACCGACACCTACTATCCCCCTGAAGAGGAGGGTTCTACCGAGGAACCTACCGTGGTCTGGGAATACCTTTCACAGACCTATTCCCTGTCGGACAGCACCAATGAAGGCCAGGAGAGCTCTGTCCCTATAGTGGTCGTGGGGGAATCTGTGAACTACATCAACGTTTCCCTATCATGGACCGACGAGAGCGTCAGACCTGGTCTGAGGAACCTGCCGGATTCCTTCGAGATAGAACTGCTCCCTCCCAATTCCACGACCCCCGTCGATAGTGCAGGCCCCATCAGTTCGGGGAACCTACTGATAAGCTATCACCCGTCTGAGGAAGGACCATCAGAAACTGGAGAATGGACGGTAGTGGTCAGATGTACCGAGGCAGGCGATATCACTGGCCTGGTAGGTATCATCGTACGTCAATCGGACACGGGGAACGAATGGTCCCTATCGGCTAAGGCTGAATATCTCACAAAGGCAGAGGGCTGAACAATCCTCAGAACATTAGCGCTAGGAATATCACATAACCCAATATTAGAATGACACCTTCCTTCCTCCCCATCCTACCAAATGCAAGGATTGAACCGAGGAGTTGGAGTAGGATGAGCGCCGGTATGAGCGCAAAAATGAAAAAATCGTTCACAACAAGTGGCCTGATAATACCACTGACTCCTAGTATCATTAGAATATTAAAAATATTGGATCCGAAGACATTGCCGAACGCTATCCCTTCATGTCCTTTCACCGACGCCATGATACTGGTAAGGAGCTCAGGGAACGATGTTCCGACCGCGATAAGGGTCGAACCTATGACCGCTGCCGAGACCCCAACCTCTACGGCCAATGATGCCGCGGACCGAACAAGTAGGGGGGACCCTATTGACAGGAAGGCTATGCCAAGGATTATGAGCAAAATCAATATCCAGGGTTTCCGCTCCTTTACCTCCACATCTATCTTGGCCATATCCTTGGACCGGAAGATCAGGATGGTATACCCAATGTAAAGGCCAAGGAATATCAACGCCTCCCAAAACTCTATACCCTGGATAGCCAGGAAGAAGAGCAGGACCGTTACACCTAAAATGAAGATACTATCCCTCTTGGCCGATCTGTTGGTCCTTATAGGCTGGATGAGTATACCTATCCCAAGTATCAAGGAGATATTAACCGCGTTCGAACCGACTATGTTGCCAACAGCGATATCGTACTCGCCACTGAACGTTGCTACGGTCGATGTGAAAAGCTCTGGAAGTGATGTGGCCGCTGCAACAAGCGTAAGGCCTATCACATGACCGCTTATACCTATCTTCTTGGCCAGAGCTGCCGCTCCGTCCACAAGGAAGTTGGCTCCAATGATGAGAAGGGCAAGACCGACAAGGGTGCCCAGCAAGGCCAATAGCACAGGATGTCCAGAATGCACCGATTATTTTAATATTATCAAGAAAATGTATAAAATGGAACGAACGAAGGGATATCCCATCCCATTGATGTGATCGGGACTTCATAGCACCGTGGATAGTGTCCCATTGATGTCTGTTTGGACCATCTCTATGACCTGCCCGACAATATCTCCGCTCCTGGTCAACCTCCCTGCAGGGGATATGGAACTTAGACGTTCTCTTTCTTTGGAGGTCAATCCCGCTCTTTCGATAGGGCCGGGATTGACCATATTCACCGTTAAACCAGTACCCTCGAGTTCGGCAGCGAGCGAGAGCGTTAGGACCGATAATGCGGTTTTGGCAGAGGCATGTGCTGCGACATCCCTGTAGCCTCTCACGTTGTCGGCCCCTGCCATTCCTATGTTTATCACCCTGCCCCAGCCCACCACTTTCATCAGAGGGACCGCTTTTTTTATGCACATGAACGCGGACATTACGGTGCTATCGTATGCATGACGGAACTCTTTAACATCTAGGGATAACAAGGGCCCCCTTGGAAAACTTGATGCGTTATTGACAAGGATACCTATAGGTAGGTCCTTTCCCCGAATATATTCAAAGGTCCTATCCACCCCTTCTTCTGTCGATACGTCCGCTTGTATCACATCGATCTTCGACAAGGTGTCCCCGAGCTCCGTAAATGTCCTGGCATCCCGGGTCGTGGCAATCACCTGGTGACCGCATGACAATAGCGCCCTGGATATCTCGAGCCCCAGGTTCCTGCACCCTCCCGTTACGAGAGCCAGCTTCCGGCTCACGAAGGCATCTGCCATCATGGGAGGACCTAAGTTACTAACAGGACATTAAACCTTCACCTCTTTCCATGACCAGGGCCGACCATCTTCTTGCTCTATGAAAGATTTTTAAACGGGAACTACCTTGACCACTTCCCCGGTCCATGCGGGTGTAGTGTAGACTGGTCATCACTTTAGCTTGCCAAGCTAGGAACTCGGGTTCAAATCCCGGCGCCCGCACCATTTTACTTTCGTCGATCATTCTATGTTCTCGTAAAATGGTGCTTTACATAGATCATACACGGAAAAATGGCATTTAAATTATTTTTCATTTTTCCTGGACATCTGGAGCTGGTTTTTCGTCACTTATTGGACCCTCCATATGTCCCGGCGCCCGCACCATCTTTGGCCCATAGGACAAAGACTTGGAAAATCACGAAGTGATTTTTCATCCGTTTTACTTTCGTCGATCATTCTATGTTCTCGTAAAATGGTTCTTGACATTGATCTAATACTCTAAAAAGTATTATTTTTTGATACTATCTTTTTAGCTGGACATCTGGAGTTGGTTTATCGTCACTTATTGGACCCTCCAGATGTCCCGGCGCCCGCACCATCATCAATCGTTTTGGTCCCGGATCTCATCCATGCGGGCCAGCTCCCTGAAGATAGAAGGCCTGGCATCCCGGATGGTAGGCCTGTTCCTTCTTGCGGACGATAACAGTTCGGGGTCAATACTACCCATGATGGATGCCTCATCGAAATAGGGGCCTTTTGCGACCGTCTCTCCCCTTGGTCCTATGATAGCCCCACCCCCCCAGAAATCCATCCTTGCATCAACGCCAACCATGTTCGAATACAGAAGGTAAATTGTGTTCTCGATGGCTCTTGCGGTCATGACCCCCTCGAAAAAATACCTTGTCATTGAAGGGGACGCCGAGATGCAGATGACCGCATCGCAGCCTTTTAGGGCATAGTACCTGGTCAGTTCGGGGAAGAAGATGTCATAACATATCATCACCCCTATCTTCCATCCAAGGATATCCACTATCAACGGGTCCCTGCCAGGTGTGAAATACGCATGTTCTTCGAAAGGACCGAAGTCCACAAGGTGCATCTTGTCGTAGCGTCCGATGATACCATCCGGTGATATTACAAGCGCCGAATTGTGCACCTGCCCCTTGACCTCTTCTGACCTTAACGGCAGACCGATAACTATGTGCTTTCCGTGCTCGGATGATGCACCTTTCATCCTTGACACGGCCTCATCTTCCAAGGAAAGGGCCATATCGAAGACCTCATCACCCAGGGAGTAGCCCGTGAGGAACATCTCCGGGAACACGAGCAGATCGGCAGTCGAGGCCCGTATCGATCCGATCACCGTTTCCAGGTTCCTCTCGAGCTCCAACCGCCAATGCTTCCTTTGGACCAGCTCCACTGAGAGGGTATTCATCTCCTTCATGTTCCCATGATATGGTGAAATGGGTATTAATAGCGATAGCAGTCAATTCTTTGGTTATGCCTAATCGTTGAAATGCCCGTACCAAAAGGTAGAAATACGCGCCTCTGCTTAGTAAGTATGTTGTCATCTCAGGTAAGACCTTCTGCAGGTGAGAGAACGATGGACCCCTCGGTAGAGAAGAAGAGGCACGAAGAACCCAACAGGGAAGAGCTGCTCCGCTCAATCGAGGACCTTCGCTCCGAGGTCAGGGAACTGAGGCAGATGGTCAACGTCCTTGTAGAGATGCTCTACCACCTTGAGACGCACGAGGAGACCGAGCCGGAGATGGACAGTAACATGATGTCCTACGATAGTCTCTTCAAGAGCGGCAGGTATTGCATGTGAGCTGGGCCACCCACCCGATCCACCCTATATCCAATTCCGGGACAAGGACCCCTTCCACCGGGGAAACTATATATAAACCCCCTCTTTTTCTCCCACCGGCCCTTCAAGGTCATCTATATGCCAGCAGAAACCGAGAAGCTGTCGAATAGCAAAGAGCGGGTCGTCCTAGGCCCTGCCGCATGGTGGTTGTACAGCACCCTCCTGATAGCTATGGCAGTTATACCTTTCTCGATCGGGGCCATCTATGTAACGAGGTTCCCAACGGATGCCCTTGAGCTCAGGATCGAATACGGGGTCCTGATGGGGCTGGGTTTGGGTACGATACTCTCAATCATCCTTGGCTACGTTCTGTCCACCATGGCAAGGAAGAACGTCGAATGATGTTCGGACCTTTGAACTGCCCTACCCCAGGAAAACAATATAAAACCGTTATCTGCTGTACACCCATCAATTTCTACTAGGAGCTGGTGGACAGGTGCCCTGGTCTGACGAGGAAAGGAGGAAAGGCCCCCAAAGGGGTGGGATAGGACCAAAGGTACCAGAGAGGACCGATGGACCTGCTCCCAGCACAGGTGCAGATGTCGAGGAGACATTGGACAAGGTCGTTACAGAACTAGGTGATAGGACACCAGAGATAACCAGGAAGGCAAAGATCCTTCTCAGGGAGACGGGAAGAAGGATCAAGGAGCTAGATGATAAGAGCGAGAATTATTCGGAGAGGATCTTCCGATCAAAATCCATGGATACCCTCATGGAGGGGATTTTAAAGTTCAGGGGACCCATTTTTGTCATTACCATCGTAGTATGCCTTCTTATTGGTTATATGGGAATAATCGGGCCTGACTATCTTCCCCAGAAGCTAGCTGGGGAGGATGTGAAACCCAATCTTCAGCAGAAGATCAGGGGGGATTTCGAGGTATATCTCCCGTTCGGCTCGGATGCCGAGAAGGTACTTACCGAGATGAAGGTCGATTGGTCGACGGACCTAGCGACCATCTTCATAGAAACCCCGAATAAGTACGATCCAACGGATGAGACCAATATCACGGACTATTCTGTCCTTAAGGAGATCTCGGATATCGAAGAGGCATTGAACTTCAACAAGACCGATAAAGGGTCCGTTGATGGGATAATCTTCTGTTTCTCCATCTCCACCCTAATTAAGACGCTGCACAATGCATCCAATGCCATCTCCGTGGCCTTCCTCAATGAGCTGCCCAGGGAACTGGTTCAATTCTCTCTGCCTGACCAGTTAACGGGCAATTATTCCATACCTACGGATCAAAACCTCATCGACCAGTTCTTCAATGCCATAGGACCTGAGAAGATCGGGTCCCTTGTTGCGGATATCAACAATGATGGCATCTACGATTCCGCCCTGATACTCATGGGGCTCTCCAAGAAGGTGGACCAGGACAAGCTAATCACCAATATCGAGGATAAGATAGCACCCTACTTCGTAGACCCGGGCGTGAGGCCGGGTAGCAAGGATACCACGAAGCAGTGGGAAAGGAGGTACGACCGGGGAGAGGTCCACTGCAGGATGACCCTGACAGGCCCTACACCCCTTGCTAGGATGATCTCACAGAGAACGATGAGGGAGATGGTGACCGTCTTCCCCTGGGCCCTACTGATGGTGGGTGCCTCCCTCCTCATCTTCCATAGGACCTTGAAGATATGGCTCATAACACTGCTTCCGATACTCTTCTCACTGATAGTTTCCTTTGGCATGATGGGGATCTTCCTTCCCATCCTGACCCCTCAAGTAGTACTGGTCGCCCCTATACTGATAGCGCTCGGAGTAGCCTACGGCCTGTACATTGCCAACAGATATGCCGAAGAGAGCGCCTCTATTCCGGACAAGGAGATGAGGATCCGATACGCCCTGAAAACGACGGGTAGGGCGATCTTCCTGAGCGCGGCCACCACCGCTTTCGGCTTCGGTTCCATGCTGACCGTCAACATGCCTACGATGCAGGTGCTCGGATTCGGGCTGTCCACTGGTATCATGGCATGCTATGTGACGACCATCCTCATCACACCTACGCTTGTGATATGGCTGAACTATAAGAAATCCCCCAAGGCCGACGGTGGCCAGACCGTGTCCCCTGTCTCAAAGAGGATAGGGCAGATCCCGATAAAGCACAGCAGGAAGATAATCATAGGCGCTCTCATCCTTGCCATCTTCTCGATAGCGCTCTCACCACCGTCGCCCATTCCTTTGACCGACATAGAGGTCGGTGGACTATCGGTCGTTACCGCGAACATGGACTATATCATGCTCTCCCCCGCGGATGAACCAGTGGTCCAGAAGATGGCGGAGCAGTCAGATACCTTCGGTTCGGGCCAGATAGGGCTCATGCTGGTGAGGGGATCACCCTCCTTGGACATCGATAAGGATGGCAGGCACGATGCTATCGATGACAGCATGAAAGACAATGCAGTGCTCATCAAGCTAGAGCGTTTGATGACGGCCATAAACGGGAACGGGACCGAAGGGGACGAGGGCCTTAAGAACGCTCAGGGCGTATCAATAGTGGATATTATGAAAATGGTCCAGATCCCTGATTTTACCAATACACCTTATTATCAGGAGCTCTTGATAAGGGCCGCCCAGATCTCAGAAGATGCTGCCGAGCTGTTCGACCAATGGGTAAGAAGTAACGTCGTTAAGAAATCATTCTGGGTTGCTTGGAACAACGTTCCTGATGACAGCTCCTGGGCACAAGCTATCCTGAAAGAGGACCTTAAGGTCTTTCTAGTCAACATCTTCTACAATTCCCTTGGTATTGAGATCAAGGGAATGCTCGTAAATGATGATTACTCGAAGACGATAGTTTACATGAACATGCCCAATATGGACATAATCGATACCGAGAGGGTCGTTAACAATGTCGATCGGGCAATTTCCACTGAAGGGGATTTCATCGTCTCATCCAAAGAAGGAGGTGGTGTCACGGCATCACCCCTCTCGGGATTCGGCAAGGTCCTTGTTGCGGTCAATGAGGTCATAGTCGAGAAATCTAACCAATCCACGATAACTGCATGGATAATGATCTTCCTGATACTGCTCTTGTTCTTCAGGTCATGGAGGGTGGCCCTCATTACCATGATCCCTGTGACGCTCGTCATTTTCTGGCAGTATGTCGCTATCTTCGGTGTCGGTCAGTTCGGTGAGCTGATATGGGGCCCCGAGGACAATATGTTCTCAGGTGACCTGAACCTCTTCACAGCCCTCATCGGTTCGATCATAGCAGGAACAGGGGTCGATTTCTCCATACACATAACCGAGAGGATCCGTCAGAAGAACATGCAGATCGAGGGCGTGGTCTGGGCGGCAGAGACCTCGGGATGGTCATTCATAGAGGCGACGGCCACGATGGTCATGGGCATGACCGCGGTCTTCCTGATAAATATCCCTTCCATAAGGGAGTTCATCTTGCTCATAATGATACTCCTAGCTTTCTCCGCATACTCCGCCATCTTCATCCTAACCTCCGTTTACCGTCTCTATCTTCCACGATATAACCGTTTGCAGACCCTCAAAAAGGTGAAATGAAGACCTACCCATTATCACTTTAATTTTATCTAATAGGATAATTTTGGACCTCATAATTAAAATAGGAACAGGTTCATAATGCGCTGAAAACGCCTTTTAAACTCCCTACCTGGGGGTATCAGGAGCGATAAAGGAGGCCCGAGATGATGAAGGAGATTTCTCGAACAGGAATGAAAGTAACGCCATCATGGGCGGTGACCTTCATATCCATGCTGCTGCTTGTGGTAATACTTCCCGTGATGGCTCCATCGAGCATAGGTCATGAGGACGGAGCAAAGGTAGAGGGGACATCCTCCATACCGGAGGTCCTGTCCACCCCTACGCCAGGGGTAAAAACAATTTACAAGGACAAGACCGTGAACATCACTACCCTCAGGGTCAAATCGGGCGATATCTACGAGTTCATCAACTGCACCCTGAACTTCCAGAACGCTGGTTCGCAACTTGTGGTGGAGAAAGGTGGCATGGTGAACATCACCGGGTCCAAGGCGGCCCCCAAATTCAATTCCAATATCACATCGAAATCCAGGCTCGGTTACGTGATCAAGGCCTTGAACGGCAGCTCCCTGAACATAGAGAGGACCAACATCTCTGCGCCAACCAGCTCCCTGACCTACCCGGCGATGATGATGCTCCACGAGGGGCGTATCAATGCTTCATGGATATCCGATCTTAGCAACCATGTCAGGATACTTCAAAGCGGCGTGATCCTCACCAATACCATAGTATACGGTAACGGTGCAGGGGCATCGCTCGTCATCGATACGAACCATACCTGGTCCCAAGACCCCTCCGTCATCCGTAACGTTGAGCTCAGGGGTAGGTTCACGACCGCACTGAGGGTCCTCAACAATTCGGTCTGGAGGCCTTATGACCTACAGACCTCCAACATCTACTATGCGGGGTCCGGGACCGTCGAGCTGACCTTCAACTGGACGGTCGTTGGATACGTATCACCATACATCAAGGTCCCACATTTCCTGGATTCCAGGTCATCCCAGGCGGTCCTATCGTTCCAGTACAACGATGGCACATGGAAGTCCTTCAGCGGTTTCCCAAAGAGCAATACGGTCTTCAGCGAATGGGTGAATGCAGACGACAGCAGGATATCGCTGACTGGGACCGCATACAATACACCTATGAGATTGAGGTTCACTGCACCTGACAATGGCCATGGTTGTGCCTACATCGGGATGCCTTTGATAGGCGGGCAGGGAAGGACGGAAACTGCCTTGACCACCTTAATAACAGAGGCAAAGATGGGGGCATGGGCGAAGAATATCGTCACAACACCTTCTTTGCTCATCGACCAGGTGAAGGTGTTCAATGGGACCAGCTATCTGCTCTATTCCTCATCGAGCGGATCGGTCAACATGACCAACGTCGATATTGGCGTTAGTACGGTGAAGCATAGCTGCCCGACCCTTGCAATGATATCTAATTCAGGGATCAGCTGGGTCGGGGGAAAACTGCTGGGAACCGCCCAGACCAGGACGGGCCTGAGGGTTCTATCATCGGGCCTTGGCAACGATTGGACATTGAACACTTTCCGCAACCTGACCATAAACGATACTGCGGTCAAGTTCGATCATGGCGTGGATATCACCGGAGGATGGACGGAACTTAAAGGCATCCACATAGATGACACTCATTATGGTGTCAGGTCATCATCTGGGCTTCTGAAGGTTGACGGGCTCGACTCCGAATCCGAGGAGTATGGTCTGCACATCACGCTCCCCTCGTCCTACCCGCTGACCGCCCCTCTTAATCTCTTTAAAGTAACGGTCAAGAGGGGGGCCCCGAAAAATGCTGGTATATACCTCAAGGGGACCTCCCTGTCGTACATAGTGGGTATCAACATCCAGGACTGCAACCTTCAATCTCTGTCATCGGACAGATATGTGAGGTCCGATTCCATGGGGGTCATAACCCTTGATATCACCTCATCTGTAACGCCGACCTTCAAGTTGATGAGGGGGGAGATACAGGACGGTACCGGTCATGGCCTGGCAATAACGAACTGGCCTTCGAATGGATTTGTCGTGCTGGAAAGCATAACTATCAAGTCCGCACCCCTGGACGGCCTATACTTGAGGAACGCTCAGAAGGTCAGCGCCAATGGTCTGAACATTCGGAGCTGCGGAGGATGGGGTATCTACACACAACCGTACTCCACCCTGAACCTGACCAGCGGCTCCACGAACACCATTGACCTGAACGCTATCGGTGGCATCTTCCTGGCGGACCATGGGACCATCAACATGAAGAACACGGATGTTCTGAGCAATGGGGGCTCGGGGATGGTAATTGACACCGATTGCAGGGGTACTATCGATGGATGCAGATTCCCATCTAACGACATGAACGGATTGGATGTCAAGGCACGCTCCGCAGTGACAATACTCCAGAGCGAGTTCAGCTCAAGTAAGGCTGGCCATGGGATCCATGCGGTGAACGCAGCCCTGACCATACAAGGCACATCCACTGCACAGCAGTCCAAGGCCGAGTCCAATGCCCTGAACGGATTGAACATGGTGGGCGGGAGCCTCACGGTCACATTCCTAAAATGCGCGTCCAACAAGGGGACGGGCGCTGTGCTCGAATCCCTCGCATCACTATCAATGACAAGCTATGAAGGGTCCCAGAACGTCGGGGAGGGACTGCATGTCCATGTGACCTCCGATGGAACGGTCCCCCTCTCTGGGAACTATTTCAACTTGACCACCATGGTCCTTCGGTCGAACCAGGGCTCGGGCATCCTTCTATCCACAGGCGAGAGCGTTACCAGAAGGGTGCCAGTAGGATTGAAGGCCATCAAGGTCGATTCTAACATCAATGGTGACCTGATCGCCGATCCCAAGTACGATGTACTCTGGACCATGTCGAACTATGACGAGGTGGGGAGCGAAACATTCCAGGGAAGGGTCCTGGCCGACCTCGATATCAACGTGATAAGCGGGAGCAGCCCGAAATTGAGGAACGAGAACCTCTCTCTCTTGGGCACGAACAACGTAATAGATGTCAACGCCATTGCGACCCTGAACCTCAAAAACTGCCACATCAGGCCCTATCGGACCACGGACAGGTTCACGGTCCTGTCAGGCACCGGATCCAAAGTTATTGTGAAAGGGGGCTATCTGGGCTACCTGGACCAGTTCAAGGCCGTCGGGTCCAGCCGGATAGAGCTTGACAGGGTCCTGGTCAGCGGAGGTACGGAAGCCCTGGTCCTTGATAGGAGCCAGGTCGAGATCTTAGGGAGCAGTCTCGAATCGATAGATGGTACCGCCCTATATCTGAAGGACGGCAAAGGCAATATCACCAACAGCATCTTCAAGAACAACCAGAAGGGCATGGAAGTGGTTGGGGTATCCCAGAACCTCAAGGTAATTGGGACCCATTTCATTGACAATAAATGGGGTATGTACCTGTTCTCCAACAAGACGAAGAACGTCGAGATCAGGGACTGCACCTTCTCCGGGAACAGACCCGCACCCATTTACCTCGAGAATGCGAAGGCCACATTGATAGATTCTACGGTAAGCCCTTACGACATACAGGTGAGCGGGATCGATGGTGAGGCCATAATCAAGTTCACCCTCACGGCCGAGGTCCTCAACGAGGAGAGGGGAAATGTCCCATTCGATATCATTGTCGTAAGAGGGGACCCCGCCATCACCACGATCGTGAAGGGGATACCATCGCTCTTCAGTAGAGAGTTCGAGAGCTACCGGGTGAGGGACCCCCTGATACCGTTCCAGACAGGGGTTGACTCATCCCTTGTGACCACCTTTGTCCAGGTCACATACATCGATCGTCAGGACCCCCCCAACAACCACTATTCCAGCGAGGATATGCTCATTGAGCTTACAATGAGGACACACCTGTCCTTCGAAGGTTTCCAGACACCTATTAAAACGGCTTCTTTCGATGATAACGTCCTTGCCTACGAGGATAGCGGTCTCATTGGTGGCTCGATCGATATTGGCAGATGGTTCTCCGATATTGGCAAGGACAATGGAAACCTGAGCTTCTCTGTCACCGGGCAGGTCCCGCAGATCTCCCCCTATCTGATGGGCGATAAGCTTTTTGTTACGCTCCAGAAGGACTGGAACGGCGAGGGGTCCATTCTGCTCAAGGCGACCGACCCCCACGGCAAATCCCTACTGGCCTCTGTGACCGTGACGGTCATTCCAGTGAACGACCCCCCAATGGTCTCCAATGTCAAGATCACCTCATCGATGGGATCACCGGCCCCCAGGACGGGGGATGTCCTCATCGCATCATGGGACTGGTACGATATCGACCCCGACGACCCCCAGCCGTCCTACCAGATAATCCAATGGTACCGTGATGGGACCCATATAACCGAATATGACAATCAGAGGGCGATACCGAACGTTGTCTCAGGGCAAGTATGGAACTTCACCATCACTCCGGCGGACTGGCACGGTCTCAACTATGGTGATCTGGGATCGCCGGTCTGGTCCGCACCCGTGAGGGTGGGGAACGCCCCACCGACACTTGGCTCCATAACGTTCACCTCAAGAACACCGCGGACGGACCAGGACCTATTGGTAGTACCCGGAACTTGGGATGACCCGGATAGCGGGACCGTTACCTTCCACTACCTCTGGGAGAAGAGGTCTGGGAGCGAGTTCGTGAGCATAGGGGCCCCAGACAGCCCTATCCTCGAGAGCCGCTTCACCAAGAAGGGCGATGAGATCAAGGTCAATGCCTGGACATTCGACGGTGAGGACAGGTCGGATGTAGTAACGGATTCCGTCATCGTCAGGAACTCTCCCCCCACCATCAGATCTGCCAGATTGATGCCATCTGTTGTGGATGAGAGCACTGAACGGATCCACATCACGGACCTGGTCTGGACCGATCCAGATGGGGATGTGGTCCGACCAACCTATTACTGGAGCCTGTCGGGATTGCCCATCTCGGTGACGGACACGCCGGATCTCAATAAATCTCAGGCCAACTGGAGGTACCCGGACCACCAGAACATCTCAGTTGAGATAGTGCCCGAGGACTCTGACAATGAACAGGGGCCTTCCTATGTCCTCTCCGTCAGATTGACGCCCATAGATACCGATAAGGACGGTATCCCGGACATATCGGATAATGATGATGACAACGACGGGTGGTTCGATGAGAAGGAGCTGGTCCTCGGTTCCGACCCGCTGAACCCGTTCTCCAATCCGCTCGATACCGACAGGGACGGTCTTCCGGACGGGGATGCCTTGAACACATACATCTGGATGGACACTGACGATGACAATGACGGCATACCTGACACCTCTGACCCATATACCAAGAACCCGGCATTGCCAGGGGACATGGACCTTGATGGACTGGGGGATGACAGGGACCCTGACATAGACGGGGACGGTGTTCCGAACAAGAAGGATTCCTATCCCTACGACCCGTTCAGGTCCAAACTTCCGGAGGACCCGTTCCCATGGCTCCAGGTTATCATCCTCATCATGGTATTGGTCATCATCGCCGGGGCTGCTGCCCTGGGTTACCTCATCTATAACGGGACCATAAAGCTCCCGAGCTCTGCCCCGCCACAGATAGATACCGCTGAGGTGGAGTTCGAAGAGGATAGCCTGAGAACGCCCAAGGGGAAGGCCGACAAGGACCTCGAAGACCTTGAGGACCTTGAGAGCATGAGCGTCTGCTCTGCATGCGGTGAGCTTATCTCGATGGAGGCCAGCACATGCCCCAACTGCGGGGTGCAGTTCGAAGAGGAGCCCATGGACCTTGAGGAATTCGATGAGGACGAAGAATGATCAGAGGCCCTTTGGACCCTCTTCCATAACATGCCCGGAGGAACGGATCCTCTTGAGGGTCCTTCTCCAGGCCAAGTGAGCCCGGAGCCTGAACCCCAAAAAGACGGCAAGTCCCAGCACGATGACGGCCAGGGCGAACGTGCCCAGGAGATAGAGCGGGTTGGCAAGTATGTCCTGGACAGCGGACATGTAAGCTTCCCTGACATCAAGGGCAATCAGGGCCGAACCCTCAATGTTGCCTGACATGGCCTCTACAGGGGTTACCTTGACCTGCAGGTTGTGGCCTCCCACCTTCGCCCCATCCTTCACCTTGATGATGATATCGACCTTCCTGCTCGAACCCTCACCGATAGTGATCGTAGGTTCGGAGATGGATACTTCCAATCCCTTATCCGCCATTTCCTGGGAGTTTCCTACGCTGACACTGAAATCACCTGCTGAATTCCCCCTGTTCTCGATGTGAAGGACGAATGACCTCCTCTCGCCGACCTTGATGGTGACGGCGGTCTCGGAGAAATAGGCCTCTGCCGAGAAGAAAGGGAGTATGACAACCTCAAGGGAATCCGCCGTGACCCCCGCGCTGTTCCCCCGTGGCTGCGCAATTGCTGTAGCGTCCATGATAAGAACTGGCCTTGCGCTCGCGGATGTCCCTGGCGCCGCGCTTATGTTCGCCGTTCCCTTTAAGGTCGGCTCTGCTGGTGTGAGGGTGAAATCGTAGATGGATAAACCCACCCCTATCTCGGACGGATGGTCGGGTGTCATATGAACATCCACCGATTCGACGAGCCTTCCGAGCGTCGTGCTGAGAGTTGCGGACCAATGGACCGTTATCGATGGCTGTCCGTCGACGGACACATCCATGGAAACGAGCTCTTCCACTATCTCGATGATGACGAGATCTACGACCTGTTGAGGGACATATGGTGCGGCAATGATCGGGCTAGGGTCCAGATATTGCGGAAGGGAGATGATAGAGAGGAGCGCAAGGGATATCGCCAAAGCCCTTCCCGTCATGGGTACAATATCCAATTCTGGGACTATTAAGCTATCTAGGCTGCCCGGGGTCGGTCTTGAAGGCCCAGAGCTTGGAACCAAGGAAATTGATGACCGTAACGACCACTATCACGCCAACGGTCATGATCTGGTAATATGGCTGGCTGTCTATGCCGAGAACCTCAACCCCAATGTATCTGGCAAGGAGCCACCTCACGGCGAAGGCGAACACTGCCACGATGAAGAATCGGATGTACTGTCGGAGGGCCCGGCCCTTGGATGCGTTGAATGTCCAGTAACGGTTCCATATGAAGTTCCAGCTGGCGGCGGCAGCGAATGATATGGACTGGAACACAATATACTCGGTCGTCGAATCGCCCACTAATCCCAGGAGGAGTGTGAGTAGGCCCAGGTCCAGAAGGAAACCGGTCCCACCGACGAAAAGGAACTTGATCGGAGGGGCTGACCCCGGGTGCAGATATAGCATGACAAGGTGCTGTAGATAGTTGATGATGACCTTGCTCCCAAGCTTGGACTCGCCCTTGGCCCTGTCCCTGAAGGTTATGGGGACCTCGCTCACCTTCGAGTAATTGCCTTTTACGAGAACCTCAAGGAGTATCTTGTAACCTTTTGCTCTCAGGGGGGCACCTTCGACGACGGACCGCCTGACGGCAAAGAAACCTGACATGGGGTCGGAACACGACGTGAGGGGCCTGGCCATTAGCGAGGCGCCCCAGGATATGAACTTGCGCATGAACGGCCAGTCCTCTATGCAGCCCCCCTTGGCATGCCTGCTTCCGACGGCCACATCGGAGCCACCGTCCACGATTGCACGATACAGCTTCGGAACGGCCTCCACGGGATGCGAAAGGTCAGCATCCATGACCAGCAATACATCCCCCTTTGCCTCGCAAAAGCCATCGATGACGGAAGGGGATAGGCCGCGGTCCTTCGTCCTTACGATGGCCCGTACCTCAGGTATGTCCTTGGATAATCTCCTTACCTCACCCCCTGTCCCATCAGGGGAGCTGTCGTCCATCACCAGGACCTCGAAAGGAATGCCGTCCTGACGGAGCGGTCCGGCGAGAGCGGGGAGTAAAAGGCCCATGTTCTCCTTCTCGTTGTAGGTGGGCACTATCACGGTAAGGAAAGGGCTTCGGTTCAACAGGTATCATCTCCTGCCCTGATGCGGGGCCTCATGTCCCGACGGATGGATGGGGCCGGGACCTGGTAGGCCGATCTTGGAACATTATCGGACCTTGGGGACCGGGGGTGGGGGAAGAGGGGGGGCTCTAGGTGCAGAAGGGGCAGGTGGAGCCTTGGTCTCAGGGGCCTGCTTCTCACCCTTGCCTTCGTGAACGACCTCCACGGCCACCTCTTCTATCTTAGGCATCGGCTGTATGTCGGCTTCAAAGGTTTCGAGCATAGGTGCCGCGGTTTCCTCCGGGGCCGGTGGTTGGGCTTCTAGATGGGCCAGGAAATCATCGGACAACGGCTCATCCTTGGGCGGTTCGGGTTCCTTGGGCGGTTGGGCCGCCGGTGCGGCTGGCTGTCCCTTCTTACCGGAGAGGTCCTTCATGATGGAACCCCTCTTCGCATCGCCCGTAGTTTCCAGATACTTCTTCGAGGACCTCATATAGCTGGTGGACATCTCGTCCTCGATAGTTGATTTACCCTTTGCCCTCTCCTCCTCCTTCTTCTTCTCGATAAGGTCGAGCTTTCTCTTCCCTTCGGAACTGGCCTTTATGGTGAAGAACATACCTATCCCGATGTAAACGAGAACGAGAATCACTAAGAGCACAGGGAACAGGACGAAAAGTGGTCCATACTCGATATTGTAAGGATCGGGGATGATCTTGAACGGCTCATCTGCAGGTATGTGCTTTATCCTCAGAAGGAAGGTCTCTTCGGTCATTAGGCCTTCGGAGTCCCTCACCTCGATGTACATGTAGAACTTGCCCACTGTATCGTCCTGTACGTCCTTGAGGTCGAAAGAATGCTCGAACTGGGCAATTCCCTTCTCGTTATCAACGGAGCTCCATTCCTTGCTGCCCAGGACGACCCGGACCTTCCAGGTCAGGTTCCTCCATGATCCCTTCTGAGCGTGGAGGGGGTCATCGTAATCGTAGCTTTCCGTCACATTGAATACCAATGATAGTCTATCGCTCTTCTGGGTCTCAAGACCGTCCCAACCGAAATAGTCCTCTATGGTATCCTCGACGGCCCTCTTCTTCTGCGGGTCGATCACAAGTATCATCTTCGGATAGAAGTTGAAAATCAGGTCGAATTGGACGTAAGAATCCACTGAGAAGACCTTGGCATCGTCCCTGACGTTGATCTCGAGCCTGTAGAGCCCTTCATCGAAGGGCTGGCTCGAACCCTGCTTCTTGTTGGCATCGACCTGGAATGAGAACTCGTAACCACCCGTCTCGTTCACCTTGTTGTCCTTGGAGACGACAATCTGCTTTGTCATCGCCACCGAGCCGTCCAAGACATAGACCAGCCTCACCTCGGCATAATCGATAATGCGGCCTTCCCCCGGTCCAAGGTATTCGGACCTGGCATCCCTGTCGAAGGCTGCAGCCCTGAAGTTAATGACGGACCTCTGCTGGTCCACTTCCAGGGTCATCTTCGATCTTGTCTCGATGGTGGTGGTGTTGATGGAATCGACCGCTGTCACTCTCAGGAGGACAGGCTTGTGATTTATGGCCGTCTGGTTCAGGAAGATGGGGTAGACCACGGTGACGGTGTACTTGTTGTCCCTTCCCACGATCTTAAGCGTATGTGGACCGTTGGGGGTCTGTGTCGAATCCCAGGACAAAGCCCATTCTGAGAAGGCCGGGGGGGCCGGGGCTGTCAATGTTGACAGGTCACGGGCTTCCCCTATGAGCTGGTCATCAACGAAGAGGGTCACGGCCTTCATGATGTTCTGGGCGCTAAGGGTGGTAGCAGTACCCTCGAACTCGACCACGCCTCCCAGGGTCTTCTTGATATCCGGTTGGAGGAGCTTTAGGGTAAGGGTCGTTACCTTGATCACTATCTCCCTGTTCATGTTCTGGTCGAACCTTGTCTGGTCAGACAGGTTCTGAGCACCCTCCGGGAGCTCGGCCCTGAACACATAGGTCTGAGGGGCACCATCTCGAACGCCGACGACCTCGAGCAACGCCATCCCGCTCTCATTGGTAAAGATGACGGGAGGCGGGAGAGTGGACATGGGGGTCTGGATCCAATCCACGGCCGCGCCCTCTATGGGCGTTCCGTAACTGTCGGTGACCGTGAGGAATCCCCACCAGAAGACCTCGACCCTGGTCCCTCCATAGGGTATTGGCGGGTTCTCGCCCACATCGACCTGATGGAACTCGGAACCAAGTTCGGCTTCGACCTGGACCGTGAAACCCTTGAGGCTGGAGAGCGTGTTCGTCCTGTCCGCTCCCTGCTTTTCAGCATCCCAAAGGACCGCGCCCTCCTCCGACCTTAAGAACATATTCGAACCGGCCTGCTGTGATTTGTCCGTATTCCTTCCGTTCTCGGCCTCCATCTCGCAATCGAAGATGGTGATGGTCTCCCTGGATTGGAGATCGACCGTCGCCTGGCCCCCCCGGTTCCCAACGGAGTTCTCGCCAGGCGAACCTGCATTGCCCCCGCGGGAGGTGATACGCGTACCGCTTATGGATAGCTGGGAAGTGACGATCCTGAGCTTCGAGTCACCACCTTTTCCAGATTGGATGCCCACACCGCTGGCATCACCACCTGCACCGGCTTTGAGGTCTATCCTTGACCTCACGATGTCGAGCTTCTTTCCGGGACCTGTTATTATCGATACATCGGCCTTACCTCCGTCACCGGCATTGGTGGAGGTGCCCCTTCCTCCAAGCTCGGCCTCCACCGATATCTGGGCGTCCTCTATGACCATGTCCTTCTTCTCGCCAAATAGGAACAAGGTCGAAGGCCATCCGTCCTGTTCGTTGGGTTTGGGGTCCGTCACGTTCCTGATGGAAATGGATGCTTTCTTGATGAGTATCTCATCTGCACGGACGCTCATCAGACCGTCCCTTATGGAGACTATGGCGTTATCGACATCGTTGCCAAGGATGACCAGGCTCGTGTTCAGCAGTCCCTCGGCACATATCATCTGCTCTGCCGTCAGGGTCACATTTATTATCTCCAGCCGGCCGTTGTCCCCGAACCTGACGACATCGAATTGGGGAGAGCCCGTCCTCTCATCGAACCTGACCGTTCCGTTCACCAACAGGTCGCCCCCTATCCGAGATGGGGGGTTTTCTAGAACGTCATCATCCCGGATACCGACCACAACCATAGATGATAGCACCATCATAAGTAGGACCGGGACCGCTTGGAACCTTCTTATCTGACCGTTCATATCATAACCTCCTACAACCTCTTCCTCAATGATAGGTCGGTGGCCTTGCTCCTGCTGGATGCATACTTCCTGTCGAAGAAGAGAACCAGGAGGAAGAATACTATCCCCAGCACCATAAAGAGCCCCATCATTATTCCCTGGAACAGCTCGAACGGGTCGGAGAAGAGGACGGGCAGTGTAAGGACGAAGCTCCCGACCATGAAGCCGGTGGAGACCTGCTTCCACCGCTTGAAGGTGTCCATCTCGGTCCTCAGATCGACTATCATCTTCTTCCGGATATAATCCTCATCTTCCAAGACCACATCCGACCTGTTGAATGCGTGGCCACAGTACTTGCAGGTGATATTCGGCTGCTTGGTGTCCTCCAGCTGCTTCTCGCAACCAGGGCATTGAAGGAGACGCGTTCTCTGGACCATATGAATCGGCGCACAAACAGGCACTTCGAATAAATATCTTTCTGAAGGTCCCTTCTAGTAGGAAAATACCCCCCTTTTCCTTCAAAAAGATTAACAAACCGCAGTACACTACCGGTTCGGGAGGTCCCATATGGATTTCAGGACGTTCTTGAAGAGATCGCGACCCCGGAGGATCCGGGGGCTTGTCGACCCAAACATGGAGGCCGCTAGGACCTGCCTGGAGGGCCCAACCATCCCCTGGGTGGCAAGGGCAAAGGGAAAGACGGGGTTCGAACTGGCAGGGAACGTCCTTTCGACCAGGGACCTGATCGCCTCATCCCTCTCCACCAACAGGGCAGACCTCGTCGAACTCCTCCTCAAGGCCATGGAAGACCCAGTTCCACCCCTTAAGGTGGATAGACCTCCCTATTATTCGAGAACGACCCTTTCAGCACTGCCCATACCCACGTTCTTCAAGAGCGATGGTGGACCTTACATCACCTCGGGCATCTTCCATGCCTCGTTCGGGAACAGGTCCAATCTTTCATTCCACAGGATGATGTTCATGGGAAAGGACCGGTTCGCCGTCAGGGTCGTTCCCAGGCACCTCATGGCCCTCCTAAAGGAGGCTGAGAGGGGGGGGGGGACGCTTAGAGCGGCCGTATCCTTAGGCTGCGACACCGCCTCCCTCCTATCTGCTTCCTGTTCTATGGCCTTCGGCCAGGACGAGCTCCATGTGGCATCCGCATTGACCATGGCCTCGGAGGGTAAACCTTTAAAGGTCTTCGATGCGGACGGGCACGGTTCCCTGAGCCCTGTTGGGAGCGAGATCGTGCTCACGGGCGAGTTCACTGGAGAGAGGGCACCAGAGGGGCCTTTCGTTGACATAACTTCGACCATTGACGATTCCGGCCTTGACCCGGGAGAACCGGTCTTCAGGGTCAGGTCGGTCCTGATGAGGGATGACCCTATCTTCCATGTCCTACTACCGGGCGGGATGGAGCATTACCTGATGATGGGGCTCCCTAAGGAGCCCTCCATCCTCCAATCGGTCAGAAAGGTGGTGCCCAGGGTGAGAGCTGTACGATTGACGGAGGGGGGATGCTGTTGGCTGCATGGGGCCGTCTCGATAGATAAACAGAAGGAGGGGGATGGTATGAACGCCATCATGGCCGCCTTCACCGGGCACCCTTCTATGAAAAGGGTACTGGTTGTGGACCAGGATATCGATATCTTCGATGATGTGGCCCTTGAATGGGCCCTTGCCACGCGGTTCAACGCCGGAAAGGGGCTCCTTTTGGTCCATGGGGCAAGGGGGTCCACCCTTGACCCGTCCGCCAGCAGCATCGACGGCACGACCTCGAAGATGGGGATGGATGCAACCATGCCCCTTGGCCAGGGGTCCATGTTCGAACGTGTCATCGGGTAAGGAGATAACCATTAATAATCCAGGAGCGTCTATTCCCCCGTGCAAAGGAAGGACGCCCTGTTCGTGATGACCTCCCTTGTTTCGGTGGTCATGCTAGCCACAACGGCGGGTTGTTTTGACACGTACACCGCCAGACGGATGCTCTTTCCCGACGATGAGAGGCCAATAATCTTCGTCCAGGGCAATATAGCCCTCGTCAGCCACAACTTCACGGGACCCCTCTACAACGAGAACATAACCGTGGGCGGGCCTGCAGTTCACAACAGCATTGACAACTTCTACATAGGTGAAGGTGGGGCGAACCTGTCCATTTTCGCTTTGGTCCATTTCATACCGGACACTCAAATGCTGGTTTCTGTGGACGACCGATATGTGGACATCATTCTCATTAAGATGGAGGACAACGGGGAAAAAAGGACATTGGCCCAGAGGAGATACACCCCTGAAGCATCGGGGGGGGACTATGCTGAGGTCGTCAGAGAGCTCGACGGCATCGAACCTGGGCTCTATTCTCTCAGGGTCATAGGTAAGGGAACGGCCGAGCAGGGAACGTCCCAATACGATTGGTTCAAGGTCTTCGTTCTGGGGAGGTATTCCGACCGGTCGCACAACCACAACGCACCGGAAGGGTCGAACCTGCCATGAGCGGAAAGAGATGCTCAAGGTGAGAGGTTCGACATCCTGGCCGGGTCCTTTGCCACTGTCCCCCTGCCGGTCCTCTGGACCTCGGCCGGTGCCTGCTTTATATGAACGACCCGCTGGGGGAACGGTATCTCTATGCCCTCGGAAGCGAACCTGTCGTAGATGGCCTCCCTCACCTCGCTCGCGATCCTCCATTGTTCGTTATGGTCCTTGACCCAGAACGTGACCATGTAGTTTATGGAGGAATCGGCAAAGGTCTTCAATCTGTAGAAGGACTGATGTTCGGTATCATTGAATATATCCTTGTGTGACCCAACGACATCCAGTAGCACCTGGCCAACCTTCCTGGGAGGGACGGAATAGCTGACCCCCACCTCCACAGAGACCCTGCCCAGCTGGTCTGGCTCGGACAGGTTCGAGAACATATAGTCCGATATCCTGTTGTTGGGTATGGTCAAGAGCTGATTGGTGAAGGTGTGATGGAGCCTCGTAGAGCGCAATCCGATGTCCTTGACCTGATAGACCTTTTCGTCCAGCATTATCCAGTCGCCCTCCTTGAAGGGGCGGTCCAGCATGATCATCAACCCAGAGAAGAAATTGGACAGCGTATCCTGGGCGGCGAAGGCTATGACAAGGCCGGCTATTCCCAAGCCAGCGACGAACACAGTGATGTCCACCCCCAAGGAGTCAAGGAGCAATATCCCAGCCGTTACCCAGATGACGACCGATATCAGTTTTCCCGCAACAGGGACCAGCACATCATCGGCCTTGGTCTCGGTCTTTGCCGACAGTATGCGAAGATAGACTATGACCACTTCTTTGAATATCCTGCTGATCACGAATGCGGCTACGATTATCAGACCGGACCTGTAGACCCTGTCAAGGACCATCATCAGGTTATCTGGCGGGTTCAATTGGCGCAGAGAAACGATGAGACCGTAGAGCAGCATCACTACAAGGACCGGGATGCGGACTATACGAATTATCTTCTTGTCCAGCTCTGTCTTCGTCTTGGCCGCTATCCTCATGGAGAGACGGAATAGGCCCCAAATGATGGCGGTCCCTATGCTCCAAAGCAGGAACACAATGATGAACCTGACGAGGTTGGTCCTGTACTCCTTAGGTATCTCACTTAAAGGTATCTGGACCCCAAAGACATCAATGGTCTCGGGCTCCTCCTCCCTCTCGACCTCCTTTATGATGTTCACCGATTCGGAGGAGGCACTGAGCAAGTGTTCCGGTCCGTTGCCTTCGTCCACTAGCAGGACCACCGCTGTCACATTGACCTTCATGCCTCGCTCGATCCTATCGGAGATATATGGGCCTATGAAGGTGAGCTTGGGACCGTTAACGGATGTGCCCGTGGACCTGAAATAGAGCTCTGACATGCCCGTCCGTTCATTATACCATGAGGTCGAAACCGTGTCCGTGACCTCGATCATATCCCCTGGTGAGAGTACGGAGAACGTCCTTGTTGTGGTGTTGTAGCTCTCGTAAAGGGCCAACATATCCGGAAAATGCCTTACCTCGGCGGACCGTGAGGAAACGGCGGGAGAGAAAGGGATAAGGAGGGAAAGCAGTGAAACGTACAATATTGCCTTTCCCAGATATCCGGCCCAGGGCTCCATGGGAGACGGATGGATTGAGCCCTTTTAACCTTTGTTCTGGAGTCCATCATCCCCCTTTCGAGGACCGACCTCCGCCTCCCCTATCCGGCGAGGCAAGTTCCCCAATGCGGACCTGAGACCTGATATCGAATGCGGGGTACCCAACGCTATCACGTCAAGGCCCCGGAGCAGCATTGCCCTCACATCCTCCGGCAGAGGGAGCTCGCTATCGCACCTCAGACCGCTACGTCTGAGAAGGGCTAGGGCCTCCATGTCCAGGGCTGCTGTCCTCGTTCCTGATCCTCGCTTCCCGGCCTTCGGACCGGGTAGGTCCCTGATACTGATACGGAAGCTTTCTCCCCCGGAACGCGCGGGTGTGACCTTCAAGAGCCATATTGACCCGGGTTCGAGCTCCATGACGCCTGAGAGCCCCGAGATGGGGACCATGCAGCCGTCTTCGGCATCCTTTTCGGCATTGCCGATGGAGGGGCCTTCCCTCCCGCTCTGAGCGAAGAGCAGGCCATCTTCCATGAACAGTGCGCATCTGTCCCCCTTATGTATCCTGCCCCTTGCCACAGCATCGGTCGAGCGAACGATGTCCAACCCCATTATGCTCGTATCCACGAACTCCTTGAGTGATAGGAGCTCCCGGTGGAGCAGCTCGACGCCGTTGACTGTGGCCCGAGGTCCTTTTCTCGTCCTTTCCATCAGCCCCTCGCCTTCCATAATCCCGAGATATTGCGAAGCAGCCTGAGGGGTGATGCCAAGGGAGTCGGAGAGGGCCTTCTGGTCCCTTGGGGCATCCAGAACGGCCCTGAGCAGGATGAGCATCCTTGTGGTCCGTCCCTTTCTCCTTAGAAGTTCCATGGTCAGGCCTCGAAAAACGTATTATAGCCGATAGGGTCTATGGACTAAAAGGAACTTGATAATAATAAAGTTTACTTGTTTTTCGCTCAAATAAAATAGAACTTCTCGAGGTGAACACGATGGAGATGTACAAGCGTCCCATACAAGGATGGATGAAGGTGGGGGTAATATCCCTGCTTCTATCGACCATGGTCCTATCCGTCCTAACCGCAGGATGCCTAAAGGAGGGCGGAGAGGGCGTTCGTTACAAGGACGACATGGGCGACACGATTACGCTGCATTATGAGCCTATGAGGATAGTGACCCTCAGCCCGGCCCTAGCGGAGATCGTTTTCCTCCTGGGCAGAGGGGACAGGATATGCGGGCGCGACAGTGCATGCAATTATCCGGCGGAAGTTGAAGACATCCTTATCGTGAGCACCTGGCAGGGTCCGGACCTTGAGAGGCTGTCCTTCCTCGAGCCAGACCTGGTCCTCATGGACAGGACCCTGGACCTAAGCGGTGAGACCTACAACGGCATCAAGGGACTGGGCATACCGGTTTACAGGGTCTATCCAAGGAGCGTTAACGACGTCTTCGAGAACATAGAGGACGTGGGTAGGTTGCTCGGAGCATCCAGTGAGGCGAACGAAGTGGTCGGGGAGCTTAAGGCCAGGGCCGATGTCGTCATATCTGCGGCCGCGGCCATTGATGCTTCCGGGAGACCTGTGGTCCTGCATGTGGTGTACTATGATGGGACGTCGGACCCCTGGACCGCCACGGGCTCTACCTTTTCCGGAGACATGGTTGTGATGGCCGGCGGTATGAACGCAGTGAGCGATACAGGTGGGATGTACGTTCAGGTCCCCGTGGAGCGCTTGATCGCGTCCGACCCCGATATCATCGTAACATCACAGAGCGTTACGTGGCCGACTTCATCGAGATCGACCATTCTCAACGACGCATCATGGAGGGACATCACGGCTGTCAAGAACGGGCGAGCGTATGATGTGGAGGGGGATTGGTTGGACAGGCCAGGACCTAGGTGCATAGACGGATTGGAACTGGTCAACGAACTGGTCATGAACGTTACGGGTGGCGGATGATGGCAAGGGTAGGCCGTGCGATCATCTTCCCGGGGCTGCTTCTGCTCCTTTTGGTCTCAGTGGCACTTGCTACGGCGGTCGGACCTGTCAATATCCCATTGTCGAACATCCTAAAGGCCCTCCTCTCGCCCATTCCCTTCTTGGGGCCCCTGGTCGGTGAGCCCCCCCAGTGGGTCGGGACCGTCGTCTGGAGGTTAAGGCTCCCCGTTGCGGCCATGGCTTTGTTCGTGGGGGCGGGGCTCTCGGTGTCCGGGGCGTCAATGCAGGGACTGTTCAGGAACCCGCTGGTGGACCCCTTCATACTGGGGATCTCCGCCGGGGGTGCGTTCGGCTGGGTCGTCGCCCTCATCCTGACAAGGGACCTTGAAGGTGTGCCCATCTATGCCCTGAGGGCCCTCTTCAGCTTCGTCTTCTCTCTGTTGGCCGTCATAGCGGCATATACCGTTGCAAAGGTCGGCGGCCGGCTTCCCCTCAACAACCTCCTCCTAGCCGGCATCGCCGTTTCTGCCACCCTCACATCCGTGACCCAGGTGATGATATACATGTTCTCCGAGACACCATCCCAGCTGATATTCTCCCTGATGGGCTCATGCTCCAACTCCCTTTGGGAGGAGGTGGCAATAGTCGCCCCGGTCGTATTGGTTGGTACGGTCTTATTGATCACCTTCTCCAGGGACATAAACGCCCTCTCCTTCGGAGAGGAAGATGCCAGGGGATTGGGTGTCAACGTGGAGAGGAGCAAGGCGGCGGTCCTGGGCCTCTCCTGTCTGGTCAGCGCCGTTTCCATACCATTCTGCGGAATGATTGGGTTCGTGGGACTTATTGTCCCCCATGCGGCGAGGAAACTGCTTGGGCCCGATAATAGGACCCTGCTGCCCGCATCCGCTCTCCTGGGCGCATCTTTCCTGGTCCTATGCGATCTGATATCAAGGTCAGCCCTGGAGATCGCCCTACCCCTTGGAATGGTCACGGGTGTACTGGGCGGCGGTTTCTTCCTATACTTGTTATCGGTGAAGAGGAGGGTTCCCTCATGATCAGGGCTTCCGGGCTGACAGCCGGCTATTCCAGATCCGCCCCGGTCCTGGACGGAATTGACCTCTCTGTCCGTGAAGGGGAGCTCCTGGGCATCATGGGGCCAAACGGTTCTGGGAAGACCACGCTCCTCAGATGCCTCTATGGTTCTATCCAGCCGTTCGAGGGGGTCGTTGAGCTCGATGGATGCGATATAGGGGCCATACCCGCCAGGGACGTTGCAAGGAGGATCGCTGTGGTCCCGCAGGAGACCGAGCCAGGGTTCGATTTCAAGGTGGGGGAGGTGGTAACGATGGGGCGTTATCCCTGGATGGGAGTGTGGCGCAACGGCAGGAACGGTCACTCCGCTGCCGTAACCGAGGCCCTTGAAAGGGCCGGTATACTCCAGCTGAGGGAGAGACAGATGTCCGAACTCAGCGGCGGGGAGCGGAGGCTGGTCTATCTAGCCCGCTCCCTTGCCCAATCGACCCAGGCACTGCTCCTGGATGAGCCGACCAGAGGCCTGGACGTCCGACACGCGCTCTCGATAATGAGAACGCTCGGACGTCTTGGCAGGGGTGAGGGACTTGCGGTCGCCGCTGTGCTCCATGACCTTGACACGGCCCTGAGGTTCTGCGACAGGGCCATCCTCCTCAAGGAGGGCAAGGTCGTGTCAATGGGCGTTCCTGAGGATGTCCTATCGCCCGAGAACATCAGAACGGCCTTCGGTGTCAGCTCGTCGATCCACAGGTTAGAGGGCGGGATGCACCTGGAGGTCCTCGGGTAATTTCGTTCCCCTCCCTGCGGTCCCCTATAATAAGGGATGCCCCTGGTCCGTGGGAATGCAACGGTGGTCACTGCCATGAAGCCCTTCTGCGAGAGATGCGGGTCCCTCTTGAGGACCGACATGTCCGGCGGTGAGGCCCTAAGGGTCTGCCCCAGATGCGGGCCTTCGCACTCTGGTGCCTCTACCCCGCTGCAGAGAACAGAGCAAACGGGCCTCGAGCAGAGGGACGGCTGCGACAGGTTCGCCCTGAAGAGGGGAGTGAGCCCTAAGAGCTCCAGGTTCGGAGAGCGGTTCGTTCACGGAAGGAAAGGTGAGCACGAGGGAGAATGTGCACCTAACAGGAAGGACTCGGTCCCCTTCCGGTCCATGAAGGTGGGTCCTGAGGTCAAGGATGCAGAGGCTCGGACGGCCGTGCTCAAGGCACCTGACTTCTTCCCCTTTGATCTGGTAAGACCTGGTCAGAGCGAGTTCATGCAGGATGCGAAGACGTCCGCGGAGAAGGGCATATGCCTGCTTGCGAACGTGCCAACGGGACTTGGAAAGACCGCTGCCTCCCTATCGGCCTTCCTGGAGGTCGCCCTAGAGGAGGAAAAACTTGTCACATTCCTAACATCAAAACAGTCCCAGCATTCCATAGCGGTCGATACCATGAGGAGGTTGAAGGCCAGGACCAGGAAGGCCCTCAAGGTAGTTGACATGACATCCAAACAATCGATGTGCCCCAGGGAAATATCGCACCTCCCGCACTCGAGCTTCAACTTCGCCTGCAGGATACAGACGAAGGACCAGACCTGCCCTTACGGTAAAACTCCGTCCCGGACCCTGGTCCAGGCCATCCTCTCAGAGGTCCACGATGTCAACTGGATAGTCGATGAGAGCGCGAGGATGAGGGTCTGCCCCCATAAGGCCGCACTTGAGGCCGCCAGGGAAGCGAACGTGCTCATCTGCGATTACAACCACATCTTCTCCGATCTGTCCGCAATGGTCCTTTCTGGGATCGGGAAGGATATCTCGGACATAATGGTCATAGTCGATGAGGGGCATAACCTCCCCGACAGGATCCGCTCTCAGGGATCGAACGACCTCTCCCTTCGGCTCGTCCAGGACGCCATAGATATCGTCAGGGGGACACCCACCCTCTCCCTGCCACTTGCGGCCATTAGGGACCTGCTCATTGGTAAGGCCGGAAAGGACGTGAGGGGGCCCTGGGAGCTGGAACTTGATAAAAAGGCCTTCATTTCGGAGCTTAAGAGCGCTGTCGAGGGTGCCCTTGATAGGCCTCTGGACCCCGTGGCCCTACCGGACCTCCTCATCGATGCATCCAAGAGGCGCGGCCTGCCCGAGGACGAGGACCCGCTGCTACTGATCTCAGACCATCTCGAGGGCCTTTTCGAGCTCAGACCGTCGCATCTGCTCTTCCTGCAGGTCCCGGACGGCAGGAGCGTGGAATCCCTAAGGCTGTCATACAAGGACCTGGACCCCTCGGACATCTCTGCCCCCGTCCTCAGGTCCTGCCGGGCATCTATCATCATGAGCGGGACGCTCTCCCCCCCCGGGATGTTCGGTGACGTCCTCGGTGTTCCAAGGGACAGGAGGATGGAGCGGGTCTATCCCTCCCCGTTCCCGAGGGAGAACAGGTTGGTCCTCCTCGATGGGTCCGTAACGACCGCATACACATCAAGGAACGAGAACATGTTCAGGGTTACGGGCGAGAGGGTCGTATCATTGACAGGAAGGTTCCCGGGGAACGTGGCCGCATTCTTTCCCTCCTACGGGCTTATGAACGAGGTCAAGAAGAACCTGTGGGGCTGCCCCAAGAAGGTGCTCGTCGAGGAAAGGCAGATGGGGCGCCAGGAGAAGGATGGCATCATCCGGGAGCTGGAAAGGTCCAAGGAAAGGGGTGGGGCCCTTCTACTGGCCGTAATGGGGGGGTCACTCTCGGAAGGGGTGGATTACAAGGACAACCTCCTCTCCGGAGTCCTGGTCATAGGGCTTCCATTCGCCCCGCCCACACTTGAGACAAAGGCATTAAGGGGGCTCTACCGTGGCAAGTTCGGTGCGGTCAAGGGTGATGAGTACGCATACGTCTATCCCGCGGTCAACAGGGTGCTCCAGGCGGCTGGCCGCTCCACCAGGTCGGAGAGCGACCGCTCCGTCATAGTGATGATGGAGAAGAGGCTTTCCGATGAGAGGTACCTGAAGTTCCTGCCGCCAGAAGCATACCCTCGGACCATACCTGGAAGGCCCCTCGAATCCGTGATCGATTCATTCTTCTCTTGAACGATGGGCCCATGAGCGGCCATTATCTATAGGTTCTTCTCCTCAAGGGCCTTTATGAGCCGGACCATGGTCCTGTTGAGGGGGGCCTTAACACCCATCTCCTCAGCCTTGGCGCATATGGCCCCGTTGATGGAATCCACCTCGGTCCTCCTCTTCCTTCGGATGTCCTGGTACATCGAAGAGACATTGCGGCTGGTCCTTAGGGCCACGCTCATCGTGCGCTCCACCGTCTCCTCCACGGTCAGGTCCTGCCCATGGAGCCTGGCTATGGCCACACCCTCGGCTATGAGGTCCCTTGCCGTCTCGTTGACCCCCGCATCCTCCAGGATCACACCGTTGGGCTTCCCAAGCAGGGCAGTGAGCGGATTGATGGCGGAATTGATCACGGTCTTTGCCCATAGCTCCCTGTTTATGCAGGTCGTCGTCCCCACCTCGAGTCCAGCTTCCGTGAACATGCCCGCTATCCTCAGGACCCAATCCTGTTGGTCCTTGCTCGGTGCGGTCCCTCCATAATGACCGATGATGGTCTCCCCGGTCCCTGCATGTTTCACAAGTCCAGGCCCCTTGTAGGTCACTCCATGACAGGTGATGCCGCCTATCACTTCGGCAGTGAGCCCGTTGCCCTCTATGAATTTGAGGAGCTTCTCCTCGTTGTCAAGGCCGTTCTGAAGGGAGAGTATGGATGTTCCTTCTGCGAGCAGTGGGTAGAGGGGTTCCAAGGCCATCTCCGTGTTGTATGATTTGACGCAGAGCACGACAAGGTCGAACTTCTCCCCTTTGGATATGAACTCTGAGGCCCTTGGATGGAACTCGCCCTTCGTGACGCCCTCTATCCTCAGCCCCTTCCTGTTCAGGACCCAGACCTGCTCGGGTCTGCCCAGGATGGTGACCTCATGCTGCCCGGATAGCAGGCCTCCTATGAGGCTGCCAAGGGCTCCGGCGCCTATGATGAGGACCTTCATTTCAACGGAGCCCCCCCATCTATCGCGCCCATCACACCTTCCCTTACCTCATCTATGGACCGGTTCCCATCAACGTCCCTCACAAGTCCACGCTGCCTGTAATATTCCAGTAAGGGGGCGGTCTGGGACCTGTAAACGTCCATCCTCTTCTTCACCGTCGCTTCCTTATCGTCATCCCGCTGATAGAGGGCGGAGCCGCAAAGGTCGCATTTGCCCTCGACCCTGGGCCTCTTCTCCTCCACATGATAGGCGGCACCGCACTGGCACATCCGCCTGCCCGTTATCCTCTTCAACAGCCTTTCCTCGTCCACCGCTATGTTGACGACGAGGTCGAGGTCAGTTATGACCTCCAGGGCCACGGCTTGGGGGATGGACCGAGGGAATCCGTCGAGAAGGAAACCATTCTTGCAGTCCCCCTTCTGTAGGCGGTCCTTCAACATGCCCAGGACCACCTGGTCTGGGACCAATGCGCCCCTATCCATATAGGACCTTGCCATCTTACCGAGCTCCGAACCTGACTTCGACTCGGCCCGCAGCAGGTCGCCTGTGGATATCTGTGGAATGCCCATCTTCATGCTGACCGTCTTGGATTGTGTACCCTTCCCCGCACCGGGGGGGCCGAAGATAGCGAGCTTCATAGGATGGGCATAGGTGAGGCTCGAGATAAAAAGATGATGGAGGACCCAGATCGAATGTACAAAAAAAAAGGGGCCCGAAGGCCCCTTTCATGCCGATCTTTCGTTCACTGGGCCTGAGGCGGAGAGTACTGCATAGGCGCAGGGGCGGCCTGGAACGTTCCAGCGGGTGCTGGTGCCGGTTCTGCTGCGGGCTGTGCCTGAACAGCGGCCTCGGGGGCCGGCGGCAGTGTCCTGTCGGACGGTACCATGGGGGTGGCCGTCGGCAGAGCTGGCCCGGCTGCTCCGGGCAGCATCGCTCCCTGTGTCATCGGAGCAATATATGCCGTCGTGGTGATCTGGTCCCAAGAGACACTTGGCATGATCCTCCTCATGTTCCTCACGGCCTTGATCCTCTTTACGGCCCTGTCCTGCTTCGACCTTGCAATGACCATCACTACGATTATGGCAATCACAAGGATGGCCAGAAGGGCCCAGATCGGCCACATCGTCTTGGAGAACGGGCTCAGGTCATCCTCACCTTCGTTCTCTAGATATATTGGGGGGTGGCTCCTCGGGTCCTGAGGATTGGTCAGGTTCTGATACTCATAGAGGCTGACGAAATCATCATTATCGGGGTCCTCCATCTCGTCCTTCTCATCGACCTTGGTCTGAAATTTCTTTTCGAACCAATCCGGCATACCGTCAAGGTCTTTATCGAGCTGTGATGGGGGTAGTGGCTGCGGAATGACATTAAGGGAGAAGGACTTCATGACCTCGTTGCCCACCTTGTCCTTGGCGGTCACTGTTATGGTCCACATCCCAGGCTTGAGGTTGCTTATGACCTGGGCTGTGTTCTCTCCTATGGGGGTCTGGGTCTTCCCATCGCTAGCGATCCATGTTATGGACGGCAGTCCGTCCCCGTCCACATCATACGAACCGGATGCGTCGAACACGATATCCTGGTCCTCACGATAGTCATCCCCCTCATTGGGCGATGTTATGACGAGCACCGGGATCGTATTGATCTTCACATTGTAGATGGGAGAGACCACAAGGTTGCCTATGACATCCCTGGCCCTTACCTGAACATAGTTGTCGGAACCCATCCGGAACACCTCTCGGAGCTCTACGGTTATGGTCGCTCCGTTCAGTCCCTCCCTATAGGCCTTCCAAGGGGTCCACTTCGTCAGTCCCCTTGTTGTGAGCCTGTACTCAATGGACTGGGCATCTATCCCGGACTGGCCATCATCCATGCGGATCTTCACTACCTGATATGGGTTAGGATGATAGATCTTCTCATCGGGCTGGGTCAGCTTTGCCTTTGGTGCCTCGGCATCGACCCACACATTGTATGGCTCGGACTCCGTCGGACCGTTGCCGGCCACATCCTTCGCGCGGAACCTTATCCAGTTGTCCTTGCCGTTCTTCAGCAGTGGCCTTATGACGACACGAAGCGATGTCCCGGGCAGATAGGCATCCTGAACGGCCATCCAGTTACCAACCAATCCCACCTTGGTGGTGGCTACCTCGTACTCTATTGTGAACGGGTCCACTCCCGTCGCCGTATCGTTGATGAATATCTGACAGGTCGGCTTCAATGTGCTCAGCCATACTCCCGTCACAGGGTAGAAGTCAGAGAATATGACACCGCTAAGGTCGACCATGACATCAATGAAGATATCGTTGCCGGTGTTCCCCACGACGTCCTCTGCCCAAACATATATCCGCGACACGCCCTCGGGAAGGTTGTCTATCAGCTGTATGTTCCCGCTTCCCTTGGGGAGGGATATGGGGTTCCTTGCATCCTTCTTGGGCCTGTTGACGGATATGTAATAATTATTGACCCCTGAGGACTGGTCCGGGGCATCATCGAACTTCAGATAGACCTGCCTGTCATCATCGAAATTCGACGGTTGGTCGCTCAGCCCGTCCGGGAGGACCTGTAGCGCCTGCGGCAGACCCGGATTGTCGGAATCTATGAGGATGTTGAAACCGTTCTCATAATAGACCTTTATGGCAGCATCTGACTTATCGTTTGTGCTGGTCACATTGATGAAGAGGAGCTTATACTCCATCTCGCGATATATCGGGTCCACATAGATCATAGTATCAAGGTCGGGACCGCTCTGGGAAAGGAAGACCGCACCGGTCTGGTCCTTTATGGCTATCTTGATTATCTCGGGCGGTTTGATATATGTTGGTATGGCCGCGTCACCATAGGCCCTGGCAAGACCAAATAGGTGTATGGTGTCACCGCCCCTCATCCAATCTCCTTCCTCCAACGATCTCCCCTTGCTGTCCTCCGCCGAAAGGTTGCCGATCATGGCAACTCCCGCGACCACCCTGAAGACGCCATCCTTCTGAATGATGGTGCTACGTATGCCCGAACCAACCAAGGTGAACCTCACACTGACCATATCAAGGACATCCCAGTTGAAGTTGAAGTCGTAATGGAACTCCACCCATTTCCTGTTATCGGGGTCCGAGAGATTGAGGGACGATTTGCTCAATGAATCGTTGAAGAACACCACCTTCTTCGGATCACCTAGCTTCTTGAAAGAATTCTTCTTGAAATCATACCTCAGCGTAATGATATCCGATTGGGGCGAGGGGATTATTGTGTAGTCCATATATTCCAAGGCCGTTATGCCCTTCTCACAGTAGGCCTCAGCTCTGACCATGTTATCGGTCTCGCCCATACCCTGGAAAGCGGGATAGACGTTCTTGTCCGGACCGAAACCCTCGCTGAACTCGATATTGTTGACATCGCTCTTGTACTGCTTGAAGAGGACAGCCCTGCCATCAGTGAGATGACCTATGGTCATTGAGCCGCTGGACCAGTAATAATTGGTACCTATGTCCCGTTCATAATTGCATATGCCTATTGTGAGATAGTAGGAATAGTACACATATGCCCTCTGGATGTTCACCTTAATATTACCGTTCTCGTAAAGGGTACACTGAACTATGGCCCCGGGATAATTGTAATAGGCCAGATAATAATAGTATTCGACCTCGTCCCACATGCATGTCCAGTATTTCATTCCGGTCTCTGTCACACCCTTGTAAACGTAGAGGTTCTTGACCCCGCCGTAATAGACCCAGTAAGGAGCTATTGTCCCTGCCGGAGTATAATAATACTTGTTTGGCAGGACCGATTGATAGTTGTAAATAGCATAACCATAATCCGTAGGTCCGAAGGCTATGATCCCGTTAGGATATATCTGGACCTTATCGTAGTTCTTCCCATAGAACGGGAAGTTGAACCCGAAAGATTGGAATTCCGACATCGGATACAGATAGGGGACGCCATTATAGCTCTGGGGGAACTTGGAGTTCAGGTTCGTCCCTATGGTCCGTATATCCTGCCAAGAGTAATCCGTCTTGGGGTCAGGTTCCCTGTTATCTATCCATGTATATCCAAAGCCATCCGCCGTTGGGGTATCCATGGCTGCGACCTCGCTCTCATCGCCTGTGAACACCAGGACTGCGGAGAGCAGCGTTATCAACGTTATCAACACGGTCAGCGCGGTTTTCTTCCATTCGAACATCTTGTTCACCTCTTCGGTCTCCTTGACCTTTTATCAATATTCCTATGGACATCTTGTGCTTAATCTGGACCTTGTTCTACTTGCCCTTACGGTTCTCAAGGGCTTTGCGATAGTCCTCTTCATCGGCCGTTAGCTCGCGCTCCTCCTCTACCTCCTCCAGATACATCCGCCTCCTCGACAGGAACAGAAGCACCAACACGACCACCACT
>JALOTP010000095.1 GCA_025457865.1 Thermoplasmatota archaeon | reverse complement strand
ATCCCCTTGGTGCCATCTATTCCAATTATCATCTGAAAAGAAGGTTCGGAGGAGGTTCTTGAATGAAGCTCACGGTCCTTTACGACAACGAAGCTCTTGAGGGTTTCAAGAAAGGGTGGGGTTTCTCCTGTCTGATCGAACAGGGCGGAAAGAAGATACTGTTCGATACAGGTTGGGACGGAAGGAAACTGCTCTACAACATGAAGAAGGCAGGGGTACGGAAAGAGGACCTCGACATCATCGTGCTCTCCCATGATCACTGGGACCATATAGGGGGCCTTACCCGTGTTCTTCACCCGAAAGCGAAGGTGTACCTTCCAGCATCCTTCTCAAAGCGTCTGAAGAAAGAGATATCCGAAGAGGCCATTCTTCACGAGGTCAACGGTCCGGTGGAGGTCCTCAAAGGAGTGTACCTTACGGGAGAACTGGGAGAGCGCACCAAGGAACAGGCGCTTGTGGTCGGGACCGATGAGGGGCTTGTCGTCATCACGGGGTGTTCCCATCCGGGCCTCGATGTGATCCTAAGGACCGCTGGACGGTTCGGTAAGGTTAGAATGGCCATTGGAGGGTTCCATGGTTTCGACAAGCTCGAGGAGATAAATGGCCTCTCCTGGATATTTCCCTGTCACTGCACAGAGCGCAAGGAGGAGATGCTCGCGCTATTCCCATTGATTGCCAGAAAATGTGCCGCCGGGATGACGATCGGATCGGACTGATATGTTCGCAATGAAAGAAGGTAGGGATGAGCATAGTACCGACAGATAGGATCGCATACGGTCCGGTACCGTCAAGAAGGCTAGGCCGGAGCCTGGGGATAAACAACATCCCGCCCAAGTTCTGCAGCTATTCCTGTGTATACTGCCAGCTCGGAGGGACCAAGGACCTTCAGATAGGGAGGAGAAGGTTCTACGGTCCGGACAGGGTCTTTCAGGATGTTGAGGCACAGGTCGCCTCGGTTGAGGAGATGGGGGACCGGATAGACCATCTCACTTTCGTTCCTGATGGGGAGCCAACACTTGATATCGATCTGGGAAGGGAGATAGAGATGGTGAAGGAGCTTGGATATCCCGTAGCCATCATAACGAATTCATCCCTCATGGGCGATGTGAACGTAAGGGAGGAGCTATCCGGAGCAGACCTGGTCTCGGTCAAGGTCGATGCAGTGAACGAGAGCATCTGGAGGAAGGTGAACAGACCCCATAGCGGGATCGCATTGGATGGGATCAAGGAGGATCTGATGGAATTCTCCGACCGATTTGAGGGCTCGTTGGTCACGGAGACGATGCTCGTCAAGGGGGTCAACGACATAGATAGTTCCATCGGGGTAACAGCCCAGTTCATACGTGGGCTCGACCCTAAGCTCGCTTATATCACGGTTCCCATAAGACCTCCATCGGAGAACTGGGTTGAGGTTCCTTCCGATGACACCATCTTGAAGGTCATAAAGGAATGCTCATCCAGGAAGCTTCGCGTGGTCCCGCTTACGGAGAAGGAATACGGGGATTTCACATACACGGGGGATATTAAGAGCGACATCCTTGCGATAACCTCCGTCCACCCAATGAGGGAGGATAGTGTGAGGGAGATGCTCGAAAGGTCCGGTGTTGGGTGGGAGCTCATAAAGGACATGGTGGGTTCGGGAAAGCTCCTTATGACAGAGTACAAGGGTGTACGGTTCTACAGGAGGAGGTTCGATAGGATATGATCCCCGCCACAGGACGATATAGGATCAATCATATCTTTTTCTCAGTTCTTCGCTGCAAAGTGTTGGCCTGATCATCCTCTGCCATTCTTCTGTATCCCAGCTCCCCAATTTGTCATGGACGATGAAATATTTCTGAGGGATCGGATGGGTCCCTATCACAACTTCAACACCGAACTTTTTCTCGATGTACTCCTTGAAATAGGAGGTATGAGGGCAAGGTGGATATCCAACGACCAGGCCCGTCGCAAGATGTATCGCTTCAGCACCGTTCCTGATCATCTCTTCGGGAGCATATTCGACGTTCCCTCCCGGACATCCGCCGCAGCTCGTATAGCCCACTGTGATCAGTTCCTCGTCCTTTTTGTATCTCTCGAACGCACCCTCCCTGTTCCGCATGGACCTGAAGCATTTTCCTCCGGCGCAACCCTTGTACCGTTCGCAGATGATCATTCCGACCTTCATATTCCCACACTCTTTCAGCACTGGCCATTTACGCTTCGCATCACCGTTTTATAGACGTTCGAACGTGACAGGACATTATTAAACTTCGTAAGCCTATCCTGTGAGGGTCGTTGGCGAAAGGAAAAGGACAGACCATCGATGGTCAGGTGAGAGGTCATGGTGAGCGCTGAAGGGTATTCCGAAACCGTTATGGAAGAATACTATTCGCCCTACGGCATGGAAAAACTGTTCGGTCCGGACGGATATGCAAAGGTCAGGGGAGCTTGCGGGGATACGATGGAGGTCTTCCTCAAGCTCGATGAGGTACAGAGGGTCCATATGGGGTTCCTTTCTGATGGCTGCATAGCAACAGTGGCTTGCGGAAGCATGCTTTCGAAGATGGTTCGGGACAGGACAGTGGAGGAGGTCCTGAATATGACCGAGGAGGACCTGATCTCTGCTCTGGGCGGTCTTCCGGACGACCACAGGCACTGCGCCACATTGACATTGGACACGATGTTCAAAGCGCTCCTTGACCTAATGACAAGGAACGAACACATCAGAACGACATAGCACCGGTCATATGTCAGTGTTCATTTCCTGTAGGCCACGTAGATGTCGGCCTCTATCATCACATTGTTCTCGTAATAATGATGGACGAAATAGAGGTTGCCCTGCTCATCAAGTGTCGGCTCCCCGGCGAACTGCGAGAACATGAGCTCGGGGGCGGTCCATCCTCCGTCCGCATCGACGGACCGATAGATCGCCGGTGTCCCTAAATATGTCCTCGTGAACCACATCTCCATCCCGTCGGAGGAGATGAACGGCCAACCGTCCATATCAGGGGAATTGATCTGGTACAAGTTCACGGGATCGGACCAGACACCTCCGCCACGAGACGTCATCCAGATATCGTAACCCCCCTCCCCGCCGGCGCGGTCCGAATGGAAGTAGAGATCGTCCCCTCTGATGTGAACCTCTCCACACTTCATATCCTTCATCAAGCGATCCCCTGAATACTCGTAGTCGGTCCATCCTGTCCCATCCCAGTGGGCCGTGAACATGTTCACGCCGGTATATCCCTCCCGGGCGGATGCGAACCCCATTGTCGTTCCGGGACGCTCCAGGTCCCATTGGTCCGGTGCGTGACATAAACCCCTGTGACATCATCGAGCAACTGTTTCTCGACGGGGATCCGAACGTCCGGGGTGAAGAAGAAGTAGAGCGTGTTCCCGTCCGGCAGGACGAAGGGGGAATCCTCGGCCCCGGATGTGCTCACGGGGTAAGGGACCGGAACAGGCTCCTCGAACAGGCCCGAATGCAGGATGGGTGGATGATGGTCCCCGGAAGGGGTTCTCTTTACGATATCGGATGGGAGCTTGCTCTCCCTGTCAATGTCCGGATATGCAGCATCATCAGCTGGCTCAAAGCACCCAGCGGTCAATAGGACCATGATGGACCCAAATGCCATGAACCACTTACCATCCATGGAGCAGGTTTATAATATCAAGGTCTAGATTAATGGTTCGGAAATATTCTTTCCGTTCGAAAAAGGAGGACAAGGTCCTGAGGTCCCCCACCCCCCTCAAGGGCAGTAAGGATGCCGATCTTAGACGGCTTGCCTTCCAGGTCATCATTGCCTTCGGCATCGTCAGCCTCCTTGGTGATATGCTGTACGAGGGGGCTAGGTCCGTCAATGGACCATACCTCCAGACACTGGGTGCGAACGCTATTGCAGTGGGTGTCATAGCGGGCATAGGTGAGTTCCTGGGTTACGGCATAAGGCTCCTTTCCGGGTATCTCTCCGATAAGGGACGCTCTTACTGGCTCTTCACCTTCGTTGGATACGGTCTCCTGGCTGCGGTCCCCATGCTCGCTCTGACCGGCATCTGGCAGGTTGCAGGCATGTTCATCGTCATTGAGAGGTTCGGTAAGGCGTTGAGGAGCCCTGCAAAGGACACCATCCTCTCCAGGGCCACGAAGAGGGTCGGGACGGGCTTCGGGTTCGGCCTCCACGAGGCAATGGACCAGATAGGGGCGTTCGCCGGACCGATGGTGTTCACGGTCCTCTTCCTGGTCCTTGGAGGGGGAACGAGGTCCTCCGGGGACTACAGGCTCGGATATGCATTGCTCATAGTCCCGTTCCTCTTCCTGATAATGTCCCTGTTCTATGCCCATCGGAAGGTCCCGGACCCCGATATTCTCGAGGCAGCGGAACCAGGGAAGAAAGGACAGGATGGTCTGTCCAAAATATTTTGGCTCTATGTCGTGTTCGTTTTCGTTACTACCCTTGGCTTCGTGAGCTTCGCCCTCATGGGATTCCATTTCAAGGAAACGGGGCTCGTGCCAGATGCACAGATCCCCTTGTTCTATGGCCTGGGAATGGCCGTCGATGCCGGTGTGGCCTTGATAGTGGGAAAGGCCTACGACAAGCTCAAGGAGAGGGGCAACAGCAGGTCGGGCCTCCTGACCCTTGTCACTGCTCCCGCCATTTCCGTCCTCATACCGGTCCTTGCCTTTGCAGGGAACTATTATGCCGCCCTCCTGAGCATGCTCATCTGGGGTGTGGTGATGGGCATCCATGAGACGGTCATGAGGTCGGCCATAGCGGACCTCACCCCGCTCCGGAAGAGGGGGACCGGTTACGGTCTTCTCAACACATCGTACGGATTGGCCTTCTTCATCGGCGGGGCGCTGATGGGGCTCCTTTACGAATGGAGCATATGGGTCCTGATGGTCTTCGCCGTCCTTGTACAACTCATATCCTTCCCTGTTTTCCTGATGATGCGGAGGGAGGCTAGCAGGGTGGATGGAGTATGATGGGACACCCCACGAATATCATTTTATAGCATTAACAACAATATAAAGCGGGGTAAAAAAATGTCGGACAAAAAAACCTTCTCATCGGTCTGCCTAGTGCTGCTGCTGCTTCTAGGCACTGGAACCATTCTTTTCATGGCCCCCGGGCCGTTCCTTGGTAATGCAAGCGGTCTCGTAATAAACGGGGTCTATTCCATCACCGGAACCGAGACCTACGATGAGGACATCACCATTTCCAGCACAGGTCATCTGAGGATAGTGGATGGCGGCACGCTCAAGTTGGGCATCGGCCATATCATCTTTGTAAACGGCGGGGCTCTAAGCGTATTGGGTAATTCCTCGGTCCGGTCGAAGATAACATGTTCCGCGATGGGGGGGAGGTTCGGTGGGATCGTAGCGAACAGAGATGCAAGGCTCAACTTCACCTATGCCAACCTCCAGTGGGCGGATGAGATGCTCGTCTGCGACGGGACGGGCCGGGCAGGTTCGGCAGGGCATGTCTACATCACCGAGTCATGGTTCAGTATGTCCACCAGAGGTCTGAGGTTCGGTGACGGTGTTCCATCCCATCCCTATGATGTAAGGTTCGTGAACGATCGGGTCCAGACCACTCAAACTGCCCTAGCAATAACGACCGCATACAATGATATCTCCATCACGGGGTCGGAACTCTTCTCATCCCAAGGCACTGCAGTGGATATCTTCGGTGGAGGGGGTGGGGGTGGAGCGGGCAGGATAAGGGATTGTTCCATATCGGGTGAGGTCAGCGGTCTATCGGTGACAAACCATCAGAAGATGGAGATAGGCAACTGTTCGATCTCGGGATACCGTGCTCTCAGGCTTGAGAAGCTCTACGGGTTCTATGTTCACAACAATACTGCAACATCGAAGTACCGTGGAATGTACTGTTATTCCATTGAAGAATGCACCTTCGAGAACAATGCGTTCAATGCACTGAGCTACACAACGTCCATAGCTGTCGAGCTGGAGCAAACTACGGATATCGAGTTCCATGACAACATACTGTCCTCCCACGGGTTCGCCATGACGATGAACCTCAGTTCGGGGGATATAGTGGAGATGAACCTCCTCACCAACCTACTGGGCAAGGATTACAGGGACCTTGACGGGAATGGGTTCTGTGACACCGACCCCCTCCTGCCCGGGAACGCAGCAATGTACGCTCGGAGGTGCAGGACCTCCATCGTACCTTTGGATGGGACTGGACCTACCTTCGTAAATCCGAAGATGGCAACGGATTTTGCGGACGAGGGGGATAAGCTGTTCATGTACTGCTTCCCGAAGGACTACGGTCCTCAGGGCAACAGGTTCAGGTCCCTCATCCATACAGAGATGCCATATTTCGAGAGACCGCTGCATCTCATGGGCGAGGAAATGGAAAGCCTCTGGTTCCTCCCACCCGAAGGGGCTGCTGGCCCGGTCTTCATGGCTGTAGACGATGCAAGCCTCTCGAATGTGACCATTGGGAGCACCAAATACGGGACGAATATCGATACTAGCTCCAATGTCACTGTATCGGACATCACATATGGTTATCTCCTCTTTTTCGGAGGGGACGGATTGACGGCTGCGAGGAGCAATGATGTTGATATGGTCCGAATCAGATCGACCTTCGAGAACTCTCCCCTTGTCCAGTTGAACGACTGCGACAGGGTGACGCTGGACAGGCCTCTTTCTGTTTGGGAGAGCGGCAATGAGGTCATAGCGAAGGACTGCTCGGACCTCAGGATCTCTGAAATGGAGACCTCTCTGCACTCAGGGAACGCCATTGTCCTGGACCATTGCTCCGGCAGGGTCGAAAGATGCAAATTGGATTCAGCCTACTCCTCTCTGGTGATGGAATCATGTCATGACATGGTGGTCTCCTTCATGCAGTTCTATGCGGGGTACTACCCGGAACCTATCATAGCCGCTTCCAACCTAACAGCGGCCAGGTTCGAGGACTTGGATCTCTATGTGAACGGCAAGGGTTCCGATTATCGCGCCGTTGAGCTGACATATGATGTCCGTGACGTCTTTTTCAGCAGATGTATCTTCTCTAACGACCAACCACCGAACGCCACAGGGCTCTACGTCAACGGATTGGCATCCGATGTCAGATTGAGCGACTGCTTTTTCTTCAACCTGTCATGCGGGGTTTACCTGGAGGAGGCCGGTGACGGAAGGTCATCCGTAAGGGACCCCCCAGGTCCCATGGCGAGCGGTCATCAACTTGAAAGGTGCGACTTCCACAATAACGATGTTGGGGTGGATTTCAGAGGGGCGACCTCCTTAAGGCTTGCGGGCAACACACTCTGGGGCGGAGGTATAGGGTTCCAGGCGATGGGTGACCTGGACCTTGTTGGAAATACGTTCCACGGAGGCATGAATGTCGGTGTCAAGGTCTCGGAGTGGGGGATCACCGCTTCCCGCCTCAATTCCGTAGGCACCCAATTCTTGAACTTCAAAGGAACACTTGAGACCGCATACGAACTCAGGAAGACCCAATTCCTCATCAAGGAAAACTGGATAGAGTCCCCGGTCGGCATAAGGTCCGTTGGATGCAATGGCTCAATGGCCGTCCATACCAATTTCTTAAATGGGGTCCCTATCATCGTCTCTCCCCTGACCGATGAGGTCTCAAGCGTCGAGCTCAACGATTGTGAGGGCGATAGAACGAGATCTGTCTCTACGGATGATGGCTGCACGGCTGTATGGACCTATTCGTTGAACATCACGGTCTTAAACGAGGTTGGGGACCTCCAGCCCTCTGAGGTGATGGTGACCACGGCCATGGGGCAGGTCGTCTTCGACGGAACGACAGATGGTACGGAGCGGCTACAGTCTGTGGTCGGTTTCATCAAAAGAAACACCACAAGCGACTATTCCATGAACGACTACCGTGTGGAGGCCAGTGATGGGGACGGTTACAATGATGAGCATATCAACATGACCAAGCCCCAGTCAGTGATCATTCACCTGTCCTCACCGGTTCGACCCCTGCCCTCATCACGTTCGATGAGGATTCCTCCTGGGAGGGTGACATCTCCTCTTGGTTCTCGGACAGGGACGCCCTTATTTATTCGGTACCCAGCATCACCCCTTCGGAACTGGACCACATCCTCCAGGGGAGCATGCTCAACATCTCTACGGATGCTGACTGGAACGGTGCTGGAGAATTCATTGTCAAGGCCCAGGACACCTTCGGAAAGAGCGTCAATGCCACGGTGGACATAGAGGTCAGACCCGTAAACGATGCCCCCTATCTGTCGGGTCCACTACAAGACCTTGCAACGGATGAGGACACGCCCATCTGGGTGAACCTCTCCGGTCTTGCATTGGACGTGGATTCTGTAATTCTGTTCTGGTCGAACCTTACCTTCGAGAACTGTTCCTTGGCCTGGGACCCCTCCGGGAAAGGGGTTACGATAGCACCAGCACCCAATTGGAACGGAATGCTTGAGGTCCCCCTCCTCGTCTCGGACGGTTACCTGGACATAGAGGCCATACTGAAGGTCAACGTGACGCCAGTGAACGACCCGCCCGAATGGTTAGGGGAGGATGTCGTCAGTATAGAGGTCACCGCTGGTGAGGAGGGCACTGTCGATATGGAGGACCTTGTGCTCGATGTTGACGACCCGTTCACAGGGCTCAGTATCGTTGTAGCCTCTGCCAATGTGACCTATCATAGCGGCTCGCTCATGGTCCATTATCCATCCGACACCAAGAACATGACGGAGAACATCACCGTCACCATCTCCGACGGTGAGCTCTCAACATCCTTCCACCTGCTTGTGAAGGTCATCGAGCGTCCTCCGACGCCCAAGCAGTGGCGGATAGATGACGCTGACATAGAGGTAGATGAAAAGACGGGCGATTGGACCGTGACGGTCAAGGGTGAGGAGGGGAAGGATATCTGGATCGTCATCGAAGGGGTGGGCTCATTCAAGCTGGAGGAGACATCTCCAGGCAACTACTCGGTCGTCATTCCCGGGTCCAGCTTCGAGAGTGGAGAGGAGTACAGCTACCACTTCTCGGACACCTCCGGGGGTCCCGACAGGACAGGAGGGCAGTTCGCCGGAACCAAAACGCAACCGGATGGACCCGATGATGGGGATGAAGAGGACAAGCTCCCATGGTGGGTCCCGGTCCTCATCATAGGCCTTCTGCTCCTCATACTTCTTGGAGTGGCAGCATATATGATGGGAAGGAAGACCGCAACCGGAGATGAGACCTCCTCCTGGGACATGGAGGAGTGAGCGGACCGACGCGCCTATAGGTCCTTGACAGGGTCCTTATGGCACATCTTCGACAGGATGTCCCGCCTCTTCCATAGGGCGCAGCCACCATCCGTCTCGTCAAGTTCAGGATGCAGCTCCCGGACCTTAGTGAGGAGCGGGGAGGAAAGGGCCTCCCTGAGGGACATATCCCTTATGTTCCTGTCCGAGAATGGCGCGAAAGGACAGGGTTCCATCTCTCCACAGGGCCCTATGTGGAAGAAGCCCAGGCCCGATGAGATGCAGCCCCCCCATCGCCCCTCATCGCCAGGGAATGAAATGAAGGGGAGCTTGTGGACCGACCCTAGCGCCCTGGTCCGGTCCAGAAGGAGCGAGTTCCCGGTCGGGCCAAGGACCAGTCCCTCGCTGCCCGGATCGACAGGGACGTATTCGACGTAGATGAAGGCCCTGCACCCTCTTTGGACCATTCCGCTCACGAACCTCTCAGAGGTTACGATATCAAGGTTGGACGAAGTGACCGTTATGGAGCAGCCGAACAGGATGGACATCCGATCCAGCACATCCATGGTG
>JALOTP010000011.1 GCA_025457865.1 Thermoplasmatota archaeon | reverse complement strand
AGAGTTCCCCGGTCTTGTAATTGATTGAGAGCCATCCTGGAGCGTTGTCAAGGCTCCATGTGTGAATCTCCTCCAGGAAAACAGGATCGTCGTCTGTGTACTCCATTTTAAAGTAATAATATAAATCCTCAGTGGCATTCTTCCATGCCCCATTAGTGATCACAGGAACATCATTGATGTTGGATACATTCAGTGTAAAGTTGGTCCAATCATAACCGCTTTTCTCATCGGAGAGGGTGATATTGACCCACCATAATCCAACATCTTTATCCGAAGGCATCCCCGACACCACGCCACTCGACTTGTCCATTGTTATGAAATTGGAATCCGTTCTGAGGGCCCATGATAGCGTATCCTTAGTGGGATCGATATCCTTTCCGAGATAGGTCACGGAATATAGAGTATCCTCAACAGAATTAGTCACATCCGATGTCAGTATCTCTGGAGCGTCGTTTACATTGATTACCTCAATCGTGTAGTTGATATAGTCTTGAGCATTGAATTCATCGGTCACAGTAACATTGACGAAGTATTTTCCTACCTTATCGTTATCCGCCTTTCCGGTAATATTTCCCGTACTGCTATCAATCTTAAGAAAAGAAGAGTTTGTATTCAGTTTCCATTTGAGGATTGGATTTTGATCCTCATCATAGGCAGTATATTGATCATAGAAAGAGGAGTCTTCCAACAATGTTTTTATAGGTTTATGTGTAATAACTGGCTTGTCGTTTACATTTATTACTTTAATTGTTATATTTAAAAAGGGTTTCGAACCGGATTCGATTGTTATGGTTGCATTAAGCCAGTAAGTACCAACATCTTCATTTAAAGGTTTACCTTTTAAGAAGGGTGGATTCGATAGATCTAACCATTTTGCGTCAGAAAGTAATTTCCATGAAAAAGAATTGGGGGGATTATATAGGTTGAACATCCTTGAGCTAAAAATATCCTCATAAAATGATAAGTTTAAAGGTGGACATAATATTAAATGATTAGATATCAATGGATAATTATCTTTACTTTTTGCGAGTCCTGAAACATTATAAGGAATATCAACAATACCATCATTATTACTATCTGGAGAAAAATAATTACCCCAATAATTACCTAAGCCATTATTATCCCATTTGTTTTGTGAACCATTATCATTAGCAAGTGAACTACCAATAATTTGACTTTGGATATGATTGAGATTAATTTTATTATTATTTCCAGAGCTGTCTATAAATATACCATAAATTGAATTATTGATTATTTGATTATTTGAAATAATATTATTATCATTTTTTATATATATGCCATATTTATTATTGTTATTACTGTTATTAGAGATAACATTTCCACTACTGAAAGCGTATAAACCTTCGTTAATATTATTAATACAGGTATTATTCCTTATTAAATTTTTACCAGAGCCTAACCAAATACCTCGATCATTATCTTGAATTGTATTATTTATTAAATTAAATGTTGAACTATAATCACATGAAAAACCAATTTGATGTCCACTAATCGAATTATTTTGAAAATAATTCTTGTTAGTTTGAACCCAAGTGGCGGTTACCCCTTCTCCATATTTAATTTTTCTTTTAATAAATGAGTTCTCTATCTTAATTAATGATGAAGTCCCGATCGTTATGCTTGAATAGTCTTTAGAATCTTTTATCAAACAAGAATTGATTTTAATATTATTTGAACGCCCAATTCCACATCCATGACCATTTTCTACCAAGGTACTATTATTTAAAATAATATTTTTTGAATTTCTAAATTGTATACCTTCAAAACGATTATAATTTAAAGTACAGTTATTTACAGATATATTCTCGCAAAAAGATGTTAAAATAGCTAATGTACTATTACGTATGGATTGGTTAATAATAATTATTGATGAACAATTGATTAATAATATTTGTCCATATATATTTTTAATAAGTTGGTTTGTAATATTACAAATATAAAATAATGGAAGATTGTTAACTAAATTACCATCAACAATCTGGGTTGTAGCATCATTTAGATTCTCATTCATATTCAATAAACCACAATTTATAAATTTATTTTTTTTAATAATATTATTAGGAGAGTTACTAATATGAATTCCAGTAATACAATTATTAAAAGTGCATTCTGATACGTTTTGATATCCCGAACTCCAAAACTGGATACCAAAATAATATTGTTCAAATGTGGAATTTAATATTTTATTATGGTTTTTTGTACCTGAACCCGAATATATTCCTCTCACATATGAGTTGGTTGTATTTACCTCATATTTATACTTAAATGTTGAATTTAATATTTTATTGTAGGATGAACCAATATCAACTCCAATTTGAAAATTATTATTACTATTAATATCCTCAATAGTATTATTGTTCGAACTTATAGAAATGGAAATTCCTTTATTTTTACTATTATCAGTTGTAATAGAAAAGCCTCTAATTAGACAATTATTAGCCGTTATTTTGATTCCATATCCATTATTTGATGCATACAATATAGTCTTAGAGCTTCCATTCCCTAAAATTGACAAAGGTTTACTTATTGTTAGGGACTCATTATATTGACCATCATATACTTTGATGATATCCCCTGAGTTTGCTGCATTAATTGCACTCTGTATGGTTGTGTATGTTTGTTTTGGTCCGACAATAATAGTTGCTGCATTTGCATTTTTTATTTCTTCGGTCATTAGATAAATCAGAGAAGAAAGTAAAATTATTAGGGTTAAGACCACCGCTTTCCCTTTAAATGAAAAGGACCTATACAATGAGACCGACCTCTTTATTTGTAAATTATTATTAAAATACTGTTCATAGCGCACAAATAGGGTACCCCTCGGTAAAACAATAAATGCCCTTTCTTGTTATTAATTTGCCTTTACCGGCTAAACTCGGAATCATTTTTCTACCCTCCTTCGTTCACCAACCTTGTATCTTTTTTCTTACCTCCGGATCTAAGACCGTAGTACATTTCCGACAGATAAATTTTCCTTTCTTGGGGGGGGAGGTGAAAGCCCTGTCTGGATAGGCGCAGGTCAACCCAGTAGTAGGGGAAGCAAAGTAAACTAAGATCTAACTATAGAGTTATAAAGTTACATAACAAGGGAGTTTGAGAGGACATAGTTCTTACATTATCGGGAGTTTGGATTACCGGGTCTACTAATATCTCCTAGTGTAGTAAAAATTTGTTTTGTTTTAAATTTTGATCCAATAATGGTCGTTCCAGTTTCTGAAGTGAAATAATGCTTTTTTCCTTGAAAGGTGATTAATAACCATGATAGTCCCCCATTATTGATTTTTTTCCCTAACCAATTAACATTAGAATTTCTAATATTAAATTCAAGTTCAATATTTCTCTTTGAGGACGACTCACCAAGAAAAACAACCTTCTCTTTACCTAAATATAATATCCCTGCAGCCTCCCATGGAAAAAATTTCCAGAATTTCGGAAATCTTTCCTCGGAACAATACCTAATAGGATACCAGCGACCTTGTGATATGAATTTTCTACTTTTCAATATTTTCTCATATATCTTTTTTCTTTCCCCTGCTTTCCTTTGTGAATATATAATGATCAATATCCATGGTAAAATGACTATTCCTAATGGTATAAAAAATATAATAATTGTCATTTTACCACTTTTTCAATGGATAACAGGTATTGTCCTATAACTTCGATTATTCGAAATTCCTTCTCCGGCTAAGACTCGGAATCATTTTTCTACCCTCCATCATTTGCCATCCTTGTTTCTTTTCTCATACCTCCGGATCTAAGACCGTAGTACATTTCCGACAGATAAATTTTCCTTCCTTTGGGGAGTGGGGGATCGGTATGAACCAAATCCATGTTTGATCCTTACTTGAGAAACGATCAGAGGATAGATAGCCAGATGTTAAAGGGAAGAACATAGCGGGGACCTTTGAGAAGATGATCGCCGATCTGAAAGAGGACAGGACCATTACCTATACTTGACCTGAATACACACTTTCGGTTCATTCCTCGAAGAAGGCCATCTCCTTTGGCCTCCTGGATATCAGGAGGCCTATTATTAGCCCGACCACCAGAGCTATCAATATGCCCGCTATCAACCCTATAAGGAGAGGTTGGTTCATTCCTGACCCCTTTTCGGTGCCTTTCTGGACGTAGGGCCTCATCGTGAAAATGTACTCGTCGCCCGGAGCTATGCGGAGCGTCCCGTCGGTCCCGAACGTTATGTTCCCCGATGCAACGCTCTCAATACCCTCGACGGACCCCGACACCGTGAAGGTGTAGTTTCCCGAGAACGGTATCTCGATCCTGACCTGCCCATCCTCATCGGTGACGAAAGCACCTATGCCCCCTATCTGCACCTTCAGCTCCTTGACGGGCGTTCCCTTGACCGAATCCAGGAACCTGAACAATGTCGCCTTCCCGCCCTGGGTCCCATCCGGGACAAGGAAGAACCTTTCGATTAGCTCCTGGCCATTTCCGATCTCGACCGCTATTGAATGCATCGAGTACCCGTCCTTGACCAATTTCAATTGATATGCCCCTGCCGGCAAATAGAGCTCGAAAGTACCATCGCTCCCCGAAATGGTGGTCCGGACCGTAATGTCACCATCCATGTCCGAACTTACGAGCACTGTAACGGCCTCGAGCGCCCTATATGAGTACGGCTCAAGCACTTGTCCCACTATATGACCGTCCTTGACGGACGAGGTCATGTTCACGAATACGTCCACCCAGAGAACGGACCCGGCCGGGACCTGATAGGTCAAGGGCAGGGACGCCTGGACGCTCGGGACCGTACCGGGCAGCACCCTATGTTCGACCCTTGTGACCATATGCTCGGCGCTATCTCCTGATATGGTCCACGGACCATCAAGGTCAGATATCGGTGAGAACATGAAACGGCCGTTGGTCGAAATAACTGTGGGCATGGACCCAGACAGCGTCCTCGCCTTGAGCCTGAACCCATCCACCAAGGACCCATCGCCCAGAAGCACCCTTCCGGCAATGGTGGATGTGCCCTCGTCCCCTGTGTTCAGAACGATATCGACCCTGCGTTCCTCGCCCGCCCTCAATGCACCCGACCATGGCCCCTGGGACCAGGTATCGGATGCAAGGTCATGATTGAACATCGATGATATCCCAGGGATTAGAGTTGTCATCTCGTAACTTCCCGGAGTGAGCCTTAAAGAGAAGCTCCCATCTTCGTCGGTAAAGTTCTGCCCATCGATAGAAGGCGACAACGAGACGTACGCCCCCTGGACCGGAGCGCCGGATGTGCTCGCCTTCCGAACAAAGCCCCACAGGACAGCCTGGGCCAACTCTTCCGGCGATCTCTTTTCAACATAGATATCGATCCATACAAGGGTAGATGCAGCGACCGTCAGCTCGAATGGGAAATCTATCCCTGTGGTCGTTGGGCCGTCCGGTATGGCCCTCCTATCGACCCTGACCACGCGATAACCAGGGGAACCGCCCAGGACCCTCCAGGGACGGACCAGGTCCTTTACAGGTGTGAAATGGAACAATCCGCCGGGGCCGGTCCTCTGTTCAGGCATCGCCGTCTCAGTGGTCCTGATCGATACATCGAACCCTTGGACACCGTCGCCTGTGCCATGGTCCACGATCCTGCCTGCTATGGTCGAATCCTCGGTGTTCCTCACCTGGAACACCAGGTCCACCCTGCGTGTCTCACCGTTGCCCATGGTCCCTTGAAAATCCCCCACCTGCCACTCCCCCGATGAATGGTCGTATGCTGAGTGACCGTATGACCCAGGATATGCTGCCAGAAGGTCCACTTCGCCCGGGGTCACCTGGAACTCGTATATGCCTGCCTCGTCCGTATACGAAAGGATGTTATGTCCCCTGTTCAAGAAGACGGCCGCTCCTGGCACCGGGCGGCCTCCCAGGATGTCAGAGGCGGCGAACCCCCAAAGCGTGCAATTGGGACCAGTCGTATTGGTCCTGGACATCCTGAGCTCGAGAGCGTTCAACCTGTTGCCAAGGATAAGGAACCCGTCATCGGGCAAGAGCACTTCCGGCCTGCCATCGACCGTGAGGTTCTCAAGGATATGTCCGTTAAGGACCGCCCTAACCCTGTAATTGGAGTCGGACGGGACAGGGAACAGGACCCCCATCGTACCGTCAAGCGGCAGGTCCAGGGTCCTGGAGCGTTCGACCATGCCTGTCGACCGGTCCGTCTTGAACAAGGTAACGGATGCACCGCCAAGGTGGACATTTTCGGCCGAACCGTCTGTTACCTGTAAGAGCACCAATGAACTTCCCTGGGAGGTGTTCTCCATCCGTCCCAGATGGAAGTCCTGTCTCACTGCCGATCCGGCAGGGACGTCAAGAGAGACCGTTTCAGCGTACCTATCGGAAGCCCATGCACCGACCCTATGCTTGAGGCCGTCCATGCCTTCGAAGAGATAGAGTCCGTCGATCCCATGGAGACCAGCCTTCATGTGGCTTCCCATCGATGTGAAGGCCCAGGCATCCGTCGAAGGAGAACCGTCAGAGCTTATCAGCCCCCATATGAAAGAGGAGCGCTCCGATGGATCATCAAGAACATCCAATTCGATATCTATGGTCGTTGGGCTGCCCTCATCGACCTCCCCGGCCCCGCTCCCGGAATGATATCCCGATCCGAAAGCGACCACAATGTATTCCCCCATAGCGGGCCCTGAGAAGAAATATTCCCCGGAAGGACCTGCCGCAAATGAATATGTCATCCCATTTTCCTTGCAACGGGCCACCACAGTGGCATTTCCGACAGGCGCACCGGATGAGGCATCCCGAACGGTCCCCTTAAGCACTGTCCCGGTCCCTTTAGAGGTCCTCAGGACGATATCGAGGTATGAGACGCTTCCGGGAAGGACCAGTACATCAACAGGTATGGAGGGCATATGACCGTAGGCCAAACCCTGGACGGAAATGTTCCCGGGAAGGACAGATGCGGAATACTCGCCGGAAAGCCCGGACCCTGTCACGTCGATGACCACCTCCTTGATCTCAGTTCTGTCAAGGTCCTTGATTATGACAGCTGCATCGTCCGCATCGGTCTCTCCGTAGGTCCTTTCCAGCACGATACTGCCCCTCAAGGCTCCTATAACAGGTGCCGTTGAAGGTTCAAGGTAGATGTCCTGCGTCGCAGATGGTCCGCTGAGGTTCAACTCATAGCTCTTGGCATCGTAACCGTCTATGAAAGCCCTTACCCTGTGGATGCCAAGCAGGACATCGGGGATGGCATAATCTCCGTTGTGTCCGGTCATCCACATGGTGGAATTACCGTCAAGGACCACCATGGCACCGCTCAAAGGTAGAAGGGACGCACTGTCAAAGACCCTGCCTGAAATGATGCCGACCTCCCCATCCCCTTGGGCCCCCGGGACCAGGACCATCACCATGGACACGGCCAGGAGGGCTATGGTCAGTACGATAGCGGACCTTGGTCTGGACAACATACGGCTTCACCTTTCCTGTCCCATCGATTCTTAAAGGATTTAAGTATTATCCGAAGAATATCGAAATAATAGAAATCAAAGGACATATTGACTACAGCCAGAGGAGTGGGATCTATGCTTTCTTCTTCCTGCATCTTTTAAGGGCCACCTTCTTTACAGCGACATCACCCGCCTTGTCACCGTTAGTGGAAGGTCCCAGTTGCATGGCGGGTCCACCATTTTCCATCGCTTGGGCATCCTTTTCTGACCCCCAATCCTCCTCATCCGTACACTCCATTGTCTCATCGGACTCAATGGCAGTGTCAGTCCTCTCTCTGGTCGAAGAGGGCTTTTCCTTAGGCCTCTTCGGCCCGCCTTTCGATACCATGACCCGGGCCGGTCTCAACACCTTGCCGTCAAGGAGGCACCCGGGTGACATCACCATGACGATCGTGTCCGAAGGTTTGCTCTTGTCCTCTATGGAGCCAAGGGCCTCATGGAAGTTGGGATCGAAGGGCGCCCCGAGCGGGTCCACGACCTCTATCCCGCTGTTCGATAGCTGTGATATCAAAGCCTTCCTGATGCCCTTGAGACCAACGATGAACCCATCCAGCGTCTTGGGGTCTGACCTTCTCTTCTCTGAGTCCTTCATGGCCCGGTCCAGGTCCTCTATAGAACCCATAATGGACAGGGCCAGGCCCTTCGTCCTGTCCCTGACCTTCAGGGCTACCTCGTTCTCGGTCCTCTTCCTGTTGTTCTCGAGGTCCTGCAGTGCCCTGTCGAGCTTCTTCTTGTATGCTATGGCCATAGCTGTCTTGTCGTTCAGCTCGCCTATGAGCCTCTGGTTCTCAAGCCCAAGGTCCTCTATCTTCTTTTCCAGGGCCAGTTTTCCTGACTTTCGGTCCCTATCTAGGACCATATCTCCCTCAGATGCCGAGAGCTCCTCCATTTCCCTCTTGAACTTGAGGAGCCTTCGGTCCCCTTCATCAGGAACTGGTTCGCTCTTTCCCTCGTCCTGGCACTTCGAACATACGGATATGTAACCATCCAACCCTGCTTTTTCATTGCCTTCCTTTTCTGAAGCGGAAACGATCCTGAGGTCCTCCCAGACGACGATCCTTCCACAGTACCTGCATGTGAAGTCATCCCGTCTCCAGACCTCCCTCTTCATGGATTCGGTGACGACCTCTTGGACCATTTCGAGCATCCCTCCATAGGGTTTGAGCTCGAAGCGGTATGCTTGGATAAAAAATGAACGTTAGAATTAATTTATTTGAAAAATATTGAGCCCCCGCACCGGTATTGTGCGGGGGTATGTCTTCAGGACGGACCTGAAAGATCTCCTTCACTCTTCCGAAAGCCCTTCACCGCAGTAGGGACACTCTTTGGCATCCGCATCGGTAATGCTCTCGTTGCATCCAGGGCATGATCTTGGCTCTGGTGCCTCATCCTCGCTCGCCTCGGGCTCCTCTGCCTCCTCTTCCGAAGGCTTCCTCATTATGAACACGAGGGCTATGAGCACAAGGATGATCAGCACTATGAGGACTATCACGGTGATTATTCCCGCACCCTCGTCCTTCTCCTTGAACTCGAACTTCTGGACCGGGGACTTGTGCCCCATTCCATCCCTGAAGTAGTACTCGAGCTTTCCTTCGCTCACGTTCTCGAGCGACTCCTTGTCAAGGGAAACGGAGAACTCCTTGGAAGTGGAGTTCCAGACCATCTTGAACTCGTTGTTGTCGGTATCCTTTCCGGCCTTGTTCCTGATGATGAGCGTTATGTTGAGCTCATCATAGCCGATCTTATCCTCATCCTTCACCGGAACGACGACATCCCATCCTGATTTGACCTCTTTGAACTGTACGTTCTCTATGTCCAGGTCGGACCAGTTCGCGATGTTCTGCACGATATGGTCCTTCCATGCCACGAGGATATCACGGGTAAGGTCGGAGGTGAGTACGATGTCGTTAATGGCCGGCACCAGGTATCCGCTCCTATTTGCGCTCTCATTGTAGAGCTTTTCAGAGGGCAGGTTAAGGGTTATCGAGACGGTGTAGGTGCCCTCTGAAAGCACCAGCATATAGGAGTATGTCACATTGTCCGTCGTCACGGTCTGAGCGCCGATCCTGAGGGTCGCGACCTTCTTGTCCGCAGAGACGTTCACCAGGTGCATGGCGCTGTCCTGATAAGTGACCTTCCCGGATATCCTGTAGGTCGGGAGGTTCACGTGGAGCGTCATCGTGTAGGTCTCATGGTCCACACCGTCGGTGGCGTTCACCTTGAACGTCGTCATACCTGTCCAGTTGATCTCAGGGGTGATGGTGATCTCGAACGTTGCATTGTCGTAGGAGATCGTCACGTTAGCGGATGTCATGGTCACATCCAGCGTGAAGTTGAGACCGTTCAAGGGACCGTCAGGGTCGTAGAAGAGCTCCCTAAGGTCCTGGGCAAGGACCTGGTTGCGGACCATCTCGATCGCGTCGGACACCGGTCGGGGAACGTCGTTGACGGGCGTTACCTCGACCACCATGGTCGAGTTGAGGATGGGCATGCCCCCGACCCAAGCTGTCAGAGGCAGGGTGAAGGAACCGCTCTCAAGGTCAGCGGCCATGACTGCGCGGCCCTGGGTCGGCGTCGAGGAATTGATGGAGACCGAGAAGTTGCCATCGTTCCAGGTCCATATGGGCATCTTAACGGTTGCATTGGTCTCGTTCTTAGCCCAGGTCCATCCAAGGGAAACGACGATTGAGTTAGGACCATCCGGGTCGTAGAAGAATGAGGTCGGATCGAAATCGGCAGAACCCAGGTCCTCTTGGACCAGGACGGTCCTCTCGGTCAGCGACCCTGCCCTGAGGTCGTCGGGGACGGGCATTACGTTAACTGTCATATCGAATGAAACGTTGTTTCCCGCGGAGTCGTTGACCCGTATCGTGAACCCCTCGGTTCCGCTCCAATCGGAAGCAGAGGTGATGTTCACCTTATCAGTGCTCATCCATGCCAGTGAGATATTCTCGAACTGTGAGCTGTTGACCCAGAAAACCAACGGAAGCCCGTTGGGGTCGGAGAAGTGGTCGTTGAGGTTGACGTTCACGAAGGAGTCCTCATGCATGTAGATGGACCTGTTCGTCATGACCGGGGGTAGCTCCCTAAGCACCACCGTCAGCACGGTCATGTTCTCCTCCTCGGTGTAGTTCCAGCCGTCCATGACATGCAAAGCAAGGCTGTAAGGTCCGACCTGCTGGTCGAGTGGGATGGTCCAGTTGAACCAGTATATCAGGGACCCTCCAGAGACCTCCATGCCCCTCAGCATGTTGACCCCCGCGGGGACAGGTGCTAAGGGTCCGAAACCTTCCGGAAGAACCCATTCACCCGTCGCTTCGCTGAAGAGGTTGTACTTTACAATGGACATGAAGGGAAGGTCGGGCGCTCCCATGTCGAGCTCCGTCCTCATGACCCTGAAGCTGACATTGGTCCACTCCGTCCCGTCGTTCCTAACGGTGGATGGGCTGGCAGCTATCTCCCGTATCATATCGGTACCGTCATAGATGGGGAAGACCCATTCGTCGCCGTCCCCGTAGTACTTCTCATCTATGTTGCTGTAGATGACAAGGGTGACGTTTATCACATAGTCTGTCCGAGCGGTCATACCTTCGAAGAGCTCCCATATCACGAAATCCGGTATTGCCCCGCCGTAGGTCGTTCCGTTCAACCAGAGAATGTACACATTGAACCCGCCCATGGTGTTGTAGATCCTGACCCAGAGGTCGGTCAGCACGATATCGGGGGCCCACATCTCTGGCAGTTCCCAGGATATGTTCACTTTCTGCTCCGAGGTGTTGTAGGCAGAGGAGCGGTCGAAGTTCAGGTTCTTGATCATGCCCTCGTCCCGGATGGGATCGAGCTTGTCATCTCCGGGCGCGCCCATTGCGGGCAGTAGTACCATAAGTGTTCCCATGAACCCTGCAGTAACAAGGATAAGGACCAGGGCCATTGCCCCGCTTGTCCGTATATTATCGTTCACCATTCATCTCACCTTTTTTCCATTTTTGAATGCTCGCTACGAGCGGTGATAATTACCTGACCGCTGAGCGAAGGGGGCAGGAGATTACATCCTATATATTAGGTTTTTTAAGGAAAAGGATGAAATTTCAAGGAAAGTTCACTTATCGTCGAATTAGGGTTCGTCCTCCGCTGGATGGAAGAGGACGGTTCATTCTATCATGAGATCGACCGCTCTGATAGTTGGGTCGAGGCTTCCATCAATAGCCCTTTCCCTCAGCCTTTCCATGAAACTTTGAATAAACGTCAGATTGTGCAGCGTTGCGAGCCTTGGTCCCAGCGGTTCATCGGTCCTGAACAGGTGATGGATGAAACCCCTGGAGGATCCAGTACATGCAGGGCATGGACAACCATCCATGATGGGATCAGATGAACCTTTCCAGCGGGGACCCCTTATGTTCTCCCTCCCCCCTTTCGTGAAGACGGTCCTGTGCCTTGCGTTCCTTGTCGGGAACACTGAATCGAAGATGTCCACCCCGGCAAGGACCGACCTGAGGATATCATCTGGCTCTCCCACGCCCATGAAGTACCTAGGCCTATCCTCGGGCAGGAGGCCTGTTGATGCGGAGAGGGCCCTGAACATATCCTCCTTGCCCTCGCCTATGGAGAGACCCCCGATACCGTAACCGGAGAAGTCCATATCGACAAGGGCCTTTGTGCACTCCTTCCTCAGGTCTATGGAGGTCCCTCCCTGGGTTATGGCGTAGAGTAGCGTCCGATGCTCCCCTACCCCTGACAGGGACCCGTCCATGATGTTATCATAATGCTCCTTGGACCTCCGGGCCCAGCTGATCGTGTACCCAACCGAATCGATGATATCGTTCAGCGAAGCGGGGAAAGGAGGGCAGTGGTCCAGGACCATTCCGACATCGACCCCGTGCCTGATGTGGAGGTCCACAACCGACTCTGGTGTCAGCAGGACCTCCTCCCCCGAATAAGGGGACCTGAGCGTTATCCCCTTGCCTGTAGCCCTAGCCTGGAAGCCCTTCCTTATGAACTGGAAACCTCCTGAATCGGAGAATATCCCGCCCTTGAAACCCATGAAGGAATGCATACCACCCACGGACCCTATCACCGCGCTCCCAGGCTCCAGGGAGGCCAGGAACCCGTTCGTTATCACCACCTTCGAACCGGTGTAACCTATCTCATCCGGTGAAAGGGTCTTGACGGACAGTTGAGTGGCGACGGGCATGAACAGCGGTGTCCTTGCCTCCGCACCGGAAGGCAGCCTTAGGGAACCAGCCCTCGGACCTTCCTTTCCCCCTGACTCTAGCTGGAAATGCCCTTCCACGATCAGCGCCTCCTTATCATCATGGAATCCCCGAACGAGAAGAACCGATAATCCAGACCTATCGCCTCGACGTATGCTCTCAACAGCTTGCCCCTGTCGTGGAAGGTCGAGGTCAGTATGAGGGGAGTGGACCTGGGAAGGTGAAAATTGGTGATGAAGCCCTTGTAGGGCAGGGAGAAACGATGGCCTGGATGGATGTAGAGCTCGGTGGTGCCCTCGCTACTTAGGAGCCTGCCATCAGGACCAAAGGCCGATTCCAAGGTCCTCATGACGGTAGTCCCTACGGCCCAGATGGACGCTTTGCCCCCATCCCTGAAGGACCTGGCCTCCCTCTCGATAATACCAGAGGTGGCCTCGGGGACAATGAAACGCTCCCCGAGCATCCTGTGGTCCCGGACATCCCGGGTCCGAACGGGAAGGAAAGTTCCAAGACCCACATGGAGCAGGACCTCCGCCACTTTCACCCCCTTTTCCCTCAAATCGTCTATGACGTTCTCGGTGAAATGTAGCCCTGCCGTGGGTGCGGCGATAGAGCCCTCCTCGGAAGCATAGATGGTCTGGTACTCGTCACCGGGTCCTACCTTTCTCTTGATGTACGGGGGTGTCGGCATGATCCCCCAGACCTTCATCCAATCCAGGAGCCCAACCCCTTTCAAGGTCTCGCTCCCTCTATGGACCTCGACCCCCCATCTTCCCTCGCCCAGATCGGATGCCAGCCTCACGACGGTAGAGGGGTCCTCGGTGAGCAGTTCCGTGCCGCTCTTTGCGCCTTTCAGCCTGACCATCACTTCGGTGCGGTCGAAGGTGGGATCATTGAGGAAAAGCACCTCTCCCCTACCACCGGTGGATTTCCTGACGAGCACTCTGGCCGGAACGACCTTTGTCCGGTTCAGGACCAGCACATCGCCCTCGTCCATGAGGGAGGGGAGCTCACGGAAGAAGTGGTGCGAATGCACCGGTTCCGGACCCCTTGCGTCGATATGGAACAGCCTGGATGAATCCCTTGGTTCTGCCCTATACTGAGCTATCCTATCCTGGGGGAGGACATAATCGAAATCGGAGATATCCATCAAGGGTCCCCGGTCCGAGAGCTTGGGGGGAGATTTAAAGTTGCCCCCTTGGAGCAAGATCGGGACCAGTACCAGATGATGGTGCCGGACCTGTGTCCCTCTAGTCATAATATATTTATATCTACATGAGGTTGGATTTCTACAGTATGTCGGAACTACGATAGGTATTTCATCCGACCAGGATAGTGTTGGCTATGCTTCGATGGGTCCTTGTCCTTCTAGCGGTCGTTCTGATATCCACCACCGGAGCAGTAGCGTTATCGTCCGGGGATAGGCCATCATCTATGACCGAAGGGTCTTTGCTCGCTCCCCCGCCATCTGGTTATGTCCATAGACCGCTCCTCGAGTTCTTTACCGGCCTATCATGTCCATCCTGCATGGGCAGCTCTGCCGATGCCGAAAGCCCGGAGAAGGCCGTCCATGATGCTTACAAAGAAAGCGTGAACGATGAGAGCGTTCCCTTTACAACGGTGTTCTTCCACGAACTTAACGGCGGAGGGGTGGATGACCTCAACAATGAGGAGGCCACGGCAAGGATGAGATACTACCAGCCTGGTCTGTCCGGAACACCAGACCTTGAGTTCGATGGAGGTTATGTGGAGATAGGGGGGTTCTCCACCTCTCAGAGGCCTATAGACGGTGAGAACATCGATTGGGCGTTGGAGGAGTCAAAGGTTCGGTATGACAATGTCCCGCTCAGACCAAGGGAGAGGCTGGCATGGTCGTTCCCTTACATCAGGCTCGAGGTGGACCAGATATTCGATGGTTCATCCTTCTATGTCGAGGGTAAGGTCACCTATGACGGCAATGCGAAGACAGTGGGCGCACCCGTTCTCAGGGGGTCGCTCTATATCTTCATGGTCGAGAACAACGTCACTGCCTTCTCAAAGGTCTATGGTCATGATGTTGTCAACGATGCGGTCTTCAGAGGGTATGCGATAGAGGGAGAGGAGTTCACGCTGAACAACAACGCTGAACTACCATTCTCTGCAACCTGGGACCTACCAGGGTCAAAGGTTCCCGTGAAGCCACAGGACGTACTTGCCATCGCCGCGGTCTTCGACACCTCAGACAGCACATCGCAGGCGGGTACGAACGAGGGGAACAGCAAGGGCGCGATCAGATGCGTCCAATCTGCCACATCTACCTCTACGGCCTACGACAGGGCCAATTCCCTTCCATCGGTCTCTGGGATATCCCTTACGGGTAAGAGCGTCTCGGTCACCTTCGATGACGATTCCGGTGTTGCACAGGCCTTCCTCTTCTACAATGAGGAAGCGCCCAATGCCACGGAATGGAACATAGTCCAACTTGTCCTATCAGGAGGGGAGCTTTGCGATGACGCCGGTGTGTGCTATGCCTATTCAGATGCTATTGGAACGGTCGATATCGACATCAGGGGAAAGGGCATCTACGCCCAGGTCCTGACATATGATGATATGAAAGCCCAGACGGTATCGGAGGTGTTCCCTCTGGGGGAGATGGGGGAGACCAGTACAAAGGGGTCTTTGGCCCTGCCGCTCGCAAACGTTCCGGTCCTCCTCGTGCTCGGAGCCCTCCTCATCATGCTAGGCCCCCTCTTCTATTTCCTTGGCAAAGGCCGCAAGGGCGGTATCTTCAAGCTGCTCTCCAACAAAGGGGCATTGGTACTCTTCATCGCTATCGGCATCGTCCTGGTTGCAGTATCGGCAAGGTCCCTTCTGGTCCCATCGACCACGACCGTCCCCGATTTCAGCGTCACTGACACAAAGGGAAAGGTCCATTCCCCAGGGGACTACGATGGCAGGGTCCTGGTCCTTGACTTCATGTTCGCGGACTGCAGCGTCTGCAACAAGGGAATGCCCGATGTCGTCGATGTCTACAGGACGGCAAAGGAGCGTTTCGGCGATGATGTTGAGTTCCTGAGCATCTCGATACTGAAGGACGATACCAACAGGATGCTCGACGATTTCATGGCGAAGTACGATGCGGAGTGGCCGATCGCCAGAGGCTCCGATTACGCCGATGATTTCGATGCATTGAGCGTCCCCAAGATGGTGATAGTCGCCCCCAACGGCGACATAGCCTATACCCATGTGAGCCTCATTGACAAGGACGACGTGCTCTCAGCCATAAAGGCAGCAAGGGATGGGACCTATAAGGTACGGACCATAGTCCAAGGAGGTGGTTCCATGCTCGCTCTGGGCATGACCGCAACCGTGCTGGGCGTACTGACGTTCCTGTCTCCCTGCTCTTTCCCTATGCTCCCCGGGTACTTCACGTATTACATCAAGGCCCAGAACGATAGGGAGGGGAAGAGGATATCCTCGCTCCTTGCCGGCTCCCTGTCCGCCCTGGGCATAATCACCTTCTTCCTCTTGATAGGGATAGCGGTCGCCATCTTCGGGTCGCTGGTATCCAGCTGGCTCATCTTCCTGCTACCGGTAATGGGCGTTATCATCTTCTTGCTGGGCCTATTGACGGTGCTAGGAAAGGATGCCTTCCTTGAGAAGGGCATGGACCTCTTGAAGGCACCGTTCGTCTGGGTCATATCCAAGGTCAGGGGACAGCGGACGGAGGACAGCGGGGCCGGCGGGCTCTTCGCTTACGGTTTCGGCTACGGAGCGGCCTCTTCGAGCTGCATGGCCCTACCCTTCATCTTCATGGTCCTCATGGGATTCTCAATAGGATTCCTGGGTGGGATACTCGCCTTCCTTGTCTATTCATTGACCATAGGGACCATGATGGTGCTCTTCAGCACCCTGGCTTCGAGCTCGAGCACGTTCATCAATTACGCCCTCAGGTCATCGGGAAGGGTCAAATTGGTATCCGGCATCCTGATGATGGCGGCCGGGGTTCTGATACTCCTCTACAACTTCTGGCTCTACAAGTATTTCGGATGGCTTCTTTCGTTCTAGAACCTTAAGCCTGCAGGGCCTTATGATCACTGTGGCGGTGATGGTCCAGGTTCAAGGGCTTTCCCTTCCCGAGGGGGCTCTGTTACCTGAACCTCAGCAGGGATCGGAGGTTGTCCCTGAGGCACCTCTTCCCAGCTCACGTTCCCGGACAGAATTGCAGCTGGCTGGGGCATGACCGATCGGGGCGGGAGCTCTCCGCCTATCTCGGGTGCCTGTAGGGTTGGTTGAGCAGGGGCGGTCGCGGCGAGAAGCTCCTCCATCACCACTCCCTGAGGGGTCATGGAATAACCTATCATGGGTTTGTGAGCAGGCCGCTCGATGTCCGGTATCTCAAGGTCAAGGGTGCCCTCTTCGGGCATGACCTTGTATTCCTTCTTCTGCGGTCTGAAGACGATGTAGAGGACCGTTGCCGTTATGATGATCACTATGAGAAGTGAGCCTATGATAAGACCTATCATGAGCAGGTCGTCCGAGCCGTCCTCATCAGGAGGGTCATCGTCCGGGTCGGTATCATCGTCCACTGGGGGCAAGGGTACGTCGAACGGGTTCCTGATGGCGAAAGGCCCTACCACCGCTTCCCCGGTCATATGCTTGACCGAGTCGTCAAGGACCGTCAATCTCAATTGATAGCTGCCGTTCTTGATGGTGGTCATGTTCCAATCGTAGGAGGTCGAACCCGTCTGGGATATGAGCGGTCTCCAGGACTGTTCAGAGCTTCCTTTGTAGTAAAGGCCGTAGGTCAGACCGTCCCCGTCCCTGTCTGTACCCTCCCAGCGGACTGTCCTTATGAAAGAACCCCGGACCAGGTCCAGTTCCGGAGTCCCTTCAATGGTCCCTATGAAGTCGGGTTCGGGGAACAGGAACGTGACCTCGGGCGGGTCGAAAGGATCGTACCCGATGGGGCCCAGCACCAAGTGACCAGTGAGCTTGTGGGGGCTAGAATCCTTTGCCTCCACTTTGAGCCAGTGGGTCCCTTCGTCCCATTGCTCGATCGATAGATTGTAGGAGGTCCCCTTGATATCCGGGACCATGAGCGACCAGTTCCCTATTTCCGTCCCACTGCTGCTATATATAGAATATGTGAGCTGCTCATTTCCATCGGCGTCATAGGCCTCCCATTCGAGCGGGACAAATGGGACCTGGAGATGCGTCAGGTTCGCCCTCGCCCTGAGATGGGTCATCACAGGTGCATCAGGGTCGTAAACGGATATCTCGACCTGGTCGGTCGCCTTCAATCCTCTGGAATCGGTCACATTGAACGTCAGGAGATAATCGCCGTCCCCGGACAGGATGGACGTTGGGAACATAAGAACGTCCGCGCTCTCGTTCAGAGGCCTGTCCATTAGGACGATCTCGCTCTGAACGTTCGACCTCCTTACCTTCACCACGCCGTTCAAGGCCCTGGGGCCGTCCTCCTGGTCCTCGGCCCTGTAGGAGACCACCACGCTCCCAGTGAAGAGCTCCCTTACGTTCGGTCTGACGAGCGTAAGGGTCGGGGCATCGTTGTTGTAGATCTCGAACTCGCCCGACCTCAGGGTGAAGCCCATGCCATCGCTGTCTTTGACCTTTATCTCCAGGATATATGTTGGGAGGTCATCGTAGAACAGGGTATTGAGCATGAATCCTCCGGAATCGACCACATAATCATCATGGTCTGGGTCGTAGGTAAGGACCTTCCATGTCTGTCCGGTATCATTGGAGATGGATACCCTGACCCGCATCAGATCGTCCTCATCGTCCGCAGATGTCCAGCTGACCTGCTGCGGACCTGACAGGGACTCTCCTCCGAGCGGGAACAGGAGACCCCCCACCGGGACGTCCTTGTTGTCCAATCTGAACAAGGGCATCTCGGAGCTCCTGATCTGGTTCCCATCACCGTCCGATGCAACGAGCCTGAGCTGATAGTTACCATCAGGGTACCTCGGGGACATCGTGTCCCAGATATATGAACCTGTGTTGGGGAGGTCAGATGCGATGTCCTCCCACGGTTCGCCTGGTTCCCTGATCTGAACAGTGATGAGGACCGAGCTCCCGTCCTGGGGGTCGCTCGCCGTCCATTTCAGGGTCACGTTCTCCCTGACCCTCTGCATGTCCATGCCCTCAAAGGTCCCTGGAACGTCCAGGTCCATGGTCGGATGGTCAGATTGAAGGAGCGGAAGCGTTTTCCCATATGAAAGGCGCTGTGTATGCCTCAGCATGGCCTCCTTGTGCACCTTCTGGAGGTCCTCGCAGATCACTATGGAGTATGACCAGGATCCCCTTGGCATGGGGGCTATCTGCTCGAAACCGATATCGAAATCAAGGCTGTTTCCCGTGACCTTGCCCGATCCGGTGAAGGATACCATGGGCTCATCGGTGTTCATTAGGGATATGGCCTCTTTGTAAACTGACACGAACTGAGGGGGTCTAGCGGATGCCGCACCGCCCACCAAACCTAGCTGTCCATCGAATATGACCATGGGGGTCCCGCTCACGTTGTAGAGGTTGAACCTGTTCCCCGAAGAGCCTGTTTCGAAGGGGTCGGCACCTGGCTCAAGGGCACGGTGCCATTCTATAAGGGTCATGTTCTGGGGATGCATATCGTTAGCTGTCACGTTGAGGGACTCCTCGGCGCCTGGGCAGTAAACACAGTCCGTTGCGGTGAAGAGCTCGACAAGGGACCTCTTGACAGGTCCAGAGCTCTGGACCGTCCCGTCAAGTCTTATGGCGAAGGAATTGGCGACCTCCCTGAACCAGTAGAGACGTGTGTCCCCGGGCGTGGCCGAGTGGGCTTCTATGTAATCCTGGTTCTGGACGAAGACCATTGCCCAGAGCTTATCGGTCTGATAGCCATCGACGATTATCCCAGTTTGTGATATGCTGTCGCCCGACCTCGTAGGAGCACCGTCCCCCCCCGATCGCCCGGTATCGCCCGTGACCGATACCATGGCCAGTAAGGCAGGGACTATCAGGATCAGGGTCAAGGTCGCGATCGTAAGACCTTTCGAGGTAGGTACTGTCATGGGGGACACCTCTGGACCTGTCCCTGAGGACAGGGGACATGCTAGATATCCCTACGGATAATTAACTTGTTCCAAAGCCCCTTGCAGTCCTTATCGCTCTGGCAGTTCGCAGGTCCATGCCTCCTGGACCTCGTCAAGGAAGGTCAGGACCTCCTCCCTTGTGGAGAGCGAGAAGAGAGTGTCCCGAAACATGGACCTTCCCCTGAAACGGGCAATGTACCAGCTGAGATGGGGCCTAAGGTACCTCACCCCCTTCTCTATGCCATGGAACGATATTGATATCTCCATATGCTCCCTGGCAATGTCCATGAGCGAGATGATATCGTCAGGTGAGGAAGGAAAGCTGATATCAGGCCCATTCTCAAGGGCTGCCCTGCACCTGACGAACCAAGTTGGGTCTCCGAGAAGCACCCTGCCCACCATCACACCCGATGCCCCCCTCTTCAGGTAGTCTAGCACATCAACAGGACCTTTCACGTCGCCCGATGCTATCACAGGGATGTCCACCGTTCCCGAGGCAAGGGCTATGACCTCTCTATCAGCTGTCCCTCTGAACCCCTGGGAGACAGTGCGGGGGTGGATGGTGACATAGGAGGCACCTGCGCCCTCGATGTCCTTGAGGAGGGCTTTGAAAGAGGGAACATCGAAGGAATCGTACCCTGACCTTAGCTTCGCCCCAACAGGGACCTTTACATGGTCCAGAATGGAAGAGAGCAACTCTACGATCCTGGCCGGGTCCTTGAGCAGGGCCCCGCCCGCCCCGTTCGAGAGGACCTTCCTCTTGGGGCAGCCAGCGTTCAGGTCTATAATATCGAAACCCCTGCTCTCAAGGAACGATGCGGCCTTTGAGAAGTACCTCCCCTCGCTGCCGAAGAGCTGGGCTCCCGAATAGCCAACGGCAGGGGGGCTTTCGATATAGGATAGGCTCCTTGCCGACCCATCGCAAAGACCCCTTGCGTTCACCATCTCGGTGAACGACAGTGCGCACCCATACCTGTGAAGAAGGACCCTGTATGGGGGATCGATAGCCCCCGCCATCGGGGCCGCCATGATAGGGACGTCAAGTTCGATGACCTTCCCGTTGCGTGATATCCCCAATGGTGGAGTAGCATCATTTGCTGGTACCATCGTGCAAGGTCAGGATGCACCAATTATTTAATCGGAACCCCGCTTTCCCCTACGGATGAGCGCGGTCCCCTCGAAGCGCCTGAACCCTTTCAGGCCCGAACTCGCCAGGTACTGGGTCTTCGTTGCCATAGGCGCAGTTTCGACAGCAGCTATCCTGGTCCGTTTGTCCGATAGCCATCCGATAACGATCGCCTTCTGGAGGTTGTTCCTATCGACCGTCCTCATATCGCCTTTAGCTATACCGGGCCTGAAGAGAGAATATCATCTACTGACGCGAAAGACGGTCCTATCTCTTACGGCCGTAGGATTTGTGCTAGCCCTCCATTTCGGGCTCTGGATATGGTCGTTCCAGTTCACAGGGGTCGCAAGCTCCGTCGTGCTGGTCACGACGCATCCCATTTTCGTCGCGTTCATCTCATACATCCTGTTCAAGGAGAGGCTCGGAAAGCTTGCCATAGCAGGTGTAGTGCTCTCCTTGACGGGTTCGTTCATAATCATGGCCTGGGGCTTCAGATCCGACCAGAGGCTCTTGTGGGGGAACCTTCTGGCCCTGGGAGGCGCCCTGATGGCTGGCATATACATACTTGCCGGGAGCAGCTTCAGGAAACGTCTATCACTATGGACATACGCCTTCTTCGTCTACGGTTCGGCCACACTCTTCTTATTTCTTGGGTCCTTCCTGGTGGGGGCTGACCTCTGGGTGAACGAACCTGCGGAGTACATGATATTCCTGGGACTTGCCTTAGGCCCGATGCTCATGGGGCATACAATATACAATTGGGCATTGAAGTATGTCTCCCCCACGTTCGTCTCGGTATCTCTCCTGGGGGAGCCTATAGGCTCCACCATACTTGCCTTCATGCTCCTGGGGGAGGACCCGTCAACTGGAGCGCTGATAGGAGGTCCCCTCGTTCTTGCCGGCATTTTGATGGTCGCTATGAGGGGTACGAAGAGTGAATGAAGGTGGTTCATCTACCCTTCGACCTGACGGCCTTAAAGGACTGTGACCCAATTCTATAATAGGGCCTTTTCTAAACTGATTAACTAATTTTATATAGTAATATTACGATTGACTCCTACCATACTTGCCGATTGGCAGGATGGAAGGGAAAAGGATGAACATGATAATAAAGAATAGATGCTCCGGTTACCTGATGGTCTTGGTGGCCTTGACCCTGGGGATCAGTTCTCTTGGGATGATTGCGGGTTCATCGCAAGATAGTATGGAACCTTCACGGCAAAATGAATATGCTTCTTTCGATGCGTATGGTTTGGATTATGAAATCATTGGAGAGGTCGCTGAGTTCAGGATCTCAGTTTCAAACGAATATTCTGGGAGTGATTGGATAGGGGATGAGTATAAATCATCTCACGACTACCTTTTCGAAGCGAAGCTAACGATATTGAGCTCTTCAGCGACAGATCAAAGTGGGAACCCATTTCCGGACATCTTCCAACCGACCCAACCCGATTCATTGAAAGCATACAATGGACCTAATGATGGGGGATTCACGATCAGTTATGGTCGTGATTATTACAGGACCGAACAGAGCGACGATTTCTCCCTAAAGGTCAAAGGTTCGAATGTGAACGAGGGTATCTATATCCTGCCGGTCAAGTTGGATTTTAGAGTGCAGGTAGATTTCTCAACAACGGATCCCTCTGGATACACTTGGAAATCGGTAAGCCAATCGGGAGGATTGCTGGTCCAGGTGATCGGAAACATAGGCGGGACCGAGTACATGTTATTAAGGGGCTATGATAGTGGTTATGTCCCGATCTATTCAGGAGCGAAGAACCTGCTTCTGAGATCGACGAGCATATACCCACGGTCCTCTGACCTGAACGATTTTAAAGCTACCCTTAACCTCCCCACAACCGACTATGAGATAGAGGACCTGGTCTATAGCAAAGATATCTTGTCTGGGTCCACCTATATGACCTGGAAGGTATCCATCGCCTCGTGGGAACAGCCCGGGACCACCACAGGGTCAGTGATTTTCGAATACATTCTCAACGATGAGCTCATATCTGAAGGCCCATACAACATCTCCCTTACCGTGGCCTATACCCCTCTCATAAAGGGGCCGGATACCAAAGGGATGACCGAACCAACCATCACTATCGACCAGAAGACCACGACCTACAACTTCAACCTGCAAATGTTCAATGGTGGTAACGTACCTATCGAGAGCGCGATGGTCCGGCTTGACATCGATTCTGCTGTTTTCATCCAGCAGGCAAATTATTATTTCGATCTTAACAATGAGGCCACAAAAGTGTTCCCTCCGCTCGAAGCGACCGTCGGTCAGGTAGATATCGACCAACCTTTCTCAGTCAGCTTCATTGGATTGACCCTCTTCAAGATGCTTCCCCCTGGCGATTATCTAGTACCGCTTGATTATAGAATGGAGTACAAAGGGACCGAATCGATGAAGGACTCTCAGAGCATCTATACATCTTACCAATGGGATGAATATGGGATCGAGGAATATAATGAGATAATGTACTTCAGAACGGACCCAAGGTCCATTTCCGATCTGGAAAAAGGGCTCCATTTCATGGTCAGGGTCAAAGATGATGTCGAAGGACCGGACCTCCGATTAAGGACGGACGGGACGATCGAGACCGGAGCATCTTCCGTACCTGTCAATTTCGAATTGACCAATAGGGAGCTATACCCTATCGATTTTGCCACTGTAGAGATAATCTCCACTAATATCACCTCTGTTCGGAGCTCAATGTCAATAGGGGGATTGGACCGTCTTGCATATGAGGAAGAGGTATCCATCCCGGCAAGTACGATGACCACTACTGGAAGCATCAACCTCCAGGGTTGGCTCGAAATATCCTCATCTGCCCCTTCAGGGCTTTTTCCGATCCTTCTGAAGGTATCTGGTTACAATCAGGTCATGAAGCTTATAGAGATCAATAAGACCATGTACCTGATGATCAAAGCCAGGCCGGGTTGCCTTGATGTTGCAAGCGTTCAAACAACATCCGTAGAACCAGGGTCTGATTTTAGAATGACTTTGGTCCTGACCAACACAGGGGATACAACGATAGAGGATTATTCGGTCATGATCTCCTGTTTGGACAATATGATCGTTGTTAATGATCCAAATTCGGTTGGGAAGGACCTCGCACCTGGTATGACAAATACTGTTACTTACGATTGCAACGCGAACAGCTGTCTGCAATATGGTTCCTCATGCAACATCAAAGTGCTGACAAGAACAAGGGATACGCTAGGTAATTCAAAGGATTTCTCTGATGGAGAAGGGATCGCGTTGAAGATAAACGCCGCAAGGGAACCGGACTCCTACCAAGTGAGCAACGGCCTTAAGGACCTTGGAATCTACCTGATGATAGCGTTCATAGTCTCATCATTTCTCATCGGAACGGCAATGGTACTTACTGTCCTGGGCTATACAAGGTTAAAGTACCCTCGCCAAAAGGAAGTGAAGAAGGAGACCTCGTTGAATGTCGGCTCGCCAGACAGGTCCAAGAAACAGCTTACTGCACCCCCGCCTGTCCCACCATCACAACCACAGGCAACGACACAATGGCAGGTAGGACCGGGTGTTGAGAATACCACCATCCAACAGTCAACAATTGAGACCCTACCGCCTCCCTCAAATCAGCCTACAGAGATGAGCTATGATGACCTGTTGAAATCAACAAACAAGGAAAGGAATATTGGGATCGATGACCTTTTCAGATGATTGAAAAAGAGCAGTGATGATAGCTCATTTGGTCCTCATTCTGACGGCCTTCGAGGCCTGTGACAGCGATACAGCAATGGAGTTGCTCCGGGAGATGAGCCTCATAAGTTCGTCCAGTTCCGCCTCCCTCTGCGCGATGAAATCCTCCCTTTCCCTGAGCCTGGCCTCCTGGCCCCTTGTCAGATTGAGGGCCTGAAGCTGGACCTCGAGGTCGGTCTCCCTCTTCCTTAGCTGGTCCTCCTTCCTCCGGAGCTCCTGCTCTATCCCCGAGAGCCTTGCCCTCTCCGACTGAATGCCCCTCAACTGCTCCTCGAGGTATTTCTGGACCTGCCTGTAGTAATCCTCCACCTGCTTCGAGTACTCCTCCCAGACCTTCTCCTTGTCCTCGGTGGTCGAGTGTTCCTTCCAGTCGGTGTCCTCCTCGAGGGTCACTCGGACCTTCTTGTTCGAGAGGACGGCATAGGCCTCGTTGACCAGCTTCATCTGTTCCAGGGCCCTGGGGTTCGACCCGCTCTTGTCGGGATGGAGCTTCATGGCCAGGTCCTTGTAGGCCTTTTTGATATCTGTGATCTCCGCATCCCTTGCGACTCCGAGGACTTCGTACGGGTCCATACCTATGCTCCCTTTCTGGGACCTGTGATGAGGGCGCACCTTAAAAATACCGACGGTAGGACCGATAAGAACCCTATTAAACCATCATGCTCGTTCATCGATAGATGCCACCCTATCCAATGATGGACCTCTCAAAGTACTATCTAGCCTACCTTGTGATCATGAGCATAGCGACCTTCCTGGTATTCTTCCAGGACAAGGTCAATGCCAGGTCCGGGAGGTTCAGGACGAGGGAGAGGACCCTTTACTTCCTCTCAATGGCCGGCGGGGCCTTCGGAGGTCTGCTGGCTATGATCATCTTCAAGCATAAGACAAGGAAACAGGTCTTTTGGGTCGTTCAGCTGGCAGGGATAGCTCTGCACACGCTGCTGTTCCTCATCCTGCTCTGAGACAAAACCTCATATCTCAAGGTCTATCCCGAGCTTGTCTGCAAGCTCCTTGTAGCGGTTCCGAATGGTGACCTCTGTCACGCCGGCGACATCGGCGACCTCTCTCTGCGTCCGCCTCTCGTTGGTCATTATGGATGCTATGTAGATCGCTGCGGCCGCCATTCCTGTCGGACCCCTGCCTGAAGTGATCTCCATCTCGTCTGCCCTCTTGAGTATCTCAAGGGTCTTCGTCTGGGTCTCACCGGAGAGCTTTAGCTCCGAACAGAACCTCGAAATGTAGTCCTGCGGGGACGTCGGCATGAGCCTCATATCGAGCTCCCTCGTCATGAAACGGTAGGTCCTGCCTATCTCCTTCCTCCCCACACGGGAGGCGGATGCTATCTCGTCAAGTGTCCTCGGGACGTTGCACTGCCTGCATGCCGCATAGATGGATGAGGCAACGACACCCTCTATTGACCTGCCCCTTATGAGGTTCTTGTTGACCGCGTTCCTGTATATCCTCGCAGCGGTCTCCCTTACGTTCCTGGGGAGCCCGATGCCCGCGGCCATCCGGTCCAGTTCGGAAAGTGCAAAGGCCAGGTTCCTCTCGGTGGCATTACTGACCCTTATGCGCCTCTGCCACTTCCTGAGCCTGTACATCTGGGCCCTGTTCCTTGTCGGGATGGACTTGCCGTAAGAGTCCTTGTTCTTCCATCCTATCTCGGTGGAAAGCCCCTTGTCGTGGATCGTCAATGTCATCGGGGCGCCGGTCCTCGCCCTCTGCTCTGTCTGGGCCGAATCGAAGGCCCTCCATTCTGGACCCATGTCAATCTGCAGGTCATTTATCACTATCCCACAGTCGCCGCAGACCAGTTCTCCCCTCTCATAGTCCCTGATGACATGCTCGCTTCCGCACTCAGGGCACTTCGTAGTCTCTTCGACCTGTACTCTCTCTGGCATTTCCATCACCTTTGTTCGCTGATAAGGGCTGTTCCCATACCATGGTGCTTATAAATACTACCAGGTGGGCGAGGAAATATGTATTATAAATATTTTACGAAAGGGTTAATAAAATTACAGATACCCCTATTTTAGGTATTCTGGACATGGTTCCCTAAGGTCATTACCCGCCGGCTATCATATCGACCGTCCTTATCATATCGCCGTCCTTGACGATGTATCTGGACCAGTCGTCCCTCCTCAGGAAAGTACCGTTCAGGGAGACCACCATGAAAGGGCTGTAATGTCCCGTCCTTAGCAGGAAGGATGCTAGGTCCTCCTCACCCTTGTAAGCGAACTCATAGTCGTTCACCCTGATCATGGACGGTCACCCCATTGCCCCGAACAGAACTGTCCATGAGATACTTATTGATATGGTCGAACGGTCTCTACGACCTCGGGCTCATCCAGCCCCAGAGCCCTCAGCTTTTCTATGGTCGGAACACCGTCCCTGTTCCATCCCCTCCTGGCATATACCGCATCCTTGAGGCTCTCGTAACGGGCCTCACGGTACTTGCGAAGGGCGGCCATCTTCCCCTTGAGGACCATGTTCTCGGGGTCGAGGCCGAGCAGGTCCCTCAATTGACCGTCATATCTGTCCTTCCGGGACAGGTACTCTGCCTCCGTGACCGGCCCCATGGCCCTGTATGGGACCGTATCATGTTCCCTCCTCCCCTTTCCCATCCTGATGTTGAAGACCCTCTGGAAATTGTAGACGACCTCGCTCATAGCTATGATGCCGTCAGGGTCAACCTTTCGCCCCGTGACCGATGTGAAATATTCAGCATACCACTGTACATGCTTCATGACCTTGGCAGGTTCCTTCGTCTGTTTGTTGTCGAGCGGGACTATGTCGTTCCATGGGAGCTTGCAGAGTCCGCAGAGGCCGAACCAGGTCCTGAACATGGGGAACCAGTGCAGGGCCTCGGCCTTCTGCTCGAAGGTGGGCATGAAGTTATGCACCATATCAAGGAATATCAGCCATGCCTCATCGTGCTGGGGACCTTTTAGGGTCAGACCGTAGCCGCCCTGCTGCGCCAGTGATTCCTTGGTCATATACTCGGAGAACTCGAGCCCCTTGGACTCCATTCCGATATCGTTCATGAAGGCCAGATCGGCACCGAACCTCTCGCTAAAGATGCGTTTCATCTCCCTCACCCCCTGCCCCACCACCACACCGAACCCTTTCCCCTTGGCCATCTGGTGGACGAGCTCGAGGGCAGCGTCCTTGCTGCCGAACCTCAGGTCGAGCCCCCCTGTCCTCTTCTTGTCGATGAGACCGTTCTCGAAGCATTCCATCACGAACGCCGTCGCCGTCCCTACTGATATGGTGTCCAGCCCGTAGTTGTCGCAGTAGTAGTTCATCTCGATTATATGGTCCGCATCGACTATCCCGCAGTTGGAACCGACCCCTGCGATGGTCTCGTACTCCGGACCATCAACGAAGACCTTCTGTCCCTTCTTTGGCCCTGTCCTGAGCTCGAAGTCCCTCACGCCATGAGCGCATGCAACGGTGCAACCCATCCAGCAGCCGTCGAACCCCGGGTCGAACCTCTTTCTGTAGGCCTCCCTGCCTATCTCCTGGGCATCGCTGCCTATGTCCTTGACGCTCCCGAACCTGAAATTGCACGTCGGGAGCAGGTCATAATCGTCCATTATGGTAGGCAGGTGGGCAGTTCCTACCTTGGCCATCTCGTTCTGCTTCGGGTCAAGTTCGATTATCTCTGAGGAATGCGCCTTCGATACGGCCCTAAGGGCCTGTGGGTCCGCAGGGTCGTTGGATTCTATCGAGACCTTCGGGCTCCTTATCACCAATGCTTTCAAACCCTTCCTCCACAGAACGGTCCCTATACCACCCCTTCCAGCCTGCTTTATCCTGCAAACCTTCCTACCTATGTCGTACCAGGAGAAGTTAAGGAGACCGAACCTCGTATGCTCGGCAGCTGGCCCCGTGGAGACCACGGATACAGACCTCAGGTCATCTTTCCCGTAACGCTCATGGCAGTACTTGGTGATCTCATTGGAGCCATTTCCTATGTCCTTTGGGGCCTTATCGAAGAAAACCTTACCATCCACTCCGTCAATCACCGCGATGATAGGGTCATCGGTCATTCCCTGGACCTCTATTGCATCGAAACCGGCGAACTTGAGATAGGGGCCAAAATAACCACCGACATTGCTGTCAACGACCTGGTCGGTGAGAGGTGAGATGGTGACGACGATGGACTTCCCTGAACCTGGATAGATGGGCGTTCCACCGAGCGGTCCCGATGATATGCATATCTCGTTCTCGGGCGAGTCCCACCTGGTCTGCGATGTGACGGCGTTCCACAGGAGGTACAGACCGTAGCCTTTCCCTCCTATGAACCTGTCCTTCATCCTTTGAGGGACGTCCTTGATCTGGACCTTACCAGTTGACAGGTCCAGTTTCAGTGTCTTGTCCGTATAGCCCCTGCTCACTCCCTTGGGTATGTAATCGATGCTGGTCGCTTTGAGGGCCATGATCTCACCATCCGTTAAGGCCAGGTATGCTAAAAGAGCGGTCCGTTATCAATATTTCGTAATGCTCATCGGTTCATAACGGACCAGACCTTTCCGTCCCTCATTCCAACAAGTGTACTATATCTTTTAAATATGGACCGCGCTCAATGAGTTAGGATGACCATGGCCCGAATGGCCCTTGGAAGGGCAGTTGCATTGCTTACAGTACTCCTTTTGCTTGCCCCGCTGGGCGCGAACAGGGCAAGCGCCGATGAGGGTTGGAATGATGGCACCATCCTCATCCAGGCCGCTCCTGGTGAGGTGGTCACACAGGACGGCTACCCAATAAGGACCGCTGGACCGGGTTCAAGCGTTTCACTGGACCTCTATATTCGGAACAACGCCTCCGTGGGTCAGACGGCGGTCCTGTGGCTTCACAGGCCTGATGATTGGCATTGCGTCCTCACAGGTTCGCTCGTCCTTCCCCCCGGGGGATCGGGGAAGGCCATGCTCAGGATCGATGTGCCCAACCATAAGGGTATAGACCCTGACGGGACGTATACCTTCAGGGTAGAGGCTGTTGGGAACACAACAGGGGATAGGGCGTTCATACTGGTGATATTGAAGATAGTCTCCAACGTAGACCACACGTTCCTCATCTACCCTGCCAATGCCAAGTCGGGGGACTTCCAGGTCTACCCCGGTCAAAGGACCTTCATGGACCTGCTCGTGAGGAACATAGGCAACATCGCTGACGCGTACACACTGACCATAGGAGAGCATAGGACGGATTGGGATATCCAGTTCAGGGAGGGGTCGGAGCTTCTGACGATAGACCTCTCGCCTCCGGAGTTCGAGAATATCTACATGACGAGATTGGAGGTCGCCGTACCGGGGAATGTGGTCCCCGGAGAGGTCCTGGAGCTCGAGCTCAGATGCACCTCCGAACTTGCCTCCCTTCATTCTACAGGAAGGACGTTCTCTTCAGTTAGCATTCGCTTGCTGGTCGTCCATGGAGCATCGATAGGGCTCGTCCCGGGGACCTCACTGATAGAGCTCTCTGCCCTTGAGGAGACCTCAGTGACCGTAACGGTCGTTCATTCAGGGTTCATAGGTTGCAGCTATGCACCCACCGCTTCGGTCATCCTCGATGGTGTCCAGCAGTCCGACTGGGCGCTGGAGACAAGGTACGAGGGCGACGGGCTCCTTGAGAACGGTGAGACGGAGGAGTTCAGGGTCTTCATCAAGGCACCCTCCTCGGCCCTTGGTGAGCACATTTTAAGGGTCGGAGCAAGCTCCCAGCAAGCTATTGTCAAGCCCGTCGACATACGATTGGTGGTCTATCCTATAGCGAACATAGCCTTCGAGAACGTCCGCGGGGGTCCGTTCCTCCACCTGGAAGATGTGGAAGTCACCTTCGATGTGGTCAATTCAGGGACCGTCTCGCAAGACCTGGTCGTCTCGGTCCATGATGTCCCGGAGGGTCTTACCGCAAAGACGGTCCCCGATGGGCCGTTCCGCCTCGGACCCGGTTCTATAAGGACCCTCAAGGTAATTTACCTCCCCTCCGAAGGTGCCGTAAGGTCCGCTTTCGATATCCAGATCATCTGCCACTATGTGGACACCCGGATGGGGGTCCTCCTTGAAGCTGCAAGGACATCATATAGGGTGGTATTCATCGATGCTCTTGACATAACGGTCATCGACCTGGAAATACCGGACGGCCAGGTCACCGAAGGTGAGGAGGTCCGGTTCAATATTACGATCAGGAACTCGGGTCAGGTGGACATACCAATGGTGGAGATCATGGTCCATGAGGTGACATTCTCCCTCTCCAGGCTCGAGATAGGCAGGAACTCCACATCCCTCACTGCGGGAGAGGTCAGGACCATCACCTTCACATGGAGGGCGAGACCCTCGGCCCAGTCCATAAGGGTCGAAGCGGCCCTTGCATCCGGAGCACAGGACTCGGACCCCTCGGACAATGAGATTTCCAGACCCATCTACGTCCTCCCATCGAAGCGTGGGGCCGACCCGACCAATGATGGGACCCCAGGAGGATATGTACCAGCAGGAGCTGCGCTGGCTGCCGTATTGGGATTCGGAACGCTCGCTGGTCTCCTCATCTTCCTTGTGAACACCGACCTATTCCGATATCCGTTCTTCTTCACTCTCTATCCCCTCTACAGCAAGCTCCGACCGGAGACACTGCTCTCCAACAAGCTGAGGAAGAGGATCTACGTCTATGTACAGAACAACCCAGGCGAGCATTTCAGGTCCATACTCGTCAAGCTCAATCTCACGAACGGGACACTGGCCCACCACCTTTGTACCCTTGAGAAGGAGGACCTGATACGGTCAGAGAAGGACGGCCTCTACAGGAGGTTCTATCCTGCCGGGTACCACATGATCGATAATACGGCCAGGTTGTCCGCCATACAGAGGTCCATCCTCGACTGTATCGAGAAGAGACCGGGCTTGTCCCAAAAGGACATATCCGGTGAGCTGTCCCTCTCCAATTCAACGGTGAACTACAATGTCAAGGTCCTGGAGGAGAAGAAGGTCATTGAGAGCAAAAGGGTAGGTAAGTCAACGAGCCTCTTCCCGGTGAAGGACACGAACTCCTGAACGGACCTCACCGGTCCCAGACCATGCCCAGTCTCGATCGGCCTTCATGGACGAATCCGTACCTCTCAAGTGCTTTGAATATGGATGTCAGATATCTCTGGTCGGTCACAACAAGGATGTCGAGCTCCATGGTGGGGCCATTTGCCGGCCGGTACCTTACTATGTCCTGGTCGACCTGGCATTTAAGGACACCTTCCCTCTCCACGAGCTCTATGTTCTGGAGGACCGTCCTTTTACCATCCCCAGCATGGGTAAAAAGGTAGTTCATGTAAGGCTCGAGTATCAGACCCTGCTCCTGGGCGGTCAGTCGTTTATAGTTTATCCTCTCCTTCTTGATGATCTTCTCCATGAGAAGGCCGGCCATGACACGGGTCTGGGGATTGTTGTGGTTCAGGAACGCCCTGCCCCTTTTTATGGCCTCGACCGTTTCGTTGAGCAAGCCCTTGTCAACGGGGAACCTGTAGAACATATCAACGCCCATGGGGCCGATATCAAGGTCTTTGAGGTGAGGGTCAAGGAACTGCCCGACGTGCATGTACATAGTGATGGAAGGGCACCTTACCGTTTCGTTGATCACATCGCTCACTGCTTTCAGGTACCTGAGCTTGGAAAGCACTATTCCCTGTTTGGTGACCTCAATAACAAGCGCTATCGGGTATTCATATCCATCCAGCAGCGTCTCTTCCAGTGGGTATTCCTTCAACATAGGTCTCCTTGTCCTAGACCACCGCCAGAGACGGGCCCTGACCCCGTTATGACCGTTCCGTAGATAAGCCCTTCGTCGGGGTCGTCAAATACTTTCACTTTCACCGACCTGTCCCAGCGCTTTAATACGACCCAAGAGGGTTTTACGTCCTGGCCAGTGTAACTGCAAGGACCAATAGGGGGGAAGATTTCGAGAAGGAAGCTTATCATCTTCGATACGACCCTCAGGGACGGGGAACAGGCCCCGGGCATCCAGCTGTCGCCTGAGAAGAAGCTCAGGATAGCTAAGGCATTGGAAAGGGCTGGGACCGACGTTATAGAGGCAGGATTCCCGGCGAACAGCCAGGCCGAGAGGGAATCCATCAAGATGATATCCAGGGAGGTTGAGGCCTCCGAGGTGGCCGTGCTCTGCCGGCCTATGAAGGCAGACATAGACGCCGCCTCCGAGACGGTCTCAAGGGCCAGCAGGTCACGGGTCCACCTATGGATAGCGACCTCTCCCCTCCACATGAGGTACAAGCTCAATATGCCCCCCCAGAAGGTAATGGAGCGCGTCGTGGAGGGAGTGAGGTACGCACAGGGCAAGTTCGATGTCGTACAGTTCACCGCCGAGGATGCGACCAGGTCCGAGATAGAGTTCCTTTGCGACCTGATGAGGGAGGCTGTAAGGGCCGGGGCACATGAGGTCAATCTGGCCGATACCCTGGGCTGCGCCTTGCCGGAGCAGGTCTCACTGCTGGTACAGGAGGTCAGGAGGAGCATCGGGGACAGGGTCCCGGTCGGCGTCCATTGCCATAACGACCTGGGGCTGGCCACGGCCAACTGCCTCTCCGCCATAAGGTCAGGTGCCCGGCATATCGATGTCACTGTCACAGGTATCGGCGAGAGGTCCGGCAATGCCTCCTACGAGCAGGTGGTCGTATCGCTCCTTTTCCACAAGGACCATTTCGACATAGACCTATCCGTTGACCCATCCAAGTTGGGAGAGCTCTGCGATACCGTCATCAAAGAGATGGGGCTCTTACAACCCCTATGCCAACCGCTCATAGGTCAGAACGCTTTCAAGCATGAATCGGGCATCCATGTGCACGGGATGCTGAGCAATCCGATGACCTATGAGCTCCTCAATCCGAGCACCATAGGGATCAAAGGGGAGCAGTATGTCCTAGGGAAGCATACGGGGAAGGCCGCTGTGAGACACTTCCTTGAAAAGAAGGGTTGCACCCTGCCGGACGATGAGCTGATGAGGCTCACCGACCTTGTGAAGGAGAGCAGCCTCCTATCCGGGCCCATTGATGACCCTGGGGCGCTGGTCAAGTTCGCACAGGACAAGGGTTTCGACCTGAAGGCCAGGGAGGGCCCCCATGGAAACTGATACGGGCGGCTCACTGGGGCTCAGGATCATAGGCAGCCACCTTGTCGAGGGTGATGCCAAGGTAGGGGCCTTTACGGTGGTATCGCCCGACCTGATCATGGCCCATGATGTCACGGCCCCACCCGCCCTGGACATGATAAACAGAGCGGGGCTTCCTTATCTCAGGGGAGCCGATAGGACCGTCCTTTACCTTGACCATTTCACCCCCCCAAAGGACCTGGCGTCTGCCGAGGTGTGCAGGTCCATAAGGGAGTTCGGCTCGCGTTATGGATTGAAGGAGATCGTTGAATGGGGCGAGGGCATCTGCCATGTGCATCTATTCGAGGACGGCAGATCGAAGAAGGGCGATCTTGTCGTTGCAGCGGACTCCCACATAACCACAGGAGGTGCCCTTGGGATACTGGGGATAGCAATAGGGTCCTCTGACCTTGCTTCCGTAATGGCATCCAACGAACTGTGGCTGGAGGTACCCGAGCCTTTCGGGATCGTGTTCAAGGGTACGCCCGACGTCTGGTGCGAAGGGAAGGACCTGGCGCTAAGGATGCTCTCCTGGATCGGCCCGGGCGGGGCGAAGGGTAAGCTTTTGGAGCTTGACGGGCCCATATTGAAATGGATGCACGATGACAGCAGGATGACCGTTACCAACATGGCCTCTGAGGCATCATGTGTGTCGGCCCTGATGACCAATGATGTCAAGGAGTATGGCCCGCTCTCCCCCGATTGGGTATGGGACTCGGAGGAGGTTGACATTGAGGAGATGGGCCCCCAAGTGGCCCTTCCCGGGTCCCCTGACGATGTCGTAGATGTCGATAGTCTCTCTGGAGTGCTCGTTGACCAGGTCTTCATAGGCTCATGCACGAACGGTAGGCTGGAGGACCTCAGGGTAGCTGCTTCGGTCCTTGCAGAAAGGAAGGTCCATCCTGATGTCAGGCTCCTTGTGATACCTGGCTCGAGGGCGATATACTCCAAGGCATCCAAGGCAGGGTACATCAAGACCATCCTGGACGCCGGAGGGGTCGTATCCATGCCTACGTGCGGACCCTGCTCCGGAGGGTTCCTTGGCGTCCTACCCGAAGCGGAGGTGGCGCTCTCCACCTCGAACAGGAACTTCAAGGGGCGCATGGGCGACCCATTCAGCAAGGTCTATCTGTCCGGGGCTGCGGTCGCCGCCGCTTCGGCGGTGAAGGGAATGATAGTCCATCCTCAGGAGTTGGCCTCATGAAGCTCCTTGCCAGAGGCAGAGCATGGGTCCTTCCAGATGAGGTGGACACCGACGCGCTCGCACCCACTATCTATCTCCATCAACCCCCTTCGGAATACTCAAAGCACTGCCTGGAAACGGTAAAGCCTGGCATGGCCGGCAAGGTAAAGGAAGGGGATGTGGTCATCGCCGGCAAGGACTTCGGTAGGGGCTCATCACGGGAGCATGCAGCGCTGGCCCTGAAGTACCTTGGCATCAGGGGGGTCATAGCTGTCAGCGTTGCCCCAATAATCAAGCGCAACCTCTTCAACATAGGGGTCCCGGTCTTCGAGCATCAGGACATACCTCACACCTGCGATGACGGGGACGAGGTCGAGCTCACAACCTCCACCTTCAAGAACATCACCAAGGATATGGAGGTCCCCCTAAGGGACCTGCCTCATTTCATGCTCGATCTCATAAACAACGGGGGTCTGTTCAACATGGTCCGGAAGAAGGGTGGCATATCGTCGAGGTCAAGACCCCTCGAGGAGAGGACAGAGGTCCAGGAGGTGGGACCGACGAAGATCTATCCAGCCTACGAGAAGTACGTGGACATAGTCGTTGAGCGCCTAGAGAGGGGAGAGGTCCTTTGCGGGCCCTTCGATACCACTTACGGTCTCTTCGCATCCATCAAAAGGCCAGATGCTGTCAAGAAGGTCTACGAGATGAAAAGGCGGAAGGAGGATATGCCCCTGACCATGGTCGTCCCCAGGGAGAGGTTCAAGATCTATGCCGACATCCCGGAGAGGATCCAGAAGTTGCTCGAGACCGAGCTGGTGGGGCCGATCTCCATCATACTTTCCAAGAGGGCCGATAAGGTACCAGACTATGTGACATCGGGGTTGAAGACCGTCTCTCTTGCGGACGGCGAGAACCTGTTCATGAAGTTGGTGATGGAGAGGATCGAGATATGCGGGACCAGCGCCAATATCCACGGGTCACCGCCCCCCTCCACCCTCTCAGGTGCCCTCAAGCAGCTCGGTGATACCGTGACCCTAGCCGTTGACGGGGGCCCTACGCTATACCGCATAGGACATACTGTGATCGACCTCTCTGTGAATCCGCCCAAGCTCATCCGCGCAGGCCCATACTCCGTTAGCAGGCTCAGAATGCTCTTCCCGGAGATGGAGACCGAGGAGGAAGGCCTTCCCGAAGAGCTGGTGAGGGGGCACAGCGTCATAGAGCTCTCACCAGAGGTGGAGATCAAGGCATCATCAAAGGGTCATTGAGAGGCCTTTTTACGAAGGGGATCATAGAACTTCTTCAGCCGTTTTGAGATGCCGTAGCTCTCGTCCATACGCCTCAGGAGCCTGTTGAACAGGAGCTGGAGGATACCTCTCAACCCCAGATATATGAGAAGACTGAGGGCCATAAGGATAGCACATATCGTGATGGCCACAGACTGCAGGGCAAAATGGATGGCGGTATATGACCAGAAAGAGCCGTGGGCAGTTATTGCAGCGAACACTATGACGAAGACCGTAAGGACCGTCAGGTCGAGCTTCATCAGGTAGGTCCTGATAGGGTCCATGAGCTCAGAGACCCCTCGCTCCATCAGCTCGTCGAGCGGTCTATAGACCAATGCAAGGACGCTCCAAAGCTGGAGGACGAGGAACGTCGAGAATACCAACGCTCCGATATATAGGACCAGGGGGACGAGATGGAGAAAGAGCGGAACACCAACGGAGAAAGGTTCGAAGATGTCCCAGAGGAGGAGGCAAAGATGGATCGTCACAAGGACGAACATGAGAGGTAGGGTCACAAGCAGGGTAACAAGGAGAGCGGAGTGAAGTTTGGCCTTCCTCAATGGATAACGATCCTTGAGCTCCTCGAACTTGCCTATGGCCTTCCCGACGATGCCGTCGATGATGAGGTCCCTTATCAGGCCCATGAGGCACATGCAAGGGCCACTGATTATTTAACGATTGGAGACAGACCGATGGAGACCTACTCCTCATCGAGCATCCGTCTTCTGCTCCTTCTGATCCTAGCCATTGCACCGATGACCATGAACATGAGAAGGAGTAGTACGAACGGTAGCAGGCAGCAGAGGCAGAAATACCACCATTCTAGGCCAGCCCTCTTCTCGTCGGACCTCTCTTCCATTGCTACCGGGTCCATCTGAACGGTCCCGTTCTCCGTCACCTCGATTATCCGGTCATAGGTCCTGTAGCCTTTCTTGGAGAACGTCAGGGTCCTCCTTCCAGCCTCCACCTCTATGAAGAAGTACCCTTCCGAATCGGTGAACGTCTCCTCTCCCTTGTCCGACCTGACCTTGACCATGTGCACCGGGTCTCCGTCCTTGTCCAGGACCCGGCCGAGTATGAGTCCCTTCCCGGGGGCGGGTGGTTCCGGAATCTCGGATGCCACCCTGAAGCTGACCGAGGCCGTCCCAGAGTTCCCTGCTCCGTCCGTGGCGCTGACCCAATAGGTGTGGTTCCCCTTCTCGAGCCCCATCAGCGTCTCATTGGATGCGATACCGATATCCCTCCATGGGCCCGAATCCAGTTTGGTCCTGAGACCGGTAATGGAGGACCCGGTACCGTTGGCTGTCCAGGAGGCCAGGATAGGCCTCCCCGAGATGACCTCGCCCTCGGAAGGGGTAAGGATCTCGACCACAGGTGAGATGGTATCCACTGTGAAGGCGGTGGCAGCTTTCGCGCTGTTTTTGGCAAGGTCACGGACCTCTATCTCGAACCTGTGCTCTCCTTCGGAAAGTCCCGTAAGCGTTATCGTTGTACCATTGAACTCTGTCCAATTTCCTTCGTCCGAACGGTACCTGTAGGTCATGGCATCATAAGAAACGTCCTCGCCCACCCATTTGACAGCAACGACCGAACTAGAAAGCACTGCCCCATATGCAGGCTCGACGATATCTACCTCAGGAGGTGTGATATCTATATGGAAAACGACCCGGTCAGCGGCTTCATTGCCCATTGTGTCTATGACCTCCAGGTCCAATGAATGGTCCCCTTCCGTTAGGTTCGTCAGATGGACGCTTGTATTTGCTCCAGTGTCCGTCCAGTTGCCCTCATCGAGCCTGAGTCTGTGGTTGGCAATACCTGAATCATCGCTGCTCTCCCACGTCACATCAAGGTTGGTCACATTCCAAAAGGACCCGTCCATAGGGGATGTGATATTGACCTTAGGAGGGCTCGAATCCGGGATGGCGCGGACCGACTGGCCAAGCTCTCCATCACCATACCTGTTGAAGGCCATGACCGAGTAATCGTAGATTACCCCGTTATCAACGTTCATATCCACAAGGTGGAGAGCATCAGCAGGCAGTTCCTGGAGCAGGGCAGGGGCAGAATGGTTCACGCTCCTGTACACCCTGTAACCGCTGATCTCACCGGACCTAGAGAAGAGCGGGGCACCCCATGTGACATTGTTCGTGAACCTCCCACCCTCCGCCCCGATACCCATAGGCGGGGTCACCAGCAGTAATGGCTGCTCGACAAGCGGCTTCTCGTCCAGAACGCCCCCGAGCAGTGTATATGGGATATCCACAATGTTGTCGCTGTCAGTATCCGGTGAGGTCCAGTCGCTCCAGTAATTACCTTTGCCCTCGGACTGCGATGTCCAATTATTGAAAGAAGATGCATCCTGTGCCTGGTACCTGCCCGACTGGTAAACGGTCGTCGCGCCATTGTTGAAGAGGAAGGAGTTCCCCCAGACAATATCGTCCATGGTCGGTCCGTGGTCGGAGACCATGGTAACGCCGAGCCCTCCGTTCCTGTAGAAAAGGTTCCCGACGATCGTACAGTTGTCCGACCCATCGAACCGGACACCCTCGTTCAGAGCCGAATCCACGGTATTGTTCATGATCTGGCAATCAAATGTCCATTCAAGGTCCATTCCGATATCCGTATGGAGAACGAGATTGTCCCTTATCATCGTATCATAGAGGTGGTTCGCGGATATCCCTTTGCCAGGGGAGACCATGATGGGTCCATCATCTATCCTGTTCCCCTCCACATGGGAATCGAAGACGTACTCAAGATAGAGACCGTGTTCACTGGACCCTGCTATAGTATTGTTGTGAACCGTAGCACCTATCGCACCACCAAGGTAGATGCCTATCTCGTTCCCCTCCATCCGATTGTCATGGGCCAACAATCTGTAGAGATTGTCGCCTGTACATAATCCCATCTCCCCTCCCCTGTAAAAGCAGTTGCGGACGGTCCCGTCCCTGGTCTCTTCCATCATGGTCCCTGCCCGGTCGCAGTCCATGAAAATGCAATCCTCCACCGTGATATTGTCCCCGCCGACGATCCCCAAACCCCTTTCATTGTTAGAGAGGTTACACCCTACCACTTTCACCCAGCTGCAATGGCCCAGTGACACTGCTTCACTTGCCATTGATATGTTCATTTCCCTAATTACGACATCGGATACGTTCCCCAGTATCAGCTGTCCCGATGATATCGTGAGCTCCTCCCCCGACCCGGCATGGTCCTTGATCTGGTGGACAGGAAGGCCGTTTACCGTATTGTCGATCGGTATATGGTTGGTGGTGAAGACCTCCACTCTACCGTACAGGCCGAAGGAGCAGTTAATGAAGGTGTTCCTGTGGAACTCATTATTGATGGAACCTGACCTTAGGTAGATGCCTATCTCCGATGCATCCTCTATTGTGTTGTCCTCGAACTTCCAACCGCTTGCCCTGTAGAGCTCGATCCCATTGTAGATGCTCTTCGTGATGCTGCATCCCATTATGCTACCTTGGCTCTCTTCAAGGAGCATCCCGCATTCGTTATCCCTGAGAACGCAACCCGTAACGGTGATGCCATTGCTGGACCGTGTATAGAACCCCACTGCATCGGGACTCCCTATGACTGTGGTATTATCTATGGTGATGTTCTCCGAATCTTGTATACTGATACCGTAATTCTTGCTTCTCATGACCTGCAGGTACTTTACGGTCCCGTGCTGGACATCGTAGAACCTTATTCCGGTCCCTGTTCCGTAGGTCATCTCCGAGCTCGTATCGAGGATGTGGCAGCTCTGGACCATGAAATGGACGGTGGTCCCCGAGATATGGATCCCGTAATTGTGGGTCGATGCATTGATCCGGTACCCCTGGATGATGTAAGGGTCACCTTCGGTCCCGGACCCCGACCATGGTTCCGAAGCTGCCTGGGTCGCAAAGTCTGCATCCGATGAAATGACGATGGGACCATGGTCCATGAGGAGCCTTGGTCCGGCCTTATCCCGGGTATCGTTCGAAACGATAGCTCCTGATAGAGGTACGAATACCAGTATCAGAAGGCATGCGGCGGCCATCAGAGAGGATGTTCTTATTTTCATATAAAACCCCCATTGTTGGAGCGGTGCAGTGCATCACTGAATGAAATACAATGTTATTTAAATTATCAGCAAGGTGGGCAGCAGTTCAATTCAATATGTCTCCGGAGGCCCCAGGGAGCCGGGACCGAACCTCTTTTTGAACAGGAAGATGAGGTTCCTGAACCCGTCCTTCCAAGTGTTGAGGGCCTTCTCGCCCACGCGGACCCTGTAGGGTATAGGGACCTCTTTGCATCTCAGGTCCTTCCTGCGGAATGCTTCTATCTTTAGCTCCTCCGACATTGCCATCCCATCGGAGGTGATGCTGAGCTTGGGCAGTATGGATCGTTTGAAGACCCACATGCCCGACTGCGAATCCTTGAGCCTTGTGCCGAAGAGGACGTTCATGGTCACCTTGAGGACCCAATTCCCGAAACGATGGGTCATCGAGAACGCACCTTTCTCGGCCTTGGTCATCCTCTCGCAGGTGATGAAATCCGATCCCTCGTTCTCGAGAAGCTTCACGAGCTCGGGTATCTTCTCGGCAGGGTAGGTGGTATCGCCGTCCAATGTAACAATGATATCACCTTTGGCCTCCTTGAAACCGGTCTTATAGGCCCTGCCGTAACCCCTTCGCTTCTCCTCTATGACCCTGGCACCTTTCCCGAGGGCTATCTCACGGGTCCTGTCCCTGGACAGTCCGTCAATGATGGCTATCTCAAGGTCCGGGGAGCGAGGTATCTGGTCAAGGGTGAGGCCTATGGACTCCTCTTCGTTCAATGTTGGTATAAGGACCGTTACCTTCATGGGACCCAGCATCCTTGTATCCTCGTATCGGATTTATATTTTGGGTGACCTTTGAGCTTTCGACCCCAAGGTCCATTCCGTATCCCATATCCATCCGTTGATGCAAAGGGTTTGTATTGCGTACAAAAAAATGGGTGGGGGGTTTTAAATAGGGTTTCGGAAAAACTGATGGCCAGTCTCGTTCCAGCATTGTTCAAAGACCCTTCTCCTTTCATCTCTCTTCTGCTTGTAGATCAAGGGATACTCCTCAGATTCCCTGAACGCTTTCAATGCCTTATCATGCTTTCCTGCCCTAAGAAAGACCAAGGCTCTGTTGAAGTTCACCCCAGATATCCCTTCCAGGTCCCCTACCTTCTTTAGCACTTTATATGCTCTGTTCAGATTGTCATTGGCTCTTCTTATGTTACCTCTCTTGGAATATACATCCGCTAGATTTATCTCCGCAAGGGATTTCATCCTGGGAAGCTTATGTTTGATGCTAAGGTCCCTGCATCGGATCCATTGTCTCTCAGCGCCTTCCTCGTTCCCCTGCCTGAATAGGTTCACACCGTAGCTGTTGCGGACCTCGGCCATGGACACTCCCATCTTTAAGATAGCCATAATCCTCAAACTGTGATCGTAGAACTGCTTTGCTTTCTCGTACTCTCCCATATCGGATAGGATATCTGCCTTGAGATAGATCACCCAAGCCTTATGTCCATTGATGGTCGATTGCTTCAATTCTATCTCTATCATTTTCAGAGCAGTCTCGCTTCCATTTTTTAGATTGACACAATATATCAAACCTATCAAGCAAACTATCCAATAACCAGGTTCCAGCCCTTTCCTGTAAAGGATTTTTTGGAAATCGTTCAAAGCATCAGTTACATTTCCCTGACGTCTCTTGAGATCGGCATTAATCAGAGCGGACCTTACATCATCTATCCAGCCATTATATTGTCCGGGTTTAATGCCTAATAGGGAGAGGTCGAGGAATGCCTTATCTTCGGTTAGAGTGTGTTCTCCTCCACTTAGGAGCATCTCGTCCATCCATCGATTGAAGTATGAACTCTCGTTGAATGCATCTTCTCTCTGAAAAAGTTCCAGTATATCCACATGTTCGTCATTCCAGAATGCCTTCACCAATCTAACCAGAGTCACCGGTTTTCTAATCTTGCTTATAATGACCTTAAGTTTGCACACCTTTGTCGTCCCGTTTCTCTCCGGGGTAAGTTCATACTCCGATATCTCCTCTTTGAGCTCCTTGAACCTTTCATATCCGATTTTGGTCAAGACATAATGGTTCGATCTAATATTTTTCAGAACGAGCTTATTTCTCTGCAGTTCTTTGAGATGATTGCCAACCGTCCTTTCCCCGTTACATAATATTTCTGACAATGTTACCCTGGTTTGGTTGTCACTCCATCCCAGGGCTAATATCATCAGGTCCCTGGTCCGACGCATCTGTTTACCTTAAGGGTCTAAAAATATTAATAATCATATGTTCCAAAAATCCCTCTAACTTCTTGTTAAGGTCGTAAAAAAAAAAAGACACTAAAGCCCAGAACGAGGTCGCAGTGGAGAGGAACCCATATTCGAAGCTGCAGTTGAGAAATGAGATAATGGCTTGGCAGAATAACTCAATCTCCATGTTGAGGAGCATTGGGAACAAGAAAGAGGCGTAGTTCCTGCAGTCATAGATCGATAGATGCCTGAAGGAAAATCCATCTCTGATTAATGATGTGGAAGATGTGGAGGGGTAGGTCAGGGGTAGTTGAAAAGTAAATGTGGTAATAAACCCAAAGCCTCACTCTTCATTCTCATTCTCAATCAACATTGGAGCAACTATATCGTCTTTCATGACATTAGTATCAACACCATCTTCAGATCGGATGTTACCACTCTCTTCTTTCTCTTCCAAATCGGTTCCAGTTGAGCTGGGACCTCTTTTCCTCAAGATAAGAAACACTGCTAACAAAAGGAACATAATTGAAACAAGACCGACTATCGCCATTACCAGCCACAGTGGTATCTTTTCCTCATCCGGGTGACTGCTTCCATTCGGAATTTCCCCTTTACAAGTTCTGAACGACCATGAGTGGTCGAACTCGTTCCCTGCAAGGTCCGTACCAATGACCTTAACCGAATAGTTCTTTCCAGGGATCAGATCCTGGTCAGGTTCGAGGACCAGCTTGTTCCCTTCCCAATAGGTCCGACCTTCTATCCCTATTGCTGTCATACTGTAAGAGCCCAGAGTTAGATCTTCCGATATCACAACCCAGACCGATTCAGTGATGTTCACTTCCATCCCAACAGGCCCGAAAGAGACAACATAAGGGGAGATCGTATCGATGGTAATATTTACAGACCTTGAAACCACGTTCCCGGCAGCATCGCTTGCAGAGACCTCTATCAGATGATAACCGTCTTCCAGTCTGGTTCTGTATTCAACATCCGTCCATGACAGATTGAACACTTCCAAACCGTCCACCTTTCCCTGTATGTAAAGTATCCTCGTGTCGATATCCTGACATGTCCATGATATGGTCACATTAGCATCATTCGTTATTGTTCCGGATATAGGCTCGAGTATCTCAAGGACAGGTTCTACAAGGTCCATCATGAGATCCTCATCAATTGTCATCTCGTTCCCGGCAAGGTCGATCGCTTTTAACTTGAACGAATGGTGTCCGTGCTCAAGGTCTTGGAGAGATAAGGTCCACTCCGAACCTACCAGGACGCTCTCTCCTTGGTCCAACTCATAACTGACCTCGCTGATACCGGATACAAGATCACTGCACTTCCAGGAAACATCCAATTTTCCTCTAAACGATATCCTGTCCTCATTTGACCATCTGAGCTCGATCTCCGGCGGGGTTGTGTCAACCATGAACGAGACGTTCCTTTCCCTGGTATTCCCTATCCTGTCAATGGCCTTTACCTCCAGGGTATACTTGCTATCTATCAAATGATGGAAGGTATGGTTACTTTGACCTGTCACATTCAGCCATTCTCTTTCATTATCAAGTTTCAGTTCAACCTTTCCAATACCTATCGGATCCGAAACCTCCCATTCAACGGTAACATTTGATACTTTGAAAATGGACCCATCCTCAGGTTCAATTATTCTCAACGTGGGCGGTTCAATATCCACCATAGAGGTAACTATACTCGAAGGTTTGCCGTAACCAAATGAATTGTTTGAAACAAGATAATACGAATAATTAACTGCTTCTTTGACGTCCGTGTCTATATACGACAGAATACCTTCCGTCATTATGCATAATACCTTATATGGAGAACCGGCTTCCGACCTGTAGAGCGTGTAATGGTAAGGGTCCATAAATGGATTCCTTGCAGGCTTTTCCCAGGTGAGAACGATCTTCCCATCCGCTCCTAACGCTCTAACATTTGCAGGAGGACGAACTATTGAACTGTTCGTTCTGGATATCGGATGGTGGTCATATGTCTGCCCTTTTATTGGCATGGGCAAGTCAACATCCCCATCCTCGTCTAGGTCTTCCAGCTGCCAGTCCGACCAATAATTCCCGGGACCATTCGTCAGGTTCCACTCATTGTTCAGGCCACCATCATCAACCTGTTTCTTTGAAGGATTATAAGTCTCATTCGATCCATCATTGAACAGGAACACATTATCATATATTGAGAAATATCTGGTCTTATCCGAAAGAGTGATAGCCGGTTTAGTTGATCTTTTGAAAATATTGTCGTGTATTTTAATATTAATTTGTTCTTTTTCATCTAATTCTAACATATAATGTTCATAACTTAACGATTCATTACATTCATAAAAAAAACAATTAAAAACTGATTGTTTCACATAATCAGTTTGAAATTGATAAAGTAGTAAAAATATTCCTTCATTACAATTAAAAAATGAACAGTTAGAAATGATTGAATTATTAAAATTCGATAAAAAAATTGATGTGCTAGTTGCCTTAATGAATAAACAATTATCAATACTACCTTGATCTATACTTCCGTCAATCCCATTTCCTACATTTTCAAATGTAATATTAAATAAAGAAATATTATTTGATTTAATAATATATAATCCTTTTTCAGTATATTTAATAGACCCATTTTTAATAATTATACTGTTACA
>JALOTP010000010.1 GCA_025457865.1 Thermoplasmatota archaeon | reverse complement strand
ATCTCATTGATCAAATTAGAATTCCTCAAATATGAACAGTTCATGGTCGAACACGTCAATCCCAAAGAACTGTCCCAATCCGCAACATTGAAGGGTGAGATCGAAACATTATCCCTTGTGTAATTCCAGAGAACATCAATATATTCCTGACAGAACCTGGGAACGGACCAATTAGGATTACCATCAAGGTTTCCGAACACTACATCATCTTGGTTTCCATTTGTATGCATAATATTTTCGGAACCAATATAGTAATCTGTGAACTCTGAAAATTCCATGCAGAAATCAAGTATCCCCATGTAACAAGAATACATTATCGTCACATCAAGCTTTTTAGGCGGCTCTTCATTTGCTAGCATTGACGCCAATGATTGGATCTCTGAAAGCGTTAGAACATCCATGGTAGAGCCTGTTGGCCCTGTATTTGGCCTGTAATCAACTCCGAATCCTTCTAATCCGCCCCCGTGAGATAGTACATACAAACCATAGTTATCTGATGGGAACGTGTCCAAACCCCAATCTATGAACTCATACAACGTGTTCGGGTCTGCCATGTTCGCTTCCCAATTTGTCCCATGGGTCCTTGGGTCACCTGATGGCCAATCGGTGACATCCCATAAGGATGTAATTGTATCTAGGTAAATTGATTGGAACGTTGTTCGAGGAATCCAATTTTTTATTGAATCATGACCAATTAAGAACCTCCTGGTAGTTGTTGGTGTTGGATTTATATTATTTTGAAAATTATTAGGTATTCTATCCCATCGCATATCGGAATGATTTCCATTCAATTGGTCTGATCCGTCGAATTGCACTAAAAAAGTAATATTATCCGTGCAACCTACCCAACTCAACTTCTCAATAAATTGCCATGCTTCGAATAATAACGAACCACAATTAGCACTTGGAAGACTATCTTCATCATCAGCACACACATAGATCAAAAAGGTCCATTCGATATCATTACCACTTATCGGGTCCGTATCAAGATCGTATTCAATCTCGAACTCATCGGGTCTTCCATCGCCATCATCGTCCCCAGGCAAAGTGTCCGCATTAATATTCACCTTAACGATTGCGAAAACCAATACAATCATCATCGATACAATACCTACCGCAATAGCTCCTCTTCTCATTTTATCACCGTCCTTTTAATCATTGGACGGTGAGCATTATCGTTTTTTTTTTTTATTTAAACCTTTCTATGAGTTAATAAGCCAATTTTTATTATGTTCAATACGGGGTTCATTCTTTCTCTTCCTCGTCCTTCTTCGGCCTTCCGAAGATTATCCCCTTGGGCTTCTCCTCCGGTTCTATCCGTCTCGTCCTCAATCCATCACTGCCATAACCCGGTCTTATCTCGTCCCCATCCCTGTTGGCCGAGGACGATATCATATTGTAGGACCTCTTGGCCGGCTCCATTGGCCTGAACTTCGGCGGTGCGCTCGCTGCATCGAGCTTCATCTGCTTCACCGAGTACCCGCAAGCTGGACAGTAAGTGGTCGAACCCCTCATAGCCGAACCGCACTTGGAACAGTACATCATCTCAGGACACCTGCCTTTTTACAACCACATGATGGGACGGGAATCGTTTTTTTAACTATTAAAGCATAGAGCTGGAAATGGCCTCTTTCGGCCTCATTTTGCTGCCTTTAAGCATGCTTTATAGAGGTCCAGGAGCTTTGCAGCCTCGACAGCTACCGAGAGCTCCTCCATCACTCCCTTCCGGCCATTGTCCCCCATCTTTCTGAGCGCCTTGGGGTCCGAGAGCATCCTCATGATGCCTTCCTTCACAGCTACGGGGGAGGGCTCTACGAAGATACCGTTGTCCCATTTTATGAGGTCCTTCATGTTGGGAACATCATAGAGCAGGAGCGGTAGGGAGCAGCCCATGGCCTCTCTGATCGTTATCGAAGCCTTCCCCCATAGCCCCAGATCGGATGCGCTGTAAAGTGCAGAGAGGGCCCGTTGGTCCTTGAACCCCATGAAGATGGTGCGCTCATCGGATATGGCCTTCAATCTCTCCAGATATGCCTGGTCGCCCCTTCCCACCACCAGCAGATGGATGTCCTTCAGCCCTGTGAGCTTGACGGCCTCTATGAAATGCTCAAGCCTCTTCTCCCTCTCGACACGGCCAGCCGTTATCAGGAGATGCCCATCCCCCACACCCAATTCCTTCCGGACCCTCTCCCTTGATGCCTCATCCCTCATGAACTTCCGGTGGTCTATCCCGAGCTCTATCAGCTCGCAGCCCTTGATGCCGTAGAAGTCCCGAAGGAACACTACGGTCTCCTGGCAGATAGCCACCAAACGGTCCGCCTTCTTCAAGGACCTGCGGGCATGAGGGGCCCTTAGCAGTCTGTACTCCTTGTCAAGGAGCCAGTTCCTGAAGGTCTTCGTCTGGTCATAGGTCGTTGAATAGGCATGCTCATCTATCACGAGCTTGAACCCCAGTTCGTCCTTGACCGAGGCCGCTTTCCTCGTGCCCCACTGCCAGAGCCCGTGGGCGTGGACGACATCGGGCCTTATCTCCCTCAGTGCCTCGACCACTCCCTCGTAGGATATGAGGTCGAAGAGGACCTCGAAGCGGGTCTTGCCCCTGTGGACCGTGAACCCCTCCATCTCCTGAGCTCCCAGGGGCCTCTTCCTGTCCTTGTAGGGGGACCCTATATCGGCGAGCATCCTTGATGCGTCCTTGAACGGGAATATCCTGTCGGAGGTTATCACATGGACCTCATGTCCCATGGCCGCCTGCTCGCGTGCGCTGTAGTACTCCTCGTAGCCGAACTCCGGCTGGAAGTAGGATACCACATGCGCTATCCTCAATAATTCACCTCTTCTGCTTGAAGAACGCTTTGACGGAGGCAATGACCTCTCCCTGCTCCTCTTCCGTCATCAGAGGATGCATGGGAAGGGACAGTATCTCGTCGACTATCCTCTCCGTAACAGGCAACCTCGGGGCCTTCTTGATGTAGGGCATCCTATGGACGGGAATGGGATAATGGATGCCGGTCGAGATGCCGTCCTTTTTAAGATGCTCCATCAATGCCTCCCTTCGGGACGCTGCCGTCCTCACGACATAGAGATAATAGACATGCCTTGCCCATTCCTTCTCCACGGGCAGGACAAGGTCCCCGACGCCTTCCAGCTCTTTATTGTAGATGGCCGCAAGCTCCCTCCTCCTCCCTATCCATTCCTCCATATGCTTCAACTGGACGTTCCCTATGGCGGCCAGGAGCTCCGGGAGCCTCATGTTGAAACCGGCTATCGATGACATGTACTTGCTATCAGGGTCCGACGGATACCTGCCGTGGTCCTTCAGGGCCTGCAGGAGCTCGCAGAGCTCCTCGTCCTTGCAGGTTATCATGCCCCCCTCCCCGGCCACGGTTATGATCTTCGAGGGGAAGAACGAATAGCATGTCATATCCCCAAGCTTCCCTATGTCCACCCCTCTGTACTTCGCCCCGTGGGACTGGGCAGCGTCCCCTATTACCGGTATGTCCAGCTCCTCTCCGAGTTCCAGAATGGGGGCCATATCGGCAGGGTGACCGTAGATATGGACGGGAACGATGGCGGCCGTCCTCTTCGTTACGGCCTTCCTGACCTTCTCCGGGTCCATCGTATATGTCTCGGGGTCTATGTCAACGAACTTTGGTCTTGCCCCGTAGTGCCAGAAACCGTTTATCGTCGCGACGAAAGTATGGGACGGAACGATGACCTCGTCCCCCCTTCCCATATCCAATGCCTTGAACGCCAGCATGAGCGCCGTGGACCCTGACGAGCAGCTGACGGCATGGACATCACCTATGGTCCGGGCGAACTCACTCTCGAACTCCGAAGCCCTGGGCCCTTTCACGTAGTGACCGCTCTCTATGGTCTCCAACGCCGCCTTCCTGATCTCCGGGTCCACGAACATCCTGTTGAGCTGCACCGTCATGCGAACCATTCCTCCCTTATGTCCTTCACATCTATGAACATGACCCCTGCCCTGAGGGCCGCTTCCCTGTCCCTTTCGGAATTGCCGACGAATACCGTCCGGTCAGGACCGACACCCCTTGCGCTCATCGCCCTCATCAGACCCTCGGGGTCCGGTTTCGACCTGTCGGTCCTATCAACGGTCACAATGGGATAGAATCCCCAGGAGGATACAAGGCCATCCGCCGTATCCGAGGTGTTAAGGCTGAAGATGGAGCACATCCTGCCCCTAGAGAGCCTCCATCTGGCGGCCTTGGTGCCAGGCAGGAGCCTGCTGGCCTTCTTGAGGTCCTTGCCCTCGTACTCCCTCTGGACCAGCAACATCCTTTCTTTGGCCCTCTCCCGGCCTCTGCACCATTCGTATGCCTCGACCAGGTCCCTGAAGGGGCCAACATGCCTGCTCTCGTAGGCTATGATGGCCATCTCGTTCAATAGCCCCTTCCAATCCACCTCAAGGTCGAATAGTGTCCCGTCAAGGTCGAAAATGACCAGGGAGCTCTCCTTCAATGCCCTTTCGACCGGACCGAAAGGACACATCAGAGCTCACCCCACTTCAAGCCGGTTCGGGGGCTCTCCCTCATCGAACCTAGCTCCGCACTTCCTGCACACGAGCGCCTTGCCGTCACCCTCGAGAGGCACCCCGCAGGTGCAGGACCATCCGAGCCTCCTTGCGGGGTTCCCTGCCACCACCTCCCTCTCAAGGACATCCCTGGTCACCACCGAGCCGGCGCCCACCAGGGCGAGCTGCCCTACCGTGACACCGGGGAGCACCGTAGAATTGGCCCCTATCCTTGCGCCACTACGGATCCTGGGCCCCTTCAGCTCCTCCTTCGTGTAGGCCGTGTTCGGGAACCTGGCATTGGTCAGAACAACGCCCGGGCCAAGCCAGCATCCGTCCTCCAGGACGCTGAACTCGGGGATGAAGACCTGTGAGTGGACCCTGACACGGTTGCCTATGGTCACATGATGCTCCACGACCGAGAGGGTCCCTATGGATACATCGTCCCCTATGTCGTTGGTCTCCCTTATGTTCGCCTTGTTGCCCGTCTGGAAGTTCCTGCCTATCCTGTTCCCGGAATAGATCACCGTATGGGACCTGATCATCGAACCGTCCCCGATCGCTGTCACGGGGTATGGGTCATCACCTTTTACCGGGGCGCCCAGGATGACGTGGTCTTCCACCGTACATCCATTCCCCAGTTCAACGTTCTTATTGATGATTGCCTTCCTTGATATCATCGGCGCCACCATTTGAGGTCTTGACCCTAAATCCAACGGGGCCTAGATATACTTCTCCATGAGCTGAGCGACCCTGTCAGGGTCATGGCGGTCCAGGGCATAACGCCTGGAACGCTCTCCTATTGATGGCAGGTCCGCCCTTTTGTCCCAGAGCTCTGCAAGGACCTTAGCCAAGGAGGATGGTTTAGAAGCGACTATCGGTATGTCATCTGGGTAGAGGGACCTGTCAATATTGCATACCACCGGAACGGCCCTTACCATGGCCTCCACGGAGACCACTCCGTGGATATCATAGTCATCAGACATCCAATCGATGCAGATGTGGGCTTTTGAGAGCCTCTTCATGGCATCGTCCAAGGTCACATCCTCTATGACATCCAGCTCGAACCTGGCACCATTGGAGCATGCTTCCTTGACACCAGCGATCACATTGTCAGTTCCTTTGACCCTCCGTAGCGATGGAAGATGGGCTATCCTCATAGGACCTTCCCCCTCGAGCTCACCAGAACGTCCTGTCCAATCTACCGGGGTCACTCTGTCCACGAGAACGGGATTGGGGATATGGACCAACTCCCTCCCACCGACATTGCCCGAGAACCGCTTCAGGTCAGGTGTGGATATGAAAAGCCTTTCCGCAAGGGAATGGAAGAGCGTCTGTTTGCCCTCCCTGAGCTCGGAGCCATGATAATGGCAGAAGAACCTCTTTCCGGCGAGCCGGTAGGGCCATAGCCCCAAGCCGGATATGCCTATGCCGCCATGTACGTGGATGATATCATAGGAGGGGGCCTTGGCCAGGAGCTCGGCGAACAGCCACGGTACGCTCCCAGCTCCTATGTCAGGGGGCCTCTGCTTGGGGTTCGGGACCGAAAGCAGGTCGGACCTGTGCCCGAGCTTCCTCTGGGCCCTGGACAGGAGATAGCCGACGGATGCCTGATTGTTGACATGGAGGACCCTCATCGTTCTCAAGTGATGGGCGAAAGCCCCACATAATCCTATTGATTGGACCTATCTGTGGGGTCCTCCGATAAATAGGGGTAGCGCTATCCTCATTCGATGCGGCAGGGACAATATCTGTTAAGGGGCGATATCCTCTTTCCTGAGGGGACCGTCGAAGGCTCCATAACCGTCATCGACGGGGCCATAACCAATGTGGCTCTGGAAGAGCTTGAGGAACCTGTGGACGGTCTCACCCTGGTCGAGGGTCTCATCGTCCCCGGCCTCTTGGACATGCACTCCCATCTGGGCGACCATGATGCCAGAGGGGACCTGCCGGTTTCCATCAAAGAGGCTTTCTTCCCTGGCGGTACCAAGCACAGGTTCCTGGAGGGCCTAGATGATGTTTCGCTCATAGGCTCGATCAGGGCGGCCCTTGATGAGGTCTCCCCCGGTGTTGACACGGTCATCGATTTCAGGGAGGGCGGGGTAAGGGGTATGAAGGCCCTCCTTGAGGCTTCCAGACATTCAACTACCAGGGTCCTGGGGTTCGGAAGGCCTGTACCAGAGGAGGGAACAGGACCCCTGCTTGACATAGCCCAGGGACTGGGTATGCCTTCCCTCGAGAGCTGCGGCGAAGGGCTAAGGAAAGCTGCACGGGAGCGGGGCATACCGTTCGCCCTCCATGCATCTGAGCTCTACAGGGAGGAAGTTGGGGACATACTTGACCTGGACCCTGAACTGGTCGTCCACATGGTCTCCGGCACCAGGAACGATTGGAGGGACCTCGCCGATGCCGACATACCGGTGGCCGTCTGCCCCAGAGCATCCCTTGCCTTCGGGCTCCCCCTAGACCTCAAAGGGATGCTGGAAGCGGGTCTGGCGCTGGGACTGGGTACCGACAATGCGATGACGGTCAGGCAGGATATCTTCAGGGATATGGAGTGCGCCTGGTCGCTCCTTCATAGGGCCGGGTTCTCCGGGACAGATGCTTCCAAATTGGTCCTTGATATGGCCGCCGGTCGGTCTCTCACAGGGACAAGGCTCAAATGCATGGTGGAAGGGATAGGGGAATGGGGAAGCAGTGAATGGCTATCGACAGGGACACGTGCTTCCTTGATGGTATTGCATGGACCCAAGAAGGGATGCAGGTCCGACCCCTGGTCCTGGGTGGTCCGGTTCTCTGGCCAGGACCGTGTCATCTGGTGATGGTCCCAAGCCGAAAGGTTCTCCTCAAAAGACTTTAATAATATGGCCATATTTCCCCCCCACATCCCCCCGGTGGAATACAAATGAACGTATCAGAGATAATGGTCAGAAAACCGGTATTTGTTGAGCTACCAGCCACCAGGGAGGATGTCCTTTCCGCGCTCATAAGGAACAAGAGGACCGGAATGCCGGTCATCGACAATGGTGGTAAGGTCCTGGGGACGATCACTAGGAAGGATATCTTCCAGAACCCTGGAGAGCAGCAGGTCGCCGTGATAATGAACTGGGATACCCCCACGGTATCCGCCTCGACCCCCGTGGAGAAGGCCGCCAGGCTCATGTTCGAGGAGAACCAGAGAAGGATACCGGTAGTGAAGAAGGGGAAACTGGTCGGCCTCCTCACACCGACGGACCTCCTTAAGGTCATAGAGAAGAACAAGGTCGAGAAACCCGTCGAGGAATACCTGAGGTCCCAACCGACCTACATCTACGCAGGGACACCGGCCAATGTGGCCGCCCAGATGATGAACCTCTCAAAGGTCTATGCTATGCCCGTACTTGACAAAGAGGGCAGGCTCTGCGGTCTCATCACGGACAGGGACCTGTTCGATCTGAAGTACCTGGGAGAGAACATAAGCCTCACGACCCTGGGCATCTCCGAGGATGAGGACGCCTGGACCTGGGAGGGCTTGAGGAACGTGATGAACCTCTACTACCAGGAGGCCAAGATCCAGCTGCCATCTGACCCTGTTTCCAAGTTCATGACCAAGGAGCTATCGACGCTTTATAGGAGGACCCCAGCGCACGAAGGTGCAAGGGTCATGAGGGTCAATGATTTCGACCAGGTACCGATCGTGGACAAGGATGACAACATAATGAACATGCTTTACGACATGGACCTGCTCAGAGCCCTCTTGGATTGAGCTAGCACAGAGGGGTTGAAGTCCCTATGCCGGTCGTTGATGGTAAATGGTCGTCCATTCTGGACGGCCTGACGACGAGGACCATAGGGAGGCATCTGGAGGTCTTTGACGTTCTTCCATCCACCAATCGGCTTGCCAAGGAGCTTGCTTCCAAGGGATGCATTGATGGGACTGTGGTCATAGCAAAGGCCCAGACCGAAGGGGCCGGCAGGATGGGACGCTCGTTCTCTTCGCCCATCGGAGGGTTGTACCTGTCTGTGGTCCTGAGGCCAAAGATAGCACCCGAACTCATCTCACCTCTACCCCTCGTTTTCGGACTTTCCGCGGCCAAGGCAATAGGATGCACCACCAAGGTCAATGCTCTGGTCAAATGGCCGAACGATGTCCTTGTGAATGGAAAGAAGGTGTGCGGGATATTGTCCCTTTCGGCCTCTTCCAAGGGTAGATTGGACAGTGTTATTGCAGGTATAGGGATGAACGTCAATTCCAGGGTATCGGACCTTCCAAATGAGCTGTCCTCTACGGCCACCACGCTCCATGACGTGACCGGACATGAGGTCGATATGGAGGAGCTACTTAGGAACCTCTTGTACTTCATGGACCTCCATTATTCGATGTTCCTCGAAGGAGGGACCGATGCTCTTCTCGATGAATGGTCTGAACGGTCCTCCACCCTGAAGCGAAGGGTCATGATAGATATTGGCACCACCACAGTAGAGGGAACGGCATTGGGAGTGGACCGAACGGGTGCCCTACTTGTAAGGACCGATGACGGGATCTCCTTGGTCTCAGCAGGGGATTGCATCCACCTTGAATGAACCCAATCCCTAGCCCAGGCTGACCGATGAGGTCCTATGCTCAAACCTATGATCACCGTGCTCACTGGGTGGGCGGTGGCAGATAGGTCTGGTCAGGCGCCATAGGCGGTTGTGACTCGGGGACCTGACCGACGATCGGTCCCGGTGCAGCTACTGGTTGTGATTCGGGAACCGGTGGTGCCTGGAAGGGGACCGTATCCAATGCAGGTTCCGGAGATGCACCTTCGGGCATGGTCGCTGCCGGGAGGGCCTGGAGCCCGGAACCGTCCGGAGCGGCCGGTAGGGCGGGACCTGTTGCACCGGCCATGGCAACACCTCCGAGGAGGGCTTGTAGCTTCTCCTGTGCCGCAAGGGCATCCTGTTGCTGCTTGGCGACGAGCTCCTCATGCTCCTTCTCCTGCTTATCTGCGACCTCGGCGAGCGGTTCTTTCCTCGTGAATATGAACACGAGAAGGATGATGACGAGGAGGACGACCAGCACGAGGATGAGGATCATACCGTACTCCTGAAGGAAAGGTTTATCGTCCTTTGTTTCGGGGGTTTCGATTATTTCCTTGTTGACCGTTATCGTCATCTTCTTCTCCGACTCTGCGGTCTGACCCAGCGAGTCCCTTGCCCTGACCTTGATGGTATAAGGCCCGGAATTGATGAACTGATGCTCAACTGACGTCCCCTGGTCCCTTATCCATATCTCTTGGAGGTTCGTATCGAGCTCACCGAAGGTCCAGTCGTAATATATCCTCTCCTTGGAATTCGGTATATGGAGGTCCGGGTCGTCGGCTTCGTCAATGGTGAAGGATATCGTATCGCCCTCGTCTATCTCTGCGGTATCGCCCTCGGGTAGCTTGAAGGCCGGTTTCGTCGGGGCTTCGTTGATGTTCTCAACGATGAGATGGACGAGCGCACTGGAGCTCGCTTCGTTGCCGTCGGTCACGGTTATGTTGAAGGTATGTTCACCGACCAGAGGGTTCGTAAGGAAGACCTTGAAGGCACCGGTCTTGGTCTGGAACTGTAGGTCCTCGGCCTTGACCACATCGTTCCCAACCACCTCCCTGAAGTCTGTGGAGAAGGTGAACTTATTATCACCGTAGATCTCATCGGCATCGAAGGTGGAAAGAGCGACGACGGCCCATGACCCCTGCTGGAACTGTACTGTGACCGGTATCCCCGGGCGGACAGGTTTTTCATTGAGCAGGGTAATGACTGGGGCATCGTTGATCCCCTTTACCGTAATGTTTATCCTGAGCTTGGAGAGGTCTTCGCTCGAATGCTTCCCGTCCAATGCTTCGACCAATATGTAGTCCGTCCCGAACCAATCTGGGAGGGGTGTGAGGGTGAGATTGTTGGATACTGGCTCTATCTCTGCCAGAACATGCCTCTGGAAGAAGATGCTGTAGGTGAGGTCGTCTAGGTCCTGGTCGAAGAAGAACTCGTCAAGGGAGACAAGGTTAAGGGCTATCTCGTCCTCGTTTATGGTCAGGTCAACGCTTTCATCAAGGAGCTTTGGCGCGAAGTTCAGGACGAGCACCTCCATGCTAACTTCCTGGCCGTACTCTATCCCATCGAAGGCCTTCACGCGGACCCTGATGCGGTCCCCCTCGTTTGTCTCGTTGGAGGACAGCATGAAAGCATCTATCCCGGAGCTCACTAGGACCCAGGAACCGCTGCGGAAGACCTCCCACTCGACAAGATAGCTTATATCATCGATGGGGTCAACATCCACATCCGAGGCGTTCACCTTCACAAGGACCACGATATCGTCCTTGGAGGAGACCGGGGACATCTCGAAGGCCAGTATGGGGGTCGTCGGCTTCGTATTGATGGTCCTGAAGCTGAAGACACGGGTGTCGTTCAATCCCCACGGGTCGTAGGTCTCTATCTCAACGAAGTATTCCTTGTTGTACCTGAGGTTCTTTGTAAAAGTGTACTGCGGTAACCTGTTAATAGCATCTATCACAACATGATTGGATGAATAGAGCTCATCCTGATAGACGTTCACCTTGTAATTTATGATGTCCAGGTTCCAATCCGTGGATGCGTTCCACCTGAGCGTCGGCCTGTTGTTATGGGTCTCGTCAGGCGAATATTCCCAGGGTTCCGGGAATTCCGGAGCTTTATTGATAGAGAGGTTGATCTCACGGTAGATGTCCTGGTCCAATGGTTCGAAACCGCCCCAGTATGGAATGTAACCGACCTTGGAAACGGTTATGTTGACAGGGGTGAAGTAGGTCGTCTGGGAGCCGCGGATGTAATACTCCAGCACATCCCCGCTCGCACTGCCGTCGAAGAACGTCTTCTGGCTGAGGAGCAGCTCACCGGCCGAACCATAGACCATCATGTTGGCGTTGGAAACAGGGAACAAGGTCTGGTTGTCGTGAGCGTTCACTGCTACGTTCCAGAAGTGCCAGAACTCGGACCTGGAGTCCATTATCTGGACCTTGTTGGAGGGAGACCCGACCGAATAGACACGGCACTGGGATTCTATATCGAGCTTGAAGTCCCTGGTATTGCCGCTCATATCACATCCCATGACCGATATGTTGGCCCTGTTGGTCGCGGATATGGCCGCCCCGGTCGCTCCCGATATGGCCATTCCCCCTAAGGTCATAAATCCCCCGCCCGAGACCGATATTGCGACAATATCATTTGTAAAGGTGGCACCGCTCAGATCGAACCCCTCGACATCCTCCAGGGATATTCCGGCCTGTGTGTTCTTAGTGAAGGTCTCGGAGGACATGATTATGGCATCGGCCTGGACCATGACACCGACCCTGTTGTTGTCATAGGTGTTACCTGAGACGGTTCCCGGTGTGGCCCCATCCTCAAGTAGCAATCCGATATCGTTCCTGATAAAGCTGTTCCCAACTATCGCGGGTTGGCACGCGACCGGTCTTATCCCGTAGGGTGATGGACCATTGATGGTGTTCTGTTGGACCGGTATGTTCGTCGCGTTCAGAATGAGGATGTTCCCAACAGTGTTTCGGGAGATCTCACAGTTCTTTATGGACCCGACCGTCTTATCGTACTTCACACCCACATTCTTATTGTCAAATATCCTGCAATTCATTAGATCGACCGTATTGGATGGATCTATGACATTGACCCCGTTCACCTTGTTATTGGCAATTTCCACGTTCTGCAAAGTTGCCGTGGTCGGCGTCAGGTTGGTGCTGACACCGTGCATCCCGTTCCCGTTCGCGGTCCCGCCGGTCATATAAACGGTCTGCATGTAGCTTGCACCCGTGTCATGGGCAAGTTCGAGGCCCCACCTTCTGTTATTGTCAAGGTGGCAGTTCACCAGGTTGATCGTCCCGGTCCTCCTTGAGGAATAGCCATCCCTGTTTCCGCTGAAGGTGGTGTTGGTGATGGTCATGGTCCCGCTGACAATTGGATCGAAGGTGAAACCGAACTCGCGCTTGGTATTGAGGAATTTGCATTGGTCAATGATTCCCGTAGCCCCATAGAAGTACTGGCCGCCCCTGTAGCCGCTGCCAATGATTGTGGTGTTGGTGACCTTAGGTTGGGCCCCGGACCCTCCAGCGGCAATGCCCCAACCGGAGCTGTTGGATATGACACACTTGTCAACGACTGGGTCGAACCCGCCGGTGGTGGATGAACCGGATGGGTCGCTTATCGTCGAAATGCCTGCGTTCTCGTTATTATAGAGGTAACAGTTGTAGATGTAGATGTCATTGGAATAGCACTGGATACCGCCGTCAAAGTTACCCAATGAACTGCCACCGTCCCCCCACATATAGCTCAGATCGGAGTTCGTTATGTTGGCCTTCCCGAATATCTGGAAATGCCAGCAAGTTCCCCACCAGTGGTTCCATGCTACGATCCCTGGCCTTGATACGGGGGTGGTCTGGTCCTTGGCTGTGAAGTTGCATTTGTCCACGTAGAGCTCGGCCCCGGAGTAAACGTAGATACCGAGTTCCCCGTCACCATAACCATCATCTGCTCCTCCGAAGAAGAGGCTGGTCTCGGATATGTGGAGGATCCCGTAGACATAGATGCTGCCGTACATGTTCCAGGACTCCCCGGTTATGTAGTCCTCATCCCCGGAGTAAACATAGTAATCTCCGTAGTAATCGTCTGCCAGGGGTTTGGCTTCTCCCTCACCCTCTCCTTCTGCCCCAATGCCCGGCAAGAACGGCAGAAGCGATGCTCCCATTAGGATTACGACCAACAGCGCTACAAGTGACACCTTTCTGTTCATATGCCCCACCTGATTTATATCCCTATTAGGAGATCTGGCCAGAGGATACGGGACCCTGCTGACCAAGAATGGACAGCTGAAGTATCACCGTTTTAAGATATTTAGTTTTCCATGGCCGCCGTTCTGCTGGACCTCAGGATAGAACAGGCCAGCTCACACTTCCAGTTCCCCAACGGCACGCTCCACGGCTTCCCTAATGGTGCCGCTCCTTATAAGGTCGGCAACGGCCTTGATATCTGGGTGCAGCGGACGGTCGTCCTCCAGGAAGGGAACCTTCTCCCTTATGACCTCGTAAGCGGCCATTGTCCCGACACCAGGCCTCTGCGGTTTCCTGAAATCTAGGGCCTGGGCGGCGGTGAGCATCTCTATGGCAAGGACCCCGACCGTGTTCCTGCATACCTCCTTGAGGTGCCTTATAGCTACAGGTCCCATGGAGACATGGTCTTCCTGGTCGGCCGATACCGATATGGAATCCACGGATGCTGGGTGTGACAGGACCTTGTTCTCCGATACCAGCACCGCCGCCGTATATTGGGCCACCATCTGGCCGGAGTTCATTCCGGCTCCCTTGACCAAGAACGGAGGCAATCCGGAGAGGGTGGGGTTAAGCAGTCTGTTTATATGTCTCTCAGAAAGGTCGCATAGCTCGGACATCCCTATCTTAAGGACATCCGCAGAGATACCGATGGGCTGCCCGTGGAAATTGCCAGCACCTATGAAGTCGTCCTGCTCAGGGAAGAAGATAGGGTTGTCAACCACCGAGTTCAGCTCGGTCTCTATGACGCCCCGGGTATAGTGCCAGAGGTCAAGGGTGGGCCCAATTATCTGGGGGGTACACCTCATCGAATATCCGTCCTGGACCTTCCCCGATGGGCTTGCAAGTATCTCCGAACCCTCAAGGAGCTTCCTCAGACCGGATGCCACAGCTATCTGTCCGACATGTGGCCTGACCTTATGGACCCGGTCATCGAAGGGCTTCAGCACGGTCTTTAGGGCATCGAGGGACATTGCAGAGGCTATGATGGCCTCCTTGATCAGGGAACGGGTCTCATCGAGGAGAAGGCACATCTGGCCTACCATGACCTGGGTCCCGTTGATCAGGGCAAGGCCTTCCTTGAAGGTCGGAACCACAGGTTCCAGACCCGCCTTCGCCATCGCTTCCTTCCCTTTCGATCTTACCCCTTTGAACTTGGCCTGACCGCCACCTATGACAACCTCAGCTATCTGGGACAGGGGGCTCAGGTCCCCGGAACAGCCCACGGAGCCTTTCTCATAGACCACAGGCACCACGCCGCGGTTGACCATCTCCAGGTATGTACTGACGGTGGTAAGTCTGATCCCGGAATGCCCCTTCGCCCAGACGTTGGCCCTTGAGGCCATGGCGGCCCTCACATCTTCATCGGGCAGGTCGTCCCCGTAGGAGGCGCTATGGGAGAATATTATCCGTTTCTGGAGCTCAAGCCCCTGCTCAGGGGTCAGCATCACAGAAGCTAGCTCCCCGATTCCGGTGGTCACCCCGTAGATCTTCTCCCCCCTTGCGACCAGGTCGGATATCATATGCTGGCATCTCTCTATGCGCTGAATAGCCTGGTCCGTTAGCTCCACTCTCTCCCCGCCCTTGGCGACCCCAGCGATATCTTCGAACGTCACGGTCTCTCCGTCAAGCTTCACGGTCATGGGAACAGCTCCAGATGATGAACTTCTGGAGCGCCGAATGGACGTATTGACCATAAAGCTATCTATGGGCCCCCCACGCATTGGACCGTTCCGAACCGTTCCCGCTACCAAACCGTTAAGTAATCAACCTCCTTGTAGGACCTGTTGGTGCCGGAAATGGATGGAAGGCAGCTCGGAAACACCCCCCCCAAATATTCTTTTTCCAAGGTCATATCCACTCTCGGGAGCAAGGGGCTAATGGGCGCCCTGGACGACCCTGAGCACGGCCCGCACGTCCACCTTACCCTGCTCCTTTCCACCATCCTTGTGGTGACCGGCCTGATTATCATAGGGACGCTCATCTTCATGTAAGGTCCACTGATCAACGGTCCATCCGTCCTGCTACGGTTTACTCCGTCCCGGCATTGAGGGAAAGAATAAATAGGCCGGTCCATCTTATTGATTCGGAGGCGGTAACTACGGCGGAGCTGTTCCCGAAATGCCCTAAGTGCGACAAGGGCAATCTGGTCCCATTCTCCAGAGGCCAGGACATATTCGAGATCTGGAAATGCACCAATTGCGCCTATACGATAAATAAGAGATGAGCTTCCAAAGGATGCAGAATTGTCTCTATGACCCAGACGGAGCTATGCTTATTTTCCCGATCCCTCACCTCATGAACACCTGGGAATCCCTGCCTGACCTCTTCACTATGACCATCCCCTTTCTCTTAAGGGAGGATATATGGTAATTGGCCACCTGTCTGGTGATCTCAAGGGACCTTGCTACCATCGACTGAGATATTCCAGGGTTGTCCAGGACCACGTCCATGATCTTCTCTTCAAGGTCCTTCGGGACCACGCCGCTTGAGGGGTAAAACTTACGGAAAATCCCCATCTTCTTCGACTTTATGAGGCCTTCCTTCTCCAGCTTGATCAAATGGTGGGACAAAGTCCCGTTCTTTATTCCCAGAAGCATCCTGATGTCTGAAAAGCTGGCACCTGGGTAGGCTACAATGGTCCGGTAGATCAATGCCCTGTTTCGGTTCTCCATTATGTCCTCGATGGTGACTATCCGTTTGTAACCCATTATACCACCATGAGAAAAAGGGGGCTGCGCTGATTTATAATGGTTCCCTAAATGCGTACGATCAGCCCTTGGCTTGCTTCTTTCTCTTACGGACATAGAGGACCGCTACTAGTAGACCAACAGCGATAGCTATTATCAGGAATACCAACCATAACATGGACCTTTCCGTCCCAGGCGGAGGTGTTTCCTCTATGGGATGCATCCTGTTCAGGTGGAACGCCGTTCCGGAGAGGGATATGGTACCGCCTGTGTATCCAGCCGAGGGGGTCCCTTCTTCCCAGGTGGAGACCATGGAGGTCGGTATGGGAGGTGCGACCGAAATGATGCCCCCTTCTGGTAGGACCATCCGCAGAGCAACACCTATGGAATACTCTATCCTGAGCTCCATGAACTCCCTGTCAATTATCGGCCTGATGATCCTGAACCCTCGTCCGTAGATGCCTATTGCCCAATAACCGCCCGTGTCGGATGGGTCCACCAGTAGGACCGCCTCTTTCGTGCCTGAGGTCCTCGACCCAAGGAACGGATGTTCGTAATCGAAGGTCCCGTCGTCGTTCATATCAACCACGAAGGTGAGCTCTCCTACCGACCTATCGACAAGGTTCACAGGGTCGTAGGAGAGGACTATGGTAATCTCCGTCGCTCCCTCGGGGACCCAAACACGCCTTGATTGGTTCTGGACCAGCAGGGGGCCCTCATCGTCCTGGGCATACCTAGCGAACTCTCCTGTCCATGCGGTCTGGAGCGTGTCCGTGGACAGGTTATGGACCGAATTTCCGAAGACCTTGTTCCCGTAGTAGACCTCTATGGCATCCTTTACTGTCCACTGGTTGGCCGGCGGGTAAGCGATGCGAAGGTGCTGCAAGGTAAGTGCCACTCCGACGCATTTCTCGGCGTCCACAAGACCGTATCCCTGGGCCCAGTCCATCTTCTTTCCATCCCATCCCACCTCCGTAGGACCAGTGTCCTCCGGTTCGGGTACCCCGTTGTCGGTGCTCTCATCCGAAAGTGGTACTCCATCAGGATGGATGTAGAATGCCGTCTGCTCCATTATCCATTCTATCTCGTGTATCCTGTTGAAGGTGTTACCGTACCAGCCTTCGGGGTCGTCCCCGCTGTAATCCTCGAACCTGTCGGACACCCTGAGAGAAGGTGCGGCCTGGAACATCAATGCGGCCAGGCCTGAGATGTGAGGGGTGGCCATAGAGGTCCCGGATATCGCTAGATAGTATGGGTTGGGGTTACCCCTCAGCTTGGACATCGCCGAGATCTCCGTTGCCCTGGCGTGGGCGGACCAAATCTTGACCCCGGGGGCACATATATCGGGATAGGTCTGGTTCTTACCCTTCTCGCCACGTGAAGAGAAATACGCCACTCCTGAACCGTCCCTTTCCGTTGCTGCGACACCGATGTTTGAAGGTATGAGGCCTGTCGGGGAGGCTGTAAGGGTCTCCCCTGTATGATATCCGCTCCCGGCATTGCCCATGGCAAAGACGACCATCACGTTGTTCTCGTAGGTCAATTTCTGACAGATGATGGAAGTGGAATCCTGGGGGTCGTATTCGGCCGCTACACCACCCCACGAGTTCGATATCACCTTGATGTTGTAAGGGTTGGGGGCCTTCGAGTTCATGTAGACCCATTCCAGCCCCTGCAGCGTGTTCGTGAGCGTTATTCCCACATCGCCGACGCAGAGTCCTATCAGCTTGGCCGCAGGGGCGACCCCTGACCTTGCACCGGCAGAGGCATCCCCGTTCCCGGCTATGGTCCCCGCGCAGTGGGTACCGTGGCCGTAGCTCGTATCGGAGTTCTCGAGCTCGTACCATGGGCCTCCGGGTATGTCCGATTTTATGTTGATTATCGTCTTCTCTCCGTAGTCCAGGTCCGGATGGCCAGCATCTATGCCGGTATCGACCACGGCAACTGTCACACCTTCGCCGTCTATCTGGGGGAAGGCCATCCTTGCCCCCTCGAGCCAGGAGTTCCAAGTGACCGTCGCATTTATGGTAAGGAGCGATTGTTCCATCAACAGTTCGAGCTCACCATCATATTCGATCCATTCCACCCAATGCATCCTTGAGAGGCGGGTGATCTGTTCCGAGGTCCCATTAAAAAGGGCCGCCGGTAGGACCTGCATCGAGCAGATGTGTTCCATTCCCAGACCTTCAGCGGACCTGATATCGTCCTCTATCGGCCAGTCAGTGAAGCGGACAAGGACCCTCATCTCTTCTTGATCCCCCTCCAGGACCATCCTCAGGTAAGGGTCCAGATGCTCCCGCGCATCCATTGTGGACCTGATATCGGATGGACCAATGGATGCGGTACCTTGGGCGATGAGCAGGACAGGCGTGCTTATGATGAATGCCGTCATGACGATGAACGCTGTCCCGGCAGATCGAGAGTATCTCAAGAGGGGGCCTCCAGCACTGCGATGGATGGTACGACCATATATGCCTTTTGGGTTCGTCCGGGCCGTCAATGCCCGATGATATCATTCTTCCCATCCTTTGGACGTGTCCTTCCTCCTCAAAGCCAGGAATAGGACCAGAGCTATGATGACCAGCAGCAGAACGACCCCCAGCACGATGCAAAGAGGCAGGATGTACCTTCCTATCCCATCATCGTCGTCGTCATCATCATCGTCATCATCGTCATCATCCCCTATGGGGATGGCCTTGGGTGTTCTGAACTTCCCTCCCAGTTCGGGTGCGAGGTCGGACCCTCCTGCTCTGTCGGAGAAATGGTAGGAATATTCCGTGTCCCAGGCAAGCGTTGAGGGGGTGATGATGACATTGTATGTCCCAGGACCGGTCTCGTTCAACAGGTAGGAGCCGAGCCCGGATATCACGACGTACACGGACTGGTCCGCCCTTCCCGTCGCGTTGATGTATGTGGTCCTGTCGGAGCCCACGATTACGGTCTTGGCCTCAAGGGTCCAAGCGCCTTGCTCGAACCCCGTAGTGAAGTTCCAGACCAGGTCCTCCCCGCCCCAGAGCCAGTTCCCGGCCGAGGATACAAGGTAACCTGCGACCTTGACGTTGTAGGTCGTATTGGCAGTAAAAGGGTCATGGTCTATCCTGACCGCAACACCCTCAAGGTCCCAATTGAACATGATGTTCGTTGGCTCGGGAGAGATCTCGAATAGAGATGGGAAATCCTCCTTACCAATGGCCTCGGAAAAAAGGATCCTTATTGGTTCGTCCAGCAAGACACCGTCACCTTTGGGTCCGTACTCGGTAATGTTGAAATACCCGGTTGCCGGGACCATATAATATGTCATTGTCAGGTCCGCTACGGTAATAGCGGATGCGATATCGAGCGTCTTGACGGGGCTTGGAAGGTATCCTGTCCTGACCAGAGGCTCTCCTATCAGATCAACAGGCGGTGTCGCGTTGATGGTATAACCCGTACCGTAGGGAACGTCCTCCATCTCGAAAGCCCCAAGTGGACCGGTCAATGTGGACATTAACGGGTTCCCAAGGGCGTCGTTCAACCACACGGTGCCACCTTCGATGCCACCCTCCATCGGGCCACCATCGCCCCTGACACTGCCCATTACCGTCCCTGACGTTCTATTGAAGAGCATTATGGTTATCTCCACATCGTTCCAGCCTGTGAGGGTGACGACGCCCGAGGATGCAGATAGGAAGAGGTCGGTCCCTGGGACATCGATCCTGTAGGTCCCCTTCTCGAGCATGAACGAGAATGAGCCGCTGCCGTCAGTGGTCCCGTTCTCGATGATGGCCCCTTCCCCGGCCTCGGGATGGACAAGGGATATCTGGACATCCGTGAGCGGTACCCCTTCTGCATCAGTAACGGTTCCGTTAAGGTATGAATATGGGACCAATCTCAGCACAACTCCCGTCAGACCGCTCTCGTTGACCTCCACAGTTGTCTCCCCGTGAAGCGTTTCGTTCCCGAACACGATCCTGTACTCGGAGGGATGGAGATCGAACCCGAACTTCCCGTCGGTCCCGGTGAAGTTCTCCAGGAATATGGACTGGGGATGGTCTGTTTCGAAAAGTAGCACCATTCCCCGGACCGAAGCCCCATCCTCGTTGACCAGGGTCCCCTCCATCCTTGTGGATGCGGGAGGGATAGGATCAAGGATTATGTCCTTTTGAACCGAAGCGCGGGTGGAAAGGTCCAGTACCTCCTCGTAGGGGAAATATCCTTCCGACCAGCATTCAAGGTTCACGCTCTCCCTTCCGTAGGTCTTGTAGTATCCCGTCCTGTCCGAATGGGCGCTATAATGGAGAAGTGTGGTGCCCATATCATCACCGGAGATGATCTGTTCCATCCATGGATAGATTGGGCCCATCTGGCGAGTCGGCCCATCATAGGGATGGTAAGACCCTGTGCTGACCTGTCTGAACTTCAATGGTCTCATCGTCTGTGAATCCATGACAAAACCCTCTATCGTAGTTAGGGGCCTTGTCGGGTATAAGGTCAGGGTGCCCAGATGACCACCGCCAGGTTCGAGGACGAGCTCGGCTTTGTTGTTCCAATGGCTACTGAGGTGCCAATACTGATCGTCACCGACCGGGAACATCATATATTCGGAAGGTTGAGTATAGAACGTCAATGTCCCGGTACTGTCCGAGGCAGCATGGAAATAATGACCGAGCTCGTAGGATATGACCTCCATCAGTACGGATGGAACAGGCTGGCCTTGTTCATCCTTCAGGTCCAAGGTGTATCTGTAGACCACTTCGGGGAAGGTCCTTCTCTCGAGATCGACCACCAGGTCCGTTCTGGACCCCTGGGTGATGGTAATGTTCCTTAATACCGCGGTCCCAAGGGGATGGGTCACGGATATCGTCGGGTACTTGGTAGCATCGGCCGAGCCGTTGGCATAGCCGTTGTATGCTGACATTCCGTATATGGAGTAGGAATATCCCTCCTCATCCCAGGTGTACCCGTTAATGTTTGCTCCGGGCAGCGGAACACCGGTTACCTCATCCCTTATGAAGAAAGAAAAATCGCCCTGTGGTGTAACGAACGGACCCCCCTCTTCGAGAGTTATGTTCAACTCGGCCGGTGATGAGGCTGGCCCTGCAGGTATCACGAACTCCTTATCCTTATACCCCCAGTACCATGCCCTTACCTTGATGCCTTCGTTCGGGGGTATTCCGAATGACAACCATCCGTCGGGAGTGGCCTGACCATCAAGGACAAGGTCCGTCCTCTGATCCCCTTCGTACACCGTCTTTCTGTACTCGACCCTACAGTAGCCCAATGGACCCCCCGAACCGGACCATGTCCTGAGCCGTACCGGTCTTAGCTCAGGTTCAACATCCAACATCACGTCCATGCTCAAAGGTGTCGAATTGATAAGGACGAACGTTTCCAGCTGGTAGCTTACGTTCCAGCGATGGTCAACGGCCCCATACCAGTTCAATGAATGATCCCCCTCGAACAACGACCCCTCGAACCTTTTCTCAACTGGGTCCTCGCTCAGAGGCCTGTTGTCGTAGGACAGGTCCCTCCCTATGGGATTTCCCCTCACCGAACTGTATTGACCTTTCATCGGTTCCGATGTCGTCGAGTTGATGACCCTGAACGAGAACGGGACCGTGCTCACGAGCTCGGGTCTTATGTAGAGGTCATAGGTGTTATCGGTCTTGGAGGGGTCTATGAAGATGCCTATCCCGCAAGGGTCGTAACCGGGAAGCGGTTCTATGACGCTCAGAACATAACCATAAGTGGAGTTGGGGGCTTTGAGCATATAGTTACCAGAGCCGTCGGTGTAGGTCTCCTCATCGACGGACCTTCCCATGGTGTCCTGCCCATGGACCTGGACCTTGACACCTGATGCCGCTGTCCCGGTGTCGAGCTTACGGACCGTCCCTTTGATGACGTTTACGTATGGGAGGTGCTCAGGGAGCATAAGGTCGAAGAATATCCGTTCATCGGGAGAGATATACCTGTCCAAGCTGAGCATATGGTCCATTGCAGTGTCGTAGAGCCTGATACTGCACGGCCCCCAATTGTAATAGCTCACGTTCAAAAGTGCCTGTCCCGATGAGTTCGTAAGGCCTGTCTGCGGGCTTCCGGAGGTCGTATAATATGCCAATAATTCTATGGTCACATGGCTCGCTGGCGTTCCGTTGGGATAGGTGATGTTGAAATGGACCTTTGCCTGGTCCCTTATTGGATCGACCCAAATACTGGGACCGCTGCCCACTCCGCTCCCCAATAACGATAGCGGGGCCATCAGTGAGAACATGATCACGAACACGGTCAGAGCTCTTCCCTTAGATAACAAATCTTTTACCCCCGCACGTCATTGACTCATTACCCTCATATATCTTTTTGAAGCACCTCCTCTTCGTTGCCGGACAAGACAAATTAAGAATAAAATCATAAATAATAAGAGCTCAATTGTATTAATTGATGACATCAGGGGACCTGGACCGGCTCATCTCCGCTTCGGAGGTCGAGAGATGGTCCTACTGCCCCCTTTCCTGGAAGTTATCGCGCGATGGCGATGGACCTCCGAGCCTTGCCCTATCATCTGGTATCGAGCAGCATAATGATATCGGCAAGAGGGCCGAGTACATAAAGAGGAAGCAGACAGGGGCGAAGGACCTCTCGGCGATAACGTGGAGCTACATAGTGTTCTCGAGCTTCCTAGTATTCATGGGAGGGTCGCTCCTGCTCCTTGTCAGGGTCGGTTTCATGCAGACCGACATATGGAGGCTCGTTGTACTTCTGGTATCGGTCATTCTGATAGGGGCTTCGATCACGTTCTACTTCTTCAGGAAGGTCGCTGGGAAGAGGGAGGGTAGGGAAAGGGTCAGGTCCCTAGTTGTGGATTTCGAAGATAGAAGGAAGAGGCCCAGGAGCATTCCGGTCCTGCTCTACCTCTACGGCATCCTCCTCCTGGTCAACGGAATCATACTCCTTCGCCCCTTGGGCCTTGAACCGCGCGATGCCTCCGTTGTTCTAACCATCTCGCTCCTGGTCCTCTACATACTACTTCTGTTCACTGCGGTGACCTCGTTCTGGTCGAGGCGGCCCATTATGATGTGGGTCAGGTCCAGATTGGTCGTGGTCATGGTCCTTATGCTCCTTCTCTCCCTCTCAGCGCTCTTCATGTTCCTTTACGAGAGCTTCGACAGGGAAGGGGTCTTTCCATACATCCTATTGGGCCTCTCTCTCCTATGGTTCATACTGGCGGTCTTCTACGATCTTTGGTTGAAAAGGAGGCTGCAGGGAGAACAGGGGCCCCTCCTCGGAGGGCGTGAGGACCTCCCGGTGGCAACGCTAGCGCTCCTGGCATCACTCTTCACTGGTTCCCTGTTCGTCCTAGGAGCTGAGGATATCGAGCATTATACCCTCTTTTCCGCCCTGATAGCGGTCTTCTGGATAGGGGGGGCCGCCTATTTCTTCTTCAAGGCCAGCAGTGAAAGGAAGGGTGCCATGGAAGAGATGGGGAAGCTGGAGCTCCCACCCAAGGCCGATATCGTTTCCGTGGACCGCCTGGACGGGAAGAGGGGGAAGGTGCTCACCTCCAGGAGGCATTTCCTTGCGGGCACACCGGACCTGATCATAGAGGAGGAGGGACTGAAGATACCGGTCGAGGTCAAAACGGGAAAGGTCCCTCCCAAACCCCATTTCAGCCATATGATGCAGCTCGGGGCATACCTCATCCTGACAGATGTCAATTACGATCAGAGGACCCCTTATGGATACATCGATTACATTCCCTCAGGCGGAAAGAGGAGCAGGGAGAAGGTCGAATGGGACATGATGACCAAGGCGCTGGTCCTATCGAAGGTGTCTGAGATTAGGGAGGCGGAGAGGTTGGGAGAGGTCCATAGGAACCACAACCGTGAGGGGAAGTGCCTGAACTGCTCCCGACGCTCGACCTGCCCCGAACGCTTGGTATAGTCCCACTCTGGAAGCTATTTGAACGGTCCAGCGCAAGAGCTGGACCGTTCGATCTACAGGGCTTGACACTTCATGTGTACCATCAAGGTATCCTGTTGCGCCGGCCTGGCCTCTTCTTGTGGACGTTCGCGCCCACTGAAGGCCTCACTTTCTCGGCGCCCTTGCCCTTGCAGAGAAGGCCCCTGCGCCTCTTGCCGGCGGCAGTTAGACCTCTGAAGACACGCCTCGTATGCTGTCTTCCCTGTATCCAGTTAAGGTTGGGATCGTTCATGATGACGGGGTGATGGGGGTCTATGAGGATTATCTCATAGAACCTGTGCTTGCCGTCCTCGCCTACGAAGTAGGAATTCAGCACCTCCATGTTGGGGTAGCGCTTTGCGACCCTCTCCTCGGCTATCCTCTGGAGGTTCTTATTGACCCTCATCTTGATTATACCCCTTCGCCTGGCCCTCCGCCCTTTCCTTATGGCACGCTTCCTGAAGCTGCCTGTCCTGACCTTGGCACGGACTATGGTAAAACCCTGCTTGGCCTTATAACCGAGCATCCTGGCGCGGTCGAGCCTGAGGGGCCGAAGGACACGAACGAAGCTCTCTTCCTGCCTCCATTCTATGAGCCTCTGGCGGTTTATCTCCTTCACTTCACCATCATAAGGCCTCTTCCAGGCCTCACCTATGTATGTATAGACGCTCTTCGACATTCCCTGTCACTTCCTTGGGATTCACCCCTTATCAGGGGCACATCTCCCGGTCTTCCGACGCACGGACGGACTTTGGGCCCTTATTGCGCGGGAGAGGGTCCAAGATAGAGCGGCTATTTATTATTAACTGAATAGTTTCGGCCCTCCTTCGCCCACCTCTCTCCCTCTATGTTTTTTTTTTATATAGGATCCGATGATCGTGGTCCGGTGATAACCATGGAAGAAGTATCGATCATAGATGTCGGACCATTGAACGTCGTCGGGACTAGAAGGACTGGAGCATACCATGATGTGGCTATGGTCCTTCCAGAGCTCTTCATTCACGTGTCCTCCAACGGTATGCAGATGACTGGACCACCTATCTATCTCTGTCACGAGCTGACCATGGAGGAGGTCGAGAGGGCAATGAGGGAGAACGATGCAGACCTCGAGGTGGCGATACCAGTTACCGGTAAGTTCGTGGAGAAGGGAGATATCAAGGCCTACAAGATACCTGGCGGGAAGATGGCGAAGATAGTGCACAAGGGTCCTTACGACAGGGTAGGGGAGACCTACGGGCGCCTTTTCGAATGGATGGGCAGGACTGGAAAAAAAGCTAAAGGGCCCTTCAGGGAAATATACCAAAACGATCCCGGCAAGGTCCCGCCGGAAGAGATATTGACCGAGATCAACGTTCCTATTTGAAATAACACCCCTAAAGAAGAAGGAAAAGGAGGTGTTAATCGGAGAGAAGGGGTGTTGGTGAACCCCACTCCGCCCATCATAGATAACATAAATATCCAAAGCATACATTTCGTCATCCATGGCCATCACGGATATCTTCGGCAGGCTGTCATCCTACATAGTCTCCCTTGCCGAAAGATACCGGGAGTCCGAGAGGAAGATGAGGCTCAAGGGATTTGGGCTCAACGGGGACAGGATAACTGGTTCAGTGGTCCTCCGCAATCCTGAGAACATAACCATCGGTCCCAACACCTACATGAACTCGGGGCAGGTCTTCGCCGGGAAGAGAGCAAGGGTCAGGATAGGTGATTGGTGCGCCATCGGTTACAATGTCCATATAAAGGCCGAGAGCCACGATCCAAGAAGGCCCACTGGCCCCAATAGAGCTCCTGGGGATGGGGCGATAGAGAAGGACATAATCATAGGGGACAATGTCTGGATAGGTGACAATGTGTTCATCAAGGAAGGGATCACGATCGGTAGCGATTCCATCATCGGTGCGAACAGCGTCGTTGTGAAAGATGTCCCCGAGGGCTCCACTGTCGGCGGTAATCCGGCAAGGTTGTTAAGATGACGGCCATAGACCTCATGAGACCTTACTATCACCATCCCCTTCGCAAAACAATTAATACAATAACACCTGAACTGAAACAGTTCCTTAGGTGTTGGGATGCTCGAGAAGCTGGACCTCGGAAGTGACACGAAGCAGTCCGAATACAAGGGAGAGATGGAGGCATTACAGCTCGTCGTCGGGGTCCTCCACCGCGATGTGAAGGAGCTGAGGATACCCGTCATCATCGTCTTCGAGGGTTGGGACGCGGCTGGTAAATCGACAACCATCAACAGCCTTCTACTATCCATGGACCCCAGGAACTACAACGTGTATCCAATAGGACCCCCAACGGATGACGAGAACGCCAGACCGTTCCTATGGAGGTTCTGGCTCAGGACCCCGGAGAGGGGCAGGTTCGCAATATTCGACAGGTCATGGTACTGCCGGGTCTCCGAGGACAGGGTGAACGATGTGGTCAAGAAGGGGGTCTGGAGCAGGGCGTACGATGAGATCAACTGCTTCGAGAGACAGCTTTATGACGATGGCAACGTCATCATCAAGTTCTTCCTCCACATCTCCAAGGTGGAGCAGAGGAAGCGCTTGAAAAGGCTCCAGAACGAAAATTCCAGCCCATGGAGCTACCTTCCCCTTCACTGGTACCATCACAAGCAGTATGACAAGTACTACGAAGCCTATGAGGAGATGTTCAAGAGGACGAACACGCCCTGGGCGCCTTGGACATTGGTACCATCCCACGATGCCGGTCTAGCCACTCTCACGGTGATGAGGACCGTCAAAGAAGCTCTGGAGAGGCGGAGGTGGGAGGTCCTGGACCCACTTTTCCATAAGACCCCCTCCGTCCCTGAGAACGGGGTGAGGAAGGAGAAGGTTTCCCCCATCCTTTCAAAAGTGGACCTGAAGAAGGACATGAACGGCAATAACTACGAGAATCAGCTAGAGAAGCTCCAGATGCGCCTCAGGGAGCTCAACGCTGAGGTCTTCAGGGACAAGGTACCCGTCGTCATCGTCTATTCAGGCTGGGACGCGGCGGGCAAGGGTGGTAACATCAAAAGGCTGGTCGAGAAGCTCGACCCCAGGGGATACAAGGTCATTCCGATAATAGTCCCCACTCAGGAGGAGAAGGACCATCATTACCTTTGGAGGTTTTGGAGGGAACTGCCGCAGGCAGGAAGGATAGCCGTCTTCGACAGGTCCTGGTACGGAAGGGTGATGGTCGAGAGGATCGAGGGTTTCTGCACCGAGGAGGAATGGAGGCGGGCCTACAGGGAGATAAACGAGATGGAGGAGGAGTGGACCAACAACGGGACCGTGCTCGTCAAGTTCTTCCTTCACATAGACAAGGAGACCCAGAAGGAAAGGTTCAATGAGAGGATGAACAACCCCTACAAGAACTGGAAGATCACGGAGGAGGACTTCAGGAACAGGGCCAAATGGGACCAGTACTATGAGGCGATAGAGGAGATGCTCTACCGGACCAATACGAAAAGCGCTCCTTGGACCGTCCTCGAGTCCAATTCCAAGCAGTATTCGAGGATAAAGGCGTTACGGACGGTCATAGAGGCCATTGAGGGTAGGAAGCGCTGATCAGCAGCCAACCTGTGGGACCCATTCCACCTTGAGCTTCCTTTTGAACACCCTCTCGAATAGGTCCTTCTTCTTGGAAAGGCCCAGTACCTCTTCCGAGCTGTCGCCCGAACTCCTGCACCTTATGACTATCAGGCTGGGTCCGGACATGACCTCCATGTGCTTGACGATGGAACCATGGGATGCATCCAAAGCATCGGCCACCCTGAGCAGGGCCGAGAGCTTCAGGACCCTCATCCTATCCATAGGCAACAAAGCCTGAAAACCGTAATGGTCCTTCTTTGGCAGGGAGTTATGGTACCTGACCGTATTTGCCACGATGGCCTTCTCATCCGATGAGAAAGGAAGCGACATATCGTTCAGGACCATATCCATGGACCTCTGGTGATGGCCTGGTCCGGGCCTAGACCAGCCGATATCATGGAGCAAAGCACAGCAGGCGAGCAGCAATCTATCCTCCTCGCCCAATGAGTGGATCGGCAAGAGCTTGTCGAACAGAGAGAACGAAAGGTCCAGAACGCTCTCGGTATGCCTGTCAGGCCCAAGGTATCTCTGGGACGCCTCTCGGACCAGTTCGAACCTTGACAGAGCGCCCATCTCCCGGAACCGGGATGCCTCATCATTAAGGCGATCTATCGACCTGCCGGCGATGAACTGCTGGGCAAAGAGCTCGGGGAGCCCTTGCTTCCTTACCGCTTCAGCTGTTGCGGCCATATCGTACGGGACCCGGACGAGCTCGATATCGAAAGGTTCGACCGTGATGAGAGCGAACGATGCCCTGGGGTCACCATCCCCAGGCCTGCCGACGCTCCCAGGATTGAGGTAGGTCCTGCCGTCGATCTCCTTTTTAACGGGGGTGTGGGAATGACCAGATATGAGGACGTCGGCAGAGGAACCTTCGAGGTAGCTCCTTACCAGCTCAGGGTCGATGTCCGGGTCCAGCTTCTCCTCGTCCGATGCTGGGCTCCCATGGACAATCAGGAATCGTTTGTCCCCTATCATCAATACCATTTCCTTCCCCAGCGAACGAAGGTACTTGATGGATGCCTTGGAGAGAACGCTCTTTGTGAAACGTTTGGACAACTTCCCAGGGTCCTTCAGACCCTTCCATTTACCCGCATCGGTCGATAGGACCTCTCTGTCATAATTACCGGCAATGGATAGGACCTCTCTTTCCCTGAACTTAACAACTATCTCCTCGGGACAGGGGCCAAGCCCCACGATATCCCCTGCGCTGACCCAAAGCTTGACCCCTTTTACCTTCGGGTCCGACATCACGGCCCTTAATGCCTCTGGATTGCCGTGGACATCCGATACCACACCTATCCTATTGAACGATAGTAAGGGTAGGTAAAGGGCGTCCTTGAACCTAGCGTTCAAGGTCCTTAGGACGGACCTCATGTTCCTTCCAAACCAGAACCTTACCAGCTCAGTATAGAGGGTGTGCCTCCTGGCGGTGATGAACGAACTGAAACTGTTCAGGTCTGCCACTATTTGGTCCTCCAGACCTTCCTGCGTACACAGGGAGACTTTGAACATGGGGACCAGTTCCGACCAGACATCGCAGTCGTGCATCTCCCCCAGCAGGTCCTGTAGCCTCTTCAACGCCCCGATGGCAGCCCTCGATCTGCCTCTGAAGAGCGGGGCGAATATCTCGAGAGTGTAGCGGAGCTTCTTCACTGCTATCCTCATACGGTGATGCTCCGATGCCGCATCCTCCCGGCGGACGCATGCTTCGCATGCCAGCAGGCCCTCCAATCGCTTCCCGATGCTCCTTCTTGCCGTCAACCTCAATGTCACTGACCTGTAATGAGCCCCCTTGACGGTCCCTATCGATAGGTTCTGAGAGCATGCTTCCCTCAGACCCTCGAGCGCTCCTGAGGCCGATAATGCTCCCAATGCCTCCGTAACTCCTTGCTTTAGGGAGGACCTGTGTGCCCTTCGCTCATCGAGCAGGGAACGGATGCCCCGCTCCATCGAGCGGCCTGCCTCAGATGAGAGCAGGTCCTCCAGGAACAGTATCTGGACATCGGCGTCCCGGGCAAGGCCAAGTGAGGTCGTGAGAGACTTCAATGATACCTTCCACTGCTCGAGGTCCTCCTTCGGGAGGCATCTCTTGAAGATGGGGAGGTCCGCCCTCAATCTCCTTGATGCCACCCTGAGCTGGTGCACATCCTCAGGGTCCTCTTTGGTCAAGGCTCCCTGGACCCTCGATCCTAAGGCCTCAAGGTGGGCCATAATCACCGATGAGCCGAACGTGCATGTCCGAGAGCTCCGCTCCGAAAGGGTCGGGTCAGCTGAGGTCATGCCACGCCCCGCGGTGCTCAATGAGCCACTTCTGGGAATTGAAGGGCTCCTCTCCCTTACCGGGCCGCACCCTATCCCAGGTCCCGTCGGCCTTCAGTAACCTAGATTTCACATTGTCCCTCAGATGGACCTTGAGCATGTGCTCTATGATGTTCCTCCTCAATCTTGGGTCAGGGACCCTTAAAAGGACCTCTACCCTCCTGTAGAGGTTCCTGGGCATCAGGTCCGAACTTCCTATAAGGACGACATCGTCCCCGTTGTTCCTGAAATGGTAGATGCGGGCATGCTCCAGGAACCTCCCTATTATCGATGTTTCCCTAATGTTCTCGCTCCTATCCTTGATCCCCGGCCTCAGGGCGCAGAGGGCCCTAACGTTTAGGTCCACTCGGACCCCCGCATTGGAGGCCTTATAGAGAGCCCTGACCATGGAGGCGTCCAGCAAGCCGTTGAGCTTGAGACCTATATAGCCAGTCCCACCACCCTTCTGTATCTCTATCTCGCGCTCTATGGACCTCGATACCTCCTCCTTGAGGTTCATCGGTGAGAGGAGCAGGTGCCTGAAGTCCTTCTTCTTGGAATATCCCGTGAGCAGATTGAAAACATCGGTAAGCTCCATCCCTATCTCCGGATTGGAGGTCAGATAACCGATGTCCCCGTAGATCTTCGATGTGACCGCATTGAAGTTCCCGGTGCTTATGTAAGAATACCGGGTGATCTCATCACCCTCTTTGCGGATTATTATGCATATCTTGCAGTGGACCTTCAGGTCCTCCAGACCGTAGACGACATGGACCCCGGCCTCCTCGAGCGCCTTGGCCCAGGTCATGTTGTTCTCTTCATCGAACTTGGCCTTGAGCTCCACTATTGCCGATACCGCCTTGTCGTTCTCCCGTGCTGTGAGGAGAGCGTCTATTATGGGAGAGTCCTTGTCAATGCGGTACATCGTCGTCTTGATCGCCAGGACCCCCTTGTCCTCCGCTGCCTGCCTCAGGAGGTTCACTATCACATTGAAGCTGTCATAGGGGTAGTAGAAGACATAATCCCTCTTTGAAACGGCCGAGAACAGGTTCCTGTCCTCGGAGAGCTCGGCAGGTACGTACGGGAGGAACTGTTCGTCCTTGAGGTCGGACCTGCCCAGTTTGAGCAGCTGCCACATATCGACAAGGCCCAGCGGACCCACGAACTTGTAAACGTAATCGTTCGTAAGGCCCAGGTTCATGGCGAAGAGGTCCTTGACCTTGTCCGGCATGGATTCGTCTATCTCGAGCCTGACGGGCCGTCCCACCCTTCTGGACTCAATACCCTCCTCAAGAGCGGTAAGGAGGTCGCTCGCCTGGTCCTTTGAGATCTCTATCTCCGCATCCCTTGTCGTCCTGAAGGGATAGGTCGCTGCGACCTTGAGCCCAGGGAATAGCATATCTATGTACGACGATAACATGTCCTCGAGCAGGACCAGGTCCAGTTCCTTCGCCTGTTTCACCTGGTTCAAACCGCATATCTTCTTGCCGTCCGAAGGAACGGAGAAGAAACGTGGAAAGATATTGTTTGGCACCTTGACCCTTGCAAAGCGTTCTCCATTCTCCGGGTCCTCTATGACAACGGCAAGGTTGAGGCTCAAGTTGGATATGAAGGGGAACGGATGGGAGAAGTCCATAGCTAGCGGGGTCAATGTGGGGAATATATACTCCCTGAAGTACCTGTCGAGTTCCTTCCTCTGGTCCTTGTTCAGTTCCGACACCTTTTTTACGTGGATGCCTTTCAGGTCCAGCTCCTTCACAAGTTCGCTCCAGCACTCGGAGTACTGCCTTAAAAGGGGTTTAACCTCCTTGCGCACCATCTTGATCTGGTCCACAGGAGCCATCCCGTCCACGGGAAGGCTCAGAGCGCCCTCCTCGACCTGCCTCTTGACACCGGAGACCCGGACCATGAAGAACTCGTCGAGGTTGGAGCCGCAGATGGCTAGGAACTTGATCCTCTCAAGGAGAGGGTGCGTCGGGTCCATAGCCTCCTCGAATATCCTCTCGTTGAGCTTGAGCCAGGAATATTCCCGGTTGATGAACAGCTCCGGGTCGTCCAGGACAGGACCCTTCTCCGATCCTCCTAGTTGGTCCTTATACCCTTCGCTTCCACTGGAAGCTCTCCTTTTTTCCACTTTAGGACCCTTCTCCGAACCTTTACCTGGCACTGACATGACCCCCTGCATTTGATCCTTTCTCGACACCTGACGCTGGGCTCAAGGCGACGAGGGGGATTTCCCATAGATGGGTTTTCAATTTAAACTTAACCATATGGGGGCATATTCAAAATCTTCAATGCATGACATCGGAAGGAGAGGACCGAACTACCTCGATAATGAAAGGGTCAGGGCAGGCCCAAGAACGTGTCGATGTCCTTGGCCAGCATGGTCCTGTTCGTCCTGATCTGATGGTATAGGGTGTCGGACGGCCTCTCGCCGTAATCATGTCCCGGACATACGGTCAGGTCCTGAGGGAGGGCTTTCAGCCTCTGGATGCTGCCGAAGAGGGCTTTTACATCCCCTCCAGGGAGGTCCGCCCTCCCGCAGTCCCCTATGAACAGCGTGTCCCCCGTGAAAAGGGACCTGTCGTTATCATCGATGATGCAGATGGACCCGGGGGTGTGACCGGGTGTCTCAAGGACCTTCAGCAGGATGGTGCCAACGGACAGCTCCTGATCGTCCTTGAGGGTGCCATCAACGGCACCTTTCAGGAACACCGCATCACTGGTCCCTATAAATGATAGTGCTCCCGTAAGCTCCTTCAGCTCCCCGACCATAGCAGTGTGGTCGTAGTGGTGGTGGGTGGAGATGATGTAGAGGAGCTTAAGTCCGTTCTTCTTCAGGAACACGCTCTGGGGGCTTATGTCCATACCTGCATCTATCAGGGCGGCCATCTTGGACTCTGGGCACCAGACGATGTAGGAAAGATTGTCACCACCGATCCGCAGCTGTTCGACGACCAACTATCTGACCCCCTAAGGTCTCAGGACCTTTTACTCGGAGAGGTTCGGTCCCTTGATAATATTTCCTCGAACAGGTCCGATAAGAGCTGTGAATGTCCCTGCATTAATATCTGAAGAGAACGATAAGCGGGGCGGAGGCACGGACTTGGCGGGCATGCAGAGCTACCATATGTTCAAAACAGAGAAAGAGGTCAAGGACCCCTCCGTGATGGAAGGTCTGCTGGGAACGTGCAGGTGGATGAGCATAGCTCTCTCGGGTCCAGAGGGTCCTTACATCATCACGCTCAGCTACGGCTACGACAATGAAAGGACCGCTCTCTACTTCCATACCGCAAGGAGCGGGCTCAAACTAGAAATGCTGCGAAAGGACCCCAGGGCATGCGGGACCATCATAGAGGACCTAGGTTATCTGCATGGGAAATGCAGTCATGCTTACAGGTCGCTCGTCATCTTCGGCAGGATGTCGTTCGTGGACAGCCCAGAGGAGGTGGCCCATGCGTTCGATGTGCTCTTGAACCATCAGGAACGCGAACCAGGGGAAATGAAAAGGGAGTTCCTTGGCAACGAGGGCGCTACCCGTTCCGCTCAGCTGCTGAGGTTCGACATTGAGAGCATGAGATGCAAACAAGGGGGTATCCCCTCTGCTTAGGACCGCGGTCCGACTTATAGCGTCATCGCTGATACTGTTATCCGTCCTCATGCCCCTCCCTATCCGTGGTTCGGAACCGGACGAGGGCGGAACCGTTTTCCCCTGGCAGGACGGGAGCGCTGTCCTTGTTGGCGCTTACATGGGAGGATACAGGAACATTTCCAAGGGAGTCTCCGCCGCCAAGGACGGTCAGACCGTCTATATCGCCCCGGGTCTCTACAGGGAGAACGTCCTGGTCGACAAGAGCGTTCGCCTTGTGGGACTGTTCGACCGGTACATAGGGATCAATGGGATGGGCGGCAACTATGCCGTGAGGATGACCGCTAACGGTGCTGGCATTGAGGATATCGTGGTCCTGAACGCCACCAACGGCATAGAGGTCGTCTCATGCAATGATGTGAACATCACTATGTGCAAGGCGTTCTACTGCAACATCGGACTGTCGCTTGCGAACTGCACAGGGACCTTGGTGGACGGATGCACATTCATGAGGAACGGAGGGGCGGGGATGTACCTCGCGGACACTATGGACGTCCATGTCAAAAACACCGCTTCGAGCGAGAACGGTTACGGGTTCGGAATGTACTATGCCCCTTACACTACCTTTGAGAACTGCACTGCCAACTTCAACTCGAAAGCCGGGTTCTATCTCTACTGGCTCTCGTTCGGGACCCGCATTCTGAACGCATCATGCACTTTAAATGACATGGGGGTCCATGTTCTGGATGTGGACGATGTCACAATAATGGGATGCACCCTCGAGGTAAATGTCCATTGCGGCATTCACATGATGAGCCGGGACAGCCGCATCGAGGACTGCCAGATCACAACAGATGAGGGCGACGGGATATTGTTGGAGAACTCCGAACAGGTGCTGGTGAGAGGCAATTATGTCGGGTCCTCAGACCGTGGGATCGTGCTTTCATCGACCGCGGGTTCGCTATTAAGGAACAACACCCTGAACCAGAACGAGGTGGGCATCAAACTCGCCAGAGGGTCTACTGGGAACACCATCGAGGACAACGACCTACTGCTCTCCTCATCCTTGCAGACCACTGCCCTGACCTGCGGGGACAACCTCTGGTCTGGAAATTATTGGCAAGACTCTAGTGGAATGGACCTGGATTCTGATGGCGTCCACGACGCACCCTATCTGATAGATGGCCATCCTACGGACACGGACGATAGACCAAGGGCCTTCCCCAGGAGCGAATGGTTTCTGGCCCCGGAGGTACATTGGACAGGGGACCTCGTTGCCAATGGGACGATAGACCTCTCATCCTCCACTCGGCCCGTTGTGAGCACGGTCAACTATCTATGGACGGTCCTCGGATGTGGACTGGACCAGCGGCACAACACGTCCGATATATCGGTCTCCCCCCTTCGACCGGGGAACCTTTCTGTGACCCTTGAGGCCTTCGATGGGACCCATTATGACCAGTACACGCTGGTCCTGACCATCCTTGAACCTACGCCCGATGACCGAGAAGGGGGATTGGGTATCTTAAGGGCGTTCTTCTTAATTCTGACCTTGTTCATTTCGTTCGGGATACTGGTAGTCCTGACCATGATGAGGAGGTTCAGACGCCCTCTCCCACCTGCTCCCCGTTGGTGATCTGGGCCTTGAGCTCCTCCTTGATGACCTCTCCGAGCCTCTTTATCCCTTCCCTTAGGTCCTCGTTCGTGGAATATGAGAAGTTCAACCTCATGGAGTTCGCTTGGCTTGCGTCCGGATAGAACGCATCACCTACGACGTATGCGACCTTCTTTGCAACGGCCTTCTTGAACATGGCCCTGGTATTGATGCTCTTGGGAAGCGTGACCCAGAAGAACATACCCCCGTTGGGGACCGTGTACTTTGCTTCCTTAGGGAAGTATTTCCGTATCGCCTCGAGCATCACGTCCCTCTTCTCCCTGTACATGGCGATTATCTCCTTGACCTGTATGTCAAGGTAGCCTCCTGAGATATATTCATAGGCAACGTATTGGGAGAAAACGTTGGTGCATAGGTCGGTGCACTGCTTTGCCAGTACGAACTTGTTTATTATCTCGGGGGAAGCAACGACCCAACCGAGCCGGAACCCGGGAGCTAGTATCTTGGAGAACGTGCTGAGGTAGATGACACGTCCCTTCTTGTCCATGGATTTCATGGTGGGGATGCTCTCCCCCTCGAAGATGAGCTCCCCGTAGGGGTCGTCCTCTATGATGAGCATGTCATATTCGGAGGCGACCTCGAGGAGCTGTTTCCTCGCCTCTAAGGTCATAGTTCCACCGGAGGGGTTCTGAAAGGTCGGAACGGTGTAGATGAACTTGGGATAGATGCCCGTCCTGTTCAATCTCTGTATGTTCCTGCGGAGGGCTTCAATATCGAAGCCTTGATCGGTCATTGGAATGGCTTCGCATTTGGCCTCGTAAGCATGGAATGCCTGGATGGCGCCCAGATAGGTAGGGGCGGATGAGATGTACGTATCGCCCGGATCGAGGAAGGTCATGGCAATGAAGGCCAGTCCCTGCTGGGCTCCGCTCGTTATGAGGATGTCGTGGAGCTCGCAGTCCACCCCCTTTTTGGCCTTCATCCTCTGCGCGATCGCATCCCTTAAGGGGTTGAGCCCTTCTGTCGTTCCGTACTGCAGGGCGCTCAAGGCATGCTCTTTCAGCACCTTGTCTATGCATTTCTTGATGATCTCAAGGGGGAACGCCTCGGGATTGGGGAGGCCGCCAGCAAGGGATATCATCCCCGGGGACTGGGTGAGCTTCAGGAGCTCGCGGATCTCAGAGGCCTTCATTATCGTTGCCCTGCGGGAGAGCAATCTCTCAAGGTTGACCACCATGGGAGCACCGACTTTAGTAAACACCCGAGACTAATAAAAGTTGGGGTCGCTGCAAGGATGCCCGGTTCATTTACCGAACAGTCCTTTTATGATGACCGTCCCATAGCTCCCTTTGGATATCTGGAACGAGACCGTTATCTTGAATCTCTCCTTATCGGGGCGTGTGTTCAATTCATCGGGCAAAGGCTCCGAGAGTAGCAGGTCCTCTGTCCTTAGGACCACGTTCCTCCTGTAGGACCTGGGATGGTCCCCCGCAGTTTCAAGGGTCCTTATCCCCTCGAGAGATACCCCCTCCTTGCCAAGGACCTTCGAGATCAACTCCTCCTCCTCTGGCCTGATGTCCACCCCCCGCCCTAATACAGTTAGGTCCACGGGAAGGTGGTCCAGGTCCTTCTTCTCGATATCCTTCAAGAACAGGAGCGTGCCAAGGGAATACCGGACCTCCTCGAGGTGCTCTGCACCCAGATCGGACCTGAGGAGCTCCTTGACGCACTCGTTCCACAGATGGCTCTGGTAGGCAGAAAGGAACAGCTCCCTGATGTTCCGGGCTATGAAGAGGTATGCTTCCTCCCATGAGCCTGTCCTGAGGTAGGTTTCCACGGGGACCTGCAGGTGTCTGCTCCTTACCTCGGCCTTGGACAGGTCATCCCAGTTCCCCAGTATGGACCTCTTGTCCTCCTTGACCTCCCGCTTCTCCTTCTTGTCGTAATGGGTAAGGAATATCTTCATCGCCCTCTCGTATTCCCCGGCCAGAAGGTGCTTTGCTATGAACTCACCGTGGGGAACGCTCCCGAACCTCTGGGAATCGAAATAGTTGGGAACACCGCAATCTCTTAGCAGAGCTGCTCTTTTGATGGCCCCATCAGCCTCGTCCATCGTCAGGTCCCTGACATTGATCATGAACTTGTTCCCGTTCAGCTGTCCAGGTCTTATAGGGGAGTCCGAATGACCTTGAAGCTCCAGGTCGAAGCTCTTTTCGTGGAGGGTCCTGATCCCACGACCGCTTGGGACGGAGATCAGCTGTCTCGTGATGGCGTGCCTGTCCTTCAACCCTGCATAGCCGAAATCCTTGAAGGGGATCCCGTTCGCCTTAGCCAGGTACGAGATGAGCGAGAACGTTTCTAGACCTCTCTTCTCCATGAGATAGATCTTGTACGGCCCGTTCTCGGGCCTGACGTCCACCGAGTGGACCTCCTCAACGATGAAATCCTCCAGAGATTGCCTGAGCTTCACAGAACATCACCTACGTTCTTTTGGAGATGTCGATGTCATCGGTGGTATTTCCAATGAACGATTCCTCATAGATTTTAATATCATGGCCACCGCTCTGTCCTGGATGGAAAGGAAAAAGGTCTCGGGCCTCTTGTTCGCCCTCTCCGCCTTCGTGACATGGGGCTTCCTCCCTATCTACTGGAAGCTCCTCGGGGAGGTCTCACCGCTGGAGATCCTTTCCCACAGGATAGCATGGTCGTTCGTCTTCGTCATGCTGGTGCTCCTGTACAGGAAGAACTGGGACATTCGTAAGCTGTTCTCAAGGAAGAGGGATGTTCTCCTGCTCTTGACCATGGGGACGCTCGTGGGCCTTAACTGGCTCATCTATATCATGGCGGTGAACTCTGAGAGGATGCTCGAAGCGAGCATGGGGTACTACATCAATCCGCTCCTCTCCATCTTCCTGGGCATGGTCGTGCTCAAAGAGAGATTGAACAAGCTCCAGCTGGCGGCGTTCGCCCTGGCAGTTGTCGGGGTCCTGTATATAACGATAGATTACGGCAAGCTCCCTTGGATAGCATTGTCACTAGCAACGCTCTTTGCGGTCTATGGGCTATTGAAGAAGATGACCAAGTACGATCCCATGCAGGCCTTGGGTGTCGAGACCCTGCTCATAACACCGTTCGCACTGGGGTTCATGATGTTCCAGGGAGCGTCCGGGAACGGCTCGTTCATAACGGGAGGCATAGTCACCACCCTCCTCCTTGTCTTTGCAGGCGTTGTCACGACACTGCCCCTGTACTGGTTCGCGGAGGGAGCTAGGAGGATAGACCTCTCGAGCGTCGGCTTCATGCAATATATTGCCCCCTCCTTGATGCTACTTCTGGGTGTCTTCATCTACGAGGAAGATTTCACGACCACGCATCTCATCAGCTTCGGCCTGATATGGACAGCATTGGCAGTCTATTCCTTCACGTTGATCAAGGGAATGAAGGGAAGGAAATAAGGCCCAAATTTGATCGGTAGAGAGGGTATAGAAAAGTTTTCAAATATTTTAATATTATTTTCGTTTTAAAGAATATAGAAGGAAGGAAAAAGAATGGAAACTCGAGATGAAAGACTAAAAATAGAATTTACAAAATCCGAATATGATTTGTTAGATGATTTTAAATAATCTTTGATATTCAATTATTGTAATTATTCCATTTCTTGAGTTAATGTGTCGAGCAATGCTTTTTTTTTTTCCTATTCCGAGATTGCACGTCTCGCAATCTCACTTTTTTTTTTACTTATTATTCCTCCTGAAAAGATGGTACCTGGAGTTGTTCGGAAATATCAGTGGTCGAATTCGACATCTCTGCTAACGACAAATTCAATAATCGAACTGGTTCAATCGGCTCTGAAATGATAGTCCTATCTTTTCTCTTAATTTCACTCGATCCCGACCCTCTTCTCAATATCAGGATAGATAATATTACCACGATCACTATCGTTTGAAGAACTACTCCAACGAAGAATAATACTAAAAAGTTCCAGAATGCGGAACTATTTACATCCTCGGGGATGATGGGATTGGTGCCGTCATGGAATTCTTCAATGTTCGTTTTCCCATCCTTGTCGAAATCCATAGAAGCATCATTGGGATTGTTTGGATCTAAACTATAACGTTCCTCCCACTCGTTGGGAATCCCATCTCTGTCCCAGTCGCTTGATTGGAACTTGCCTGAGACATTGTTCGTTACTGGACCTACCCCATTTGCGTTAAAGGCCGATATGCAGTAGAAGTACATTACGCCTTCGAACCCACTCATATCGACATATGCAAAGGTAGATGAATCGGTGGTATTGAGTATATAGAAAACATCATCGGATGTCCACCTGTATATTGTGTAACCTAGTATAGGGCTGCCGCCATCAGAAGAAGGCTCATTCCATGTTAAGGTTAAATTCCCGTCACCCACCTTGATATTTAGCACAGGAGCTGTAGGGAGAGAATCGTAAGGAATCCCTTCAATGTACACACCAAAGCGGTATTCTTGAGAACCGTTCCTTGGACTGAACGAAAAAGTGACCATGCCGTCACAATCTGCTTTCCATGAATGTGTATCCATTAATACCAAATCCCATGGTTGGATCGAACCGGTAGAGTTTCGTAAGGTCAGATCGATGGTTGATACATCATACCACAGGACGATGTTCTCTCCGCGGTGAAGTTCAATCGAGTACATGTCAACGTTGTCCCAACCTTCATCCAAGTTCCCTGTCCATTCCCCGGTTTCTATGAGGGTAGCGAGTTCAGGATCAGTACCCGAATAAGCATCTCCACCGGAATTGGAGTCGTCTTGTTCCTCGGAATATAACATCAGATCATAATCTCCATTTCCCGGTCCAACGATCACAAAGGCGTCGTGATAGTCCTTAAGATCGCTAAAACAAAATGTCGACATATCTAGTCCATACCAGCTCACGTTATATGGTTCTCCATCAGCTTCGTAATAAAAAGAGGCATTCGCCCCATCAATCCACACGGATACCATAGTCCCCGGGCCAACGGGGACCTTGTAGGCATCACTTGAGTCGAGACCACCAAGATGACCAGAGGTAGCCTTGGTGATCGATATCTCGGTATCAAAACCGGAACGGACATCGCTTTCCGTTCCTCCGTCGTTTTGAGGGAAGGTATAGTAAGTAACGACATATTGGGTGTAACCCATGCAGCTAACGTTGATACAAAGATCGATATCTCCTGAATCAATGGATGAGGGGAGCTCCACATATCCGCTGTCATCGATCGTTCCAGCGTTTTTCTCATCCCTATAAGTGATCTCCACATGAGGGGATCCCCAACAAACGGAGGTGTGGAACCTGATGGTCGCAGTATATCCTGCGGGTAGGAGGCCCTTGTAGCGATCCACATCGTCCCTTCCACCAAGCGTACCTTTTATGGGACCTTCTTCGATATCGAGAGATCCAATTGAAGGGGCATCCTGTCCGGAATCCCCATCATTCTGCCTGCTGATGGCGATCGTGAAGTTGTACGACGTCCTCGTCGGTTCTTCCGCAGATATAATTATTGTGAACCACTGCTCCATACATTCTACAGGTAGGAAGATCGATCCTTCATTTATCGCGGTTGAATCGAATGTAAGAACTGTGTTACCGTCCTGGCCCTTTATGATCATGGGGATATCGTCATATCCATAGGCATTATAGGTGATCTTGACCATATCGCTTCCATCCATTTTGAACTTGTAACAATCTGTCCTATCGAATCCGATGGAACCTCCATTGCTCGTATCTACGAGACCGGTATGGTTCCCCGGCCCGATCACCCATGCATTCTCCGGCTTGTCGGCTGCATCCTTTCCAGACCCAGTATCGTTCTGGGTGGATAAAATCAGGTCAAAATCATAGTCACCCGGGTCCTCGATGTACTTGACCCGGAGTCCGTATCCTGTGCAATTTGTACCGCTGGAGGTCTGTATGGAAATTTCTCTGGAATCGTCCGTATCGACCTCGGCAATCTCTCCGAGGTTGTTGTTCACCTCGAAAACGACCCTCGATTTGAAAAAGCGCAGAGTAATCAAATCTCCGGGTTCCACATCGAATGAATAACAATCATAAAGATCGGTAGAATTGACCGTGCTCCTGTATGTCCCAGGGACGATATGCTCCGCCACCTCTGAGGTGTCGTTCGGCTCCACATCGCCATTAGTTCTCTCTGCAATTAAAAGCAGAAAGAGTAAAAGTATTGTGATCTTCTTCCTCATGGAAAGAGCCACCTTATCGACATACGGACAACAGAATATGTCACTCTATATTTAATTTCTTTACTCAGTTAAAAATTAAAAATATTCAGTGAAATATATATTGTCTTATCATTTTAACCAATTATGTTAACCCCCGTATAGTTATTTTGCTTACCTCGGCTATAACCTGCTCTACTTTCTTTCACAATCCATCAGTTGTCTGTATTCCTTGGCTCATGATCCTCCTGTTTGGTACTATAATCATAGGAGATTTTTTTTCCCCTATACCTATATGAAGTAGTCCAATAATTGTCAGATGGCGAAGTCAGTATTCAGGTCTCACAACGCTCCCCTTGCTATTCGCTTACACTTCTATGCTTCAACTACCACCGCTCCCAACCCTCAAATACCGAAGCGATGTTCCCGCCTTGTGTCGGCCATCCCGCTGGTCGTCCTGGCAATCGTCCTCATCGCCATAGCGGTGAGGAAGATAGGGGCTGTCAAGCTCCAGATATGGCAGATCATGGGGATAGGCGCCCTTCTGGTCCTCGTAACGCTCCAGATAACCCCCCTGGACGCCCTCAGGGCAATTGACATCGACGTTATGGTCTTCCTCGCCTGCATGTTCGTGGTCGGTTCCGCCCTCGAGGAGAGCGGCCTCCTGGACCAGCTCTTCACAAGGGCCTTTGCCAGGGCAAAGAACCTTGATGCCCTCATCATCCTTATCATATTCGTCATGGGGTTCTGCTCAGCATTACTGCTCAACGATACGATGGCTATAATGGGGACCCCTGTCGTCCTGACACTGGCGCTGAGGAACCGCCTCAACAGGAAGATGATGCTTTTGGTCCTTGCCTTCTCCATAACCATAGGGAGCGTCTTCTCCCCTATCGGCAACCCCCAGAACCTCCTCATCGCCCTTGACCCGACCGTTGAGGCCCCCTTCGTGGACTTCTTCAAATGGCTGTTCGTCCCGACGGTCCTGAACCTGTTCCTTGCCTATGCACTCATCAGGGCCTTCTACAGAAAAGAGTTCGACGGAAGGAAAGTGGTCCCGGCCAGGGTCAAGGTCAAGGACATAAGGCTTTCCAACCTATGCAGGCTCTCGCTCGGACTTATCTTGGTAATGATCCTCCTTAAGGTCATCTTGGTCACCCTGGACCTGGGATTCGATATGAGGCTCACCTACATTGCAGTCGCAGGTGCCCTTCCTCTGCTCCTCCTCAGCAGGAGGAGGTTCGAAATAATGAGGAAGATGGACTGGAGGACGCTCGTTTTCTTCGCCTCCATGTTCGTCCTGATGAGAGCCGTTTGGGACACGGGTTATTTCCAGGACATGATAGATGGCAGCGGCCTACCGCTCCTATCCATTCCCGTGATATTGAGCGCGGGCGTGGTCATAAGCCAGTTCGTCTCGAACGTGCCACTGGTCGCTCTCTATCTCCCTGTCCTTACGGAGGCCGGGGCATCCACCCCGGAACTGATGGCCCTGGCAGCAGGTTCGACCATTGCAGGGAACATGTTCATCCTGGGGGCTGCAAGCAATGTCATAATCATCCAGAACGCCGAGCAGAGGGGGTCTGCGACATTGACCTTCTGGGACTTCGCAAGGATAGGCGTTCCGTTGACGATCGTGAACACGTTCGTATACTGGGCTTTCTTCACGATATTTCTATGAGAGCGGTCAGGACAAAGATTATGAAGAGAACCAGGGTTGCCAGTTCCGATGGACCTTATACTCGTTCTCGGTATCGCTGCCGCGTTCTGCACAACAGCTGCCTTCCTGCCGCAGGCGTTCAAGACCATCAGGACCAGGCATACCAAGGACATCTCATTGGGCATGTACCTGTTCATGGTCACGGGGCTCACGCTGTGGCTCGCTTACGGTATCTTCAAGGGAGATCTGCCGATAATCATAGCCAATTCGGTAACGGTCGTTCTTGCCAGTCTCATACTCTTCATGAAGATGAGGAACGGATGAGCTCGATCGAAGGTCCACCGCCCTTTGAGAACAACTTATAAATACTATTATACACTTTACACTATTGTGAACCATACACTATTAACCGCCCCCAAAGGACCTGAACATAGGCGGTGGTCCATTGACCCGGCCCCATGGAGGTCAAGAACATGAAACCCAACCCGATCTCGTTCCTGCTGGTGAGCATGGTCCTTGGGACCATGGTCCTTGCTCTTGCAGGGATAGCGCTGATGTCGATCAAGATAGAGATGGTGAGCGAGTACTCGAGCTCTACCATCTCTGCCGAGGGGGTCCGGTCGGTGAACGTCAAGAGCATAGTTGGGAGCATTACCATTATCGGTGAGGAACGGAGCGATATACTTATCAAAACAGAGGTTGAGACCATATTCGGCAAGCGTGTCCTTGACAGGGTGGAGATAGAAGTTACATCAGGCCCAGAGGTCATCATAAGGGTGAAGAGCAGCATAGATACCCCCATCTTCAATGTCCATATGGAGGTCTGGATGCCTTCGGACATCCCGTTAGGGACCGTTCAGATGGACCACGGGAACATCAAGGTCACGGGCATATCCTCCCTCGAAAGATGCAGAATGGACAATGGCCTCATGGACCTAAGGGATGTAAGGTCCATCGGTAACCTCAGTCTCGACAACGGGGATATCGAGGTCAGGTCGGCCGATACCATCCGTGGGGTCATCATGGACAACGGCAACATGTTCGTTCAGATGTTGAACATATCCTCGAACGGGGCCAGTTTCCAAATCGACAATGGGGACATCATCATAGAGGTCCCAAATACCCTGCCTGCGGACTTCGACCTTGAGGTTGCCAACGGACACCTTGGCATAGAGGGTTTGGGGCCGGTCTACGATACCAAAGGGTCCAATACCCTCAGAGGCTCACTTAATGGAGGAGGGCCTGACATCAAGGCCGACATAACCATCGGCAGCGTGCTCCTGAGGTCCTACGAGCTGGAGGGAGATGAATGAACCCATTGAACGCATTGCATATATCAATGGTCCCGACCAGCAAATCGAAAGGACCCGATGACCGCGACCCAAAGTTCGAGAAGGACCTCCTGACCGGGTTGATATCTCTAATACTCCTATCGATCTGTGCGTCCTCCAAGGTCCCTCTTTACGGTTACCAGATAGCAAGGAAGATGGAGGCCGAGGACCTGGCAGGTCCGAGATTGAAGCAGGGGACGATCTATCCCGTTCTCAGGGCACTTGAGAAGAACGGTTTCCTTAAAAGCCAGATCAAGGCCTCCGCATCCGGACCTCCGAGGAAGTACTATCTTATCACGGAGAAGGGAAGGAAGAAGCTTGAGGTCTGGCAGAGGACATGGTGGAGGACCAGGGACTTCGTGGACATCATGATGGGGGGAGGTCATGATGAGTGACAAGACCCTCATCAAGGATTACCTTAAGGACCTGTCAAGGGAACTTGGCGATGTGGACCAGGCCCTCAAGGTCGAGGCACTTGACGATGCCGAGGAGTTCCTAGATGAGATGGCAGGGGAACATCTTGGTTCTGGCACTGCAAAGGACAGGGAGCAGGCCCTAAGGAAGGCCATCCGAGCCTATGGGTCGCCTAGGACCGTTGCACGAGAATATCTGCGCAGGTCGACCGAGGAAGAACGACATCCTACCGAAAGAATGGACGGCCCGTTCATGGGGGTGTTGGGCGTATACATCCACAAGGAGACCTATCTGGGGCTCCTCTATCTTTTATTGATGTTCCCACTTGGGACCTTGATGTTCTCCTATATCCTACTGGGCCTATCTGTGGGCATAGGGATGGCGATAACGATAATAGGGATCCCGATCCTTGTTTTCTTCCTGATATCGATATACGGGATATCGTACACCTTAGGAAGGTTCTCTGAACTGATGCTCGGTATCAGGATGCCCAGGAAGAAGAGGAAGATGTACCTGCTCGGTATCAGGATGCCCAGGAAGAAGAGGAAGATGTACCTTGTAGGGAAGAACTGGACCAGGCTTAAGACCATGCTCAAGGACTGGAGGCTCTATTCCTCGCTCCTGTTCCTGTTCCTCCTTTTCCCACTGGGGCTCGTATACTTCACTGTCCTGGTCACCCTATTTGCCGTCTCCATATCACTGATCACCGTCCCGGTGTGGTTGATAATATCAGGGTCGCCAGACCTCAGCATCTTCGTGGGCTCTACCTTCGCACAGGCGGCCATATATACACTCGCTTTCCTGACAGGGGTCGTTTTGTTCACCTGGACGTTGCATCTTTCCAACTTCCTTTGGTACCTCCATGGGAAGCTTGCCAGGAGCATGCTCCTAAAGGTATGAACCCTGTCGGATCTCCTCCTCAGGCCCATTTCGAACAAAAGATACTTATAGTATTGTGCACTATACACTACTGTAAACTGTGCAATATTGCATGGTTCACGATATAAGCCG
>JALOTP010000094.1 GCA_025457865.1 Thermoplasmatota archaeon | reverse complement strand
ATGGCAAGTGCGAGAAGTCTTAACACCTTTGCCATTACTACACCGCCTTCAATTCGTACATTGATGTGAGGTCTTATTAAACTATCGTACTAGTCCAATTTGAAGGGCCATTCAAATTGGACCACAAATGAATTATATTCTAATTAGTCATTTATTATTCATCCATCCCAGAGACCGCAAGGTCCGTCTTCGTATCGTCCCATATCAACTTGACCTTGACGAAAACCGCTATCCCGAAGGTCAAGGGGCCCACCCTTCCGATGAACATGAGGAATGAAAGGACAGGCTACCCCAGGACCGACATCTTCGTCATCGGTCAGTGGAAAAACCAACATTCCCCTTTACACATGCGACCAAGACGAAGGTATAGTTCTGGAGGCTAACGTTCTTGCTCTGAAAGATCTGTTCGAAGCTGAGATGATCATATTTCATTCGAAGCGATATCTATCAGGCCCTTTGGTCCAATGATGTCAGCTTCATCGGACCGGATCCCATCTTTCTTGGTTATTAGGACCCGAGGGCAACCAAGGTCAGATGTCCTATCGATGAACCGGCCCAGGTCCTTCTTGTCGTATTTTCCCCATTTTACCTCTCCGACAATGACGGGGCTTCCCTTTTTGGTGATGATGAAGTCTATCTCGGGGTCGAACGAATACTCCAGGTTCCCTCTGTACGCTTTTGCGAATATCTCACCAACGAACCTCTGAATGGCAATGTTCCTAACCGTTCGGACCATGCCTTCCACCTCTTTGAACCCAACATCCCGGTTCTCGATATCATATCTATCGGCCAACCTGAAGAACAGCTCGAAGATCGGAGATCTAAGTAGGTATGCCTTCTTTCTCTTTGACCTGAATATTGGGAGTTCGGACACCAGGTCCATACTTTCCATGTTGTTTATCATCGGTATGACCGCACTCGTAGTACGTTCCTTTATGACCCCTCTCGAGCTGAGTATCGATGCGATCTCTTCGCTCTTGCTGTAACCGGCCCCAAATAACCTAAGGATCGCCTCATATAATTGAGTGTAGGACCTCTCCTCTTCCTGAAAGACCTCGCCCACCAATCCTGTTATGGCATTTGGAAAGAGCTTAGCGATACGAAATAGCTCTTCGGAAGAATCCTGGAAGGATAGGTGGGGAACTATCCAGGGGTCCCGAGCGAAAGCCGAGAACTCAACGGTCTTTTCGGCCGACATATGCTCTGAAAGACTTGAGAGGATGTCCGAAGGTTCCACGAGCCCTATCCTATGCTCGGCGAACAATCCCAATACCGGGGAGTTCGAGCCGAAGACGTCTTTCGTGATCCTGAAGCTGGACCCGGTCAAGATGAGCTTGCCCTTGGGATGATAGGCAGCGATATCGTCCAGGAATGTCGAGGGCAGTCTCTGGAACTCATCGATTATCGTTGTCTGACCTGAATTGAGCTGCTCTCCTACGGTCATGGTCAATTCTATAGGCATGACCTGTCTTATCTGCCCCTTTGAATCGAGCGTCAGGCTCCCGTCCTTTCGGACAAGATAATAGTTATCCCATTTAGTGAAATTCTTTAGAAGGTAGGTCTTTCCGACCTTACGTCTCCCGTAGACAAGGGCCCATCCCCTGGACCTCTCGATCTCATTAGCCTCCTGCCTCTTGATGTTGAAAGACATTGGTCTCTTAAGGGGGTATCCGTTATATAAAATTTCGTTAACCATGGTTAATTAACCACGGTTAACGAAACGACTCTGTTCTTCCACTTTACTGGTGCTTCGCCTGGAAGTCCTTCATGAGCTCTACGAGCTTCTTGACGCCCTCCATCGGGACGGCGTTGTAGATCGATGCCCTCATCCCGCCGACGGACCTGTGGCCCTTCAAGCCTACGAGACCTGCCTTCTTCGCCTCATCGATTATCTGCTTCTCAAGGTCCTCTGTCGGGAGCCTGAAGGTCACGTTCATGAGAGACCTCGAGTCCTTGTCCGTTATGTGTCCCTTGTAGAATCCGCCGGATGAGTCTATGGCGTCGTAGAGGACCTTCGCCTTCTCCCTGTTGACCCTCTCGAAGTAGGCAACGCCTCCCTTCTCCTTCATGTAATCGAGGACCAGCTTGCATATGTATATTGCCCAGCATGGCGGGGTGTTGTAGAGGGAGTCCTCGGCCGAGTGGGTGATGTACTTGAGCATGGTCGGGGCCTTCTCGGGCACCCTGGTCAGGAGGTCCTGTCTGATGACGGCAAGCGTCACACCGGCAGGTCCGAGGTTCTTCTGGACCCCGGCATAGAGAAGAGCGAACCTCTTCGCCTCAATGACCTTGTCCATCAGGTTCGAGGACATATCGACGACCAGCGGGACGTCGGAGGGCACCTTCGGATAATAATGCCATTCGGAGCCGTAGATCGTGTTGTTCCCGGTCATATGCGCGAAGGCCGAACCCTCGGAGAACGAAACGTCCTTGGGGACGAATGTGAAGTTCTTGTCCTCGGATGAGGCGACGACCTTCACATCACCGAAGAGCTTTGCTTCCTTTATGGCCTTCTTGGACCATGCACCGGTGTTCACGTACTCCATCGGCTTTCCCGGAACGGCAAGGTTCTGGGGGACCATGAGGAACTGCATGGAGGCGCCGCCCTGGAGCCACAGCACCTTGTACTCGTCGGTCCAGCCCATGAGCTCCTTCACGAGGCTCATCGCCTCATGGTGCATCGCGTCGTACTCCTTGCCCCGGTGGGAGACCTCCATGACGGACATGCCGGTCCCCGCCCAGTCAAGCATCTCATCCCTCGCCCTTTCCAGTACTGGTACCGGAAGGGTCGCGGGGCCCGCATTGAAGTTAAAGACCCTCTTTGCCATCGTGTCATCTCCTTTTTTTATTTATCCAACCTATGTATCGCGAACCCGGTCCAGACCTTCGGGTGGAAGAAGGTGGACTTCTGGGGCATGCACTCGAAATTGGTAGCGACCGAACCCACTTCCTCTATCCTTGTCGGGTTCATGAAGAGGCAGGCCTGGGCACCGTCCTTGACGGACTGGACGGCCTCGTCCACAGCGTCTCCTATGCCTTTGATATAGACGACATAGCCTCCGCCCGTCATGGTCCCCTGGGCGAGCTTGGCCTTGTCAATGCCCAGGAGCCTGTCAAGGACCAGGACATGGAGGATGGAGACGTCGAGCTGTCTGAGCTGTGACGACCTCTCGGGCAGGAGCTTGTCCATTACAGTTACGTCCTTCAATGTCAGGCAGTAGAACTTCCCGTCGTTCATGAACAGACCGAAGGCATGCTTTCCCTGCTTGAAGATGCCGTCCATGGCCTCGAACATGGGCTCCTTGTCCTGGAAGCTCTGGACCTCGAAGTGCTCCGCGAGCCTGCTCATGAGCTCCTGCTTCGAGAAGAACTCTAGGTTCTGGACCAGCCTGTGGGTCGGCAGTATCACGAGCCCCGGGTTCGCCATGTTCACGAAGCACATCATCGTGTACTGGGCGGCCTTGAGCTCCGGGTGCTCCTTTGCCATCGCAAGGGAGGTCTTGTACCTGTGGTGTCCGTCGGCGACTATCACGTACTTGTCCTTCATGGCCTTGGTGATGGCCTTGACATCCTTCTTACCGTCCACCACCCAGAGCCTCTGCCTGATGTTGTCAAAGTCGATGAGGTCCATTGCGGGAGCTTCCTTCTCCATATACTTCCTCAGAATGCTATCGACCACGCCTTCCTCATCGGGGTATATCACGAATATCTGTCCGAACTGCGCCAAGGTGGCACGGGTCAGGTTGAGCCTGTCCTGGATGTCCTTGGGCAGGGTCTCCTCATGCTGGAGGATGCCTGCGAACTTTCCCGAAGAGGGGGGGGCCGTTGCGAACTCCTCCTGTCCTAGGAGCCCTATGAACCCGAACCTCGAGAGCATCCTGCCCTCGACCTCGAAGTCCTGGCAGTAAACGTAGAAATGCTCATCCTCGTCCCTTTTAAGGACGCCCTGTTCCATCCATGCCCTCCATAGGTCGCCGGCCCTGGTGTACTGGTTATTGGCCGGACCGTCCCCTTCCTGAGGCTTGTTCTTGTCTATCCATGCGATATTGAAGGGGGATAGCCCCTGGATCTCGTCCACCTTCTTCCCTTTGATAACGTCATAGGGGGGGGCAACGACCCTGGCCATGTTCGGGACCTTTTCGTTCGAGTAGCGGTATGCTTTGAGAGGGATCACTTGGACCATGGACCCGGGTAGCATGGTTCCTATCATAAATGTTTCTTGAAAAGCATTTATACCCTACCCTATACACGCTCGACGTGAAGGGCATAGTGGTCCTTCTGGAAAGGGTCCAGGTCTATGACGTCCAGGACCTCGAAGCCGCCTTCCTTCAGCCCTATGGCCGTCCTATCGGCCACGCTCTGGGGGTCTGCCGTCACATCGACCGAGCGGGCCTTGAGCATGAGCATGCCCCTGCCACCCTTTCTAAGCAACATCTCGGAGTTCCTGAGGAACATGCCCAGCTGGTCCTTCTGGGCGACGTCCTGATAGATGGCGTCTGCCGATCCCACCATCATGCTGTAGGTCTCGGGATGGAAGGCGTCCCCCAGAATGGGGACGATATTGTGCCTCCGCTTGGAGAGGGCGCAGAGCGGGGAAAAAGCGGTCGAAGAGACCTCGACGGCAAAGATCGTGCCATTTGGCATCAGGTCGGAGAGATGTGAGACCGTAGTGCCCTGGGCCGCCCCCAGGTAGAGAAGGGACCTGCCCGCGAAAAGGGGGAGCCCTTTCTTCTTGATGTATGTCGCCATCTTGGACCTCCAGGGGACCCATTCCCGAAAGGTCCTCCCTTCCCTCACCATGAGCTGTTCCCCGTGGACGGAACGGCCCCCTTCAAGGTCCTCTGTGAAGAGCCTGCCATCTAACTGCAGGAGCCTGTTCGCCTCTATCATACCGGGTCCATGCCCCTCATGATATTTCATGCTATCAGGGCGTTAC
>JALOTP010000009.1 GCA_025457865.1 Thermoplasmatota archaeon | reverse complement strand
CGCATACCTGAAGAACTCGGCATAGTTGGTATAGGGGTTGGGCACGTCAGGGATCCTGAACTGGGCATACTCCTCTCCACCGAAGTAGTCGAAGTCGGCATCGGCGTCCGAGGGATCGTTGGGGTTCAGGAAGTTCTCGACCTCCCAGCCGTCCGGGAGAGCGTCCCCGTCCGTATCCGCATTGTTCGGATCGGATTGGGCCACGAACTCATCGAGGTTGGTCAGGCCATCTCCGTCCGGGTCAAGGTCCCAGTCGTTCCCGGAAAGGGGATTAAGAGCCGCTCCGATGCCCACGAAGGCCGCGAGCCCTAGGAGCATTACAAGCCCGATCACGATACTTCTCATTTTTTTGCCTCCTTTTTTTTTCCTACTGATGGGAGTTGTGGTTCAAAGTATATAAACCTTATGAAACGTACACTGAACGTTAACCTGAGGATATCAGAAACAATAAATGAATTAAAATAGTTTTTAAATAATAATTAAAATAAAAAAAATAAAAGTATGTGAACGGTCCATGCCCGTTCACAAGCTTGAACAAGTTCAGTTACCAAGGAGCGGGTTCCAGGAGAGCCTGATAGGGCATTCATCGTGGTCCATTTCGAGCGTGATCCTGAGCTCATTGTTATAGAACTCAACGAAGAAGCCTCTTACACGGGATGTGTAGCGTGTCACCCTCTTGCCGTAAGAGGTCAACTTCCGGTCAAGAGGAGCTATGAAACCGTTCTGTTCGAGCTCCTTGATCTTCTTGTAGGTACCCGCAAGAGGCGTCTTGAGCTCATCGGAGAGCTCTTGAGCGGTGCAGGGTGCTTTCTGTGTGGCCGCTATGATCTTCAGCGCATTCTCGTCCGACAGGATCTTTGAGGTTTCAAGTATGTCCATGTTGGTGTGCCCCCATGTATGTGCATGCATATACATACCTGCATATATATGTTTCGATATTAACAGGAATAGGCATATATGTTAAGACATGTTAATAACTGAAAAAAGCCTTGAGACACATTGGAGGGTCAACCTTGTTCAAGGTCGGTGGAGGGCCCGGTGAACCCGCATTCATCTGCGACATGATGCTAGGGAAATTATGTCGATGGCTGCGGATGGCGGGATTCGATGTCCTTTTTCCAAAAGAACTAGATGATGATGGATTGGTAGAGCTTTGCAGAAGTACCGATAGATATCTCCTGACAAGGGATAAGGACCTATCTGGCAGAAAAATGGTAAGGTCCATCCGATTATGCTCTGAGGATGTTGATGGTCAGTTGAAAGAAATGACCCTTAAGTTCCCAGATATCCAGGGAAGGTCAAGAGCATCCCGTTGTCCTTTATGCAACGTGACACTTTCCTTCGTTGAAAGGGAAGCGCTGAAGGACATCCCTGACGCAATGGTCCCGGAAAAGGTCCTCGAGTTCCATAGAACGTTCTTTCATTGTCAGAAGTGCGCGAAGACCTACTGGAAGGGGACACATTGGGCTCGGATCGAGACAATGCTCAGGTCCCATGGTCTGGTCATTGATGACCCTGGGGAGATCAGGACCGAAAAGTAGTTCTATATTATTCCGATTTGGACCAGTTAAAACAGAAGAACCATGATGGTCGTTGAGCCAGATGATACTGAGGGAGAGCGAGTACAGGGAGATATACGGCGAGCTCAAGGACTATTCTGACATAGGCAGGCTCTATAGGAAGTACAAGACCAAGAAGGACCATCCATTGGAGTTCTTCCTTGTGGTCTATACACAAAGATATGTCAGGGATGTGACATCAAGGTTCCAGAGGATCAAAGCCCGTTCAGGGAACCTCGTCAAGCAATGGAAGGGAGGAAAATCGCTCCTGAGGATATCAAAGGAGATGGAATTCTCCCCTGTAATGACGGCTTTCATAGTCCTTACGTCCCAAGAGTACGGTAGGGCATCCTTCAGGAAGATGCTGGGCGACCCAAGGTCCATCAAGGATCCCAGGTTGAGGAAGGAGCTGATAGAAGTGAGGGAATCTGACCCGGTCTACGCTCCGGAAGGCAGCCAGGTCCAGAGGGTTAGAGGTTTGAAAGGGGAGGAGAGATTGAAGGAATGGCTGGACGGCCACGGGATCAAGTATCGTACCGAGGATGACCTTCGAGGCGGGGGAGGGAAGACACCCGATTTCCTTCTGGAAAAGCCCATCTTCTACAGGGGGGAGGATGTCAACTGGATAGAGTCAAAGGCCTCCTTCGGCGATAGGATAGAGGTCAACAAGAACATTAAGAGGCAGCTCAAGCATTACAGGGAGCTCTTCGGACCCGGAATGGTGATATACTGGTTCGGAACGGTGGATTCCATACCGGAGGAAGAGGGTATGATCATCACCAGTGAAGAGGTCCTATCGGACAAATGGGACATGGAGTGAGAAAAAAGGTTTCGTCCCTTAATTCCCCTTGGCTTTCAATCGTTCGCTCGTCACCTTGAGATCTGGTCCCCTATATAGTGCATATCCGGATGATGCGATGGTCCTTGATCCCTTCCAAGCCCTAAGCATACCAAGATAGTGATCGAGCCGTTCCTGGACGCCTTCAGGCACATGATCATCCTTTTCATTCTCGTCCGGGGAGCCTATAACGAGGACGTCCTCAGGGAAGGCCCTGAGACAGAACCATGATATCTCCAGAGCAGTGGAGCCTTCGCCCTCACCGCTGATGCAGAAGGTCCTTCTGGATGGGTCGTGATCTATGACGGTGAAGGATTGGCTCTCGAGTTCGCTACCTTCCTTTATCAAAGCCACTATGTCAGGAAAATGGCAGAACCCCTCCATGGTCCTGACCGAAGCGAAAGACCCCTGTCCGAAGGTGACACCCTCCTCCTTCAAACGCACTATTACGTTCCTTACCTTCTCTTCGAGCAACCTGCTCTGGGGTCGGAAGGCCACCTTGATGACCGGGATGGTCCTCGACAACGGCCCCAACAGGTCCAACCCACCTCCGCCCTTCATCGTCCTAAAGGGGTCATCGGACATGTGGGTCCCTCATGAGCATTTCGAGTAATAACATGAATGACATACCGAACAGCCATCCTGATATACCAAAGAATTACCGCATTCGGGACAAACACCGACTATGACACCTTCCTCCGGGACCTTTCCGTTCTGATCGATGTTATTACCGTCGCTGTAATATTCCAGGGTAGGAGCGGTGGTCCTCTCCTCCTCTATGGAGGGGGATTTTCCCTGCAGGTACCTCTCCAGAGCCTTCGCCATGCCGTCGGGGCAGGAAAGGACCGATTCCTCGGCCATGCCCAGAGGCGCGTTCTTCGGGTTAGGGCACCTGATTCCTTTGAGCTGTTTGACTATCTGCCAGGGGTCTATGCCGGACCGCAATGATAGCGATGCTTGCCTAGCAATGGCCTCGATCTGGGCTGCGGCGCAACCGCCGCCCTTTCCTAGGTTTGCGAACATTTCGAATGGTCCGAACCTATCGGCGTTTATGGTAACGTAGAGGGCCCCACAGCCCGTGTCCACCCTTCCGGTAATACCATGGATGAGCTTTGGTCTCTCTCTTGGCCTGATCATACCAGTATCCATGCCGGTCTTCTTCTTCTTGATGGTGGATAGTACCTGTTCCTCCCTTGAGCCATCTCTGTAGATCGTGACCCCTTTGCATCCGAGCTCGTAAGCGAGAAGGTATACCTTCCTCACATCGTCCATCGTCGCATCATGAGAGAAGTTCACGGTCTTGCTGACGGCATTGTCCGTGAACCGCTGGAACGCGGCCTGCATACGGATATGCCACTCCGGGGTTATGTCATGGGCGCTGACGAACACCCTCTGATGCTTCTCGGGGACACCAGAGATGCCTCTTATGGACCCTTTTTCGGCTATCTTGTCCATAAGCTCGTTGGAGTAGAACCCCTCCTTTCGCGCTACCTCGCTGAAAAGTGTATGAACCTCCATCAGCCTATCCCGGTCCATGACGTTCCTTTTGAACACCAGCGCAAAGAGCGGTTCTATACCTGACGATGCTCCGGCAATTATCGAGATGGTACCGGTGGGGGCAATGGTCGTGGTCGTAGCGTTCCTCATAGGCTCTTCCCCTCTCTGAGCGAAGATGGAGGAAGTAAAGTTGGGGAATGGACCCCTTTTCCTGGCCAGTTCCCTCGACATCTGGTCAGCTTCATGTTTTATATACCCCATCAATCTGGTTGCGAGCTCAACTGCCTCTTCGGAGTCGTAGGGTATGCCAAGAAGGAACAGCATGTCCGCCCAACCCATGACTCCAAGACCTATCTTCCTATTGGCCTTGGTATTTGCCTCTATCTCCTTCAATGGGAAATTGTTCATATCTATGACATTGTCCAGGAAGTGGACCGATGTACGAACGACCCTTCTGACCCTTTCCCAGTCAACGGTCCTATCCTCATTGACCATCAGTGACAGGTTTATCGAACCAAGGTTGCAGGACTCGTAAGGAAGGAGGGGTTGTTCGCCGCAGGGGTTCGTTGATTCTATTACACCCATTTTGGGGGTCGGATTATCCCTGTTTATGCGGTCAATGAACACAATACCTGGTTCCCCGTTCTTATGGGCTTGTTTGATGATCAGGTCAAAGATCTTTGGTGCCGATTCCTTGCCAGCACTTTGTCCGTTCCGTGGGTTGATCAGGTCATATTCGCCTCCGGACACGAGCGCTTCCATGAACCTATCCGTTACCGACACTGAGAGGTTGAAGTTGTTGAGCTTCTTGCTGTCGTCCTTGGCCGATATGAAGTCCTTGATGTCCGGATGATCGACCCTGAGTATTGCCATATTGGCCCCTCTGCGGGTACCCCCTTGCTTGATCACATCGGTAGCGGCATCGAATACCTGCATGAACGATATGGGGCCGGACGAGACGCCCTTTGTCGATCTCACAAGGTCGTTCTTTGGTCTGATCCTGGAGAAAGAGAACCCGGTACCCCCGCCGGATTTATGGATCATTGCCGTATGCTTGACGGTCTCGAATATCCCCGGGAGCGAATCCTCGATCGGAAGGACGAAACAGGCAGAGAGCTGCTGAAGCTCCCTTCCCGCGTTCATCAATGTCGGGGAATTGGGAACGAACTCCAGACCGCTCATAATGTCGTAGAATTCCCGTATCGTTCCCTGGATATCGACATCCGGGCTATAGTTGAGGTCGGCCTTTGCGATGTTCGAGGCCACCCTAAGGAAGAGTTCCATGGGGGTCTCGATCACGTTACCGTTATCGTCCTTCCTGAAATATCTTCTTTTGAGGACAGTCATTGCGTTGTCTGAGAGCTTGGGATCTTCCATCGGTGCGATGTCCATCAGGTTGCCTCCTTTACGACCTTCCCCCCTTACGTTGGTCGTGTCCGCTACGTAACTGTCCGCGTGCCGAAGGTTCCATGGAATGGATGTCCCAAGGCCTCGAACAGGTCCAGTAGGACCCAACGTGAAGGACCCGCAAAAGGCTGGAATAAGTTCAGGTCAGGACCGGTTATAAAAATAATGAACAGGGGAGCAAAAGTATTACGGTCCGATATCGGGTATGATGGTAAAGAATACGGAAGTTAGACTGATTTTCTTATGAATGGAGGAATACGAAAAGCATTTAATAGTATCCCGCATCCTTTTAAGTTCCGACCGGTGAAACCAGATGCTCCCCACCCATGAAAGGTCCAGGACCACCTACGTTGGAAGGAAGGAAGAGCTAGGGACCCTCAGCGGGATCCTCAAGGAAGTGGCACAGAAGCATGGAAGGCTGGTCCTAGTGGATGGAGAGGCCGGTATAGGTAAGACTAGGCTCATAGAAGAGATGAAAGAGCTCCCCGAGTTCAAGGGTTTCACATTCCTTTCAGGCCGCTGTCTGTATTTCAAGGATACGGACATCTATCTCCCATTCAAGGATATGTTCAACCAGTACAGGAAATTGAGCAAATCCTCCGAGGATGAAGCCTCCCCTTTCTCTGTCCCTGACTCAAGCAGGAACGGAGGCACGAACGACCAATCGGCCGTCATGGACGACTTCGTTCCCATGTCCCTCATACCCGCGGAAATCGAGGTCGAGGTCAAGGAGGACATGGTGGTGGAGGGTCTCCTTGAGTTCGACAAGCTCTCACGGTTCATCTTCAAGCTCGCAGGTCAATGTCCAGTCTGCCTCTTCGTAGATGACCTTCATTGGGCAGACCCGCCGTCAATCAAGCTGCTTCAGTACCTAGCACCCAAGATCCAGGACCATTCGATAATGATAATATGCACCTATAGGCCGGAGGACCTCTTCTGGGGAGAGGATAATCCGCATCCGCTGTCCGATCCTCTGAAAAGGCTCTCAAGGGACAAGCTATTCGTTCCGTTAAGCTTGAAGAGGCTGACCGAGGACGAAACAGATAATCTCATCCAGAGCATAATGCAGATCGAGAAGGTGCCACAGACCTTCGGGACCATGATATTCAAGAGGACGAACGGGAACCCATTCTTCATAGAGGAAGTGATCTATTCCCTCCTTGAAAGGGACGTCATCAATCCTCTGGAGCCAGAATGGTCCCAGTCCATAGACCCGGAGACGATATCTCTCCCCACCACGCTTAAGGACATAATCCTTAGAAGGATGCATTGGTTGAACGCCAATTCCATGAACGTGATCAGGCTTTCATCGGTTTCCTCAGGTACAAGGATCACCTTCGATATCATCAAGGATTCCCTTAACATGAAGGACGAAGATGTCCTGGAAGCACTGGAAGAGCTTGTACAGGCGAAGTTCCTCAAGGAGATCACCGATGAGGAGAGGTACGATTTCGAGAACCCAGTTATACAGGAGATCGTCTATTCTGAACTGAACCACAGCAGAAGGCGTTTCCTCCATACGAAGATGGCGCTCGTTCTGGAGACCAAGTACAGGAACGATCCGCTCTTCTGGGGTAACATAGGTACACATTACTACAGGGGAAAGGACCTTGAGAAGGCCCTCCATTATCTGACCAGAGCGGCCTCCTATTATCAGAAGGCCTCTCCGCACAAGGCCCTGGAATATCTGCATATGGTCCTTGATTGCATAGAGAAGCTCCCTCAGTCCGAGGCGTTGAAGACCCAGAACATGGAAGTTCTGCTGGACATTTCCGATCTATGCCTCCAGATAGGGGATTGGAAGCGTTCCTTGGAGTTCTCCGAGCGTGCATTGAACCTTGCGACCGTTCTCAGGCAACCTTCGGCCAAGGTCCGAGCAAAGAACAACATGGGAGAGCTGTGCAAGAGGAAAGGTGATTTTGAAAGGGCCCTTACCTATTACAATGACGTCGTGAGCTCCACACAGGAGACTTCTTCCATCAGTTACATTGCCCAGGCTTATATGGGCATGGGATACATCAACTGGAGGAAGGGGGATCTCACAAGGTCGCTCGAGATGTTCTCCAAATCATTGCAGTACGCCAAATCCATAAACGATGCGAACACCATAGGCTCCCTCTACCTCAATATCGGCAATGTCTTCAATCACCGCGGGGACCAGAAGAAGGCCATTGATTATTATTCGAGGGGTGTCAAACACCTCGAGTCCATAGGGAACCTTGCAGAGGTCTCAAGGGGTTATAACAACCTGGGGAACGTCCACCTGATGAACAGGGAGACAGAGGAGGCCGAAAAATATCTGCATCAGGCGATCGAGAGCGCCAAAGAGCAAGGAAGACAGGATACCTGGTGGCCGACCCTTAACCTGATACACCTCAGAGCGCTCCAGGGCAGGTACGAGGAGGCCTCAAGCCTTTACGATCATGCTATAGAGGATATTAGGGAGAGGGACGACAAGGTCGCCTTAGGCGTTGCCATGATGTATATGGGCGATTGCCGTTCAAGGGTTGGCGACCCGGAGGAAGCGGAGTCATTGCTCCTCAAATCGATATCCTCCTTCGAATCGCTCGATGTCCTATACGAGCTATCGAGGGCAAGGTACTTCTTGGGAGAGCATTACATAAGGATCGAGAGGTTCGATGAGGCTAGGAGCTTCCTGACGGAGGCGTATCAGAGCCTCAAGAACATGGGCGCACTAGGACTGGCACAGAGAGTTAGGGAGAAGCTCCTGGAGGTCAGGGGCGGGGCCGATTTCATCTGATACCTGGTAAATGATGTGGGACGGTCGATGGACCGAAAGTCTTTTTATTCAAATCGGAATAGACCTGAACTCGTCCAGAAGGATATTGCCGGGGTGGCTCAATCCGGTACGGCGGCGGTCTCGAAAACCGCTGGGGTGACCCTTGTCGGTTCAAATCCGATCCCCGGCGCCAATTTTAATATGATCGATAGAGGGCAGGGTTTGAACTTCCCATCCCAGATCATCATGCGTACATGATATCATCATATGGGTCATTCAGGAGCTTCTCCCTTGTGACCTTGTCATTCTTACCTTTCTTATGTTTCACGGCCTTCCTCTGGGTCTCATCCCGCCCGAGGAATAGGAAATCCGTTCTAAGGAGCCTCACGAACATCCTGTCAGGAAGCCTGTCAAGCTTCACCCAGCCTCTTCTTTCCATCCCTATCAATGTCCTCCTTACCTCCCTGAGGTCGATGCTGGTCCTCTTGGATAGTTCGATATCATCGACAGGGTATCTATCCAAGAGTACTTTGAGGACCTTTGCTTCCATGGACGTAGCAAGGACCTGTACCATTCGACCGTCACCCCCCACCGCTAAGCTCCATGAACACTGCCTTCATATCATTGAAAGGCGCATCGGTCTTCACCAGTGTATGCGAGAACCTGCTCCTGTTGGCCCTGTGACCCCTTTTCGAAAGACAATCTATGACCTTCTCTATAGGAGGAGGTGATGCTTTGAGCCTGGACGCAAGTACGTTCAGGTCATAACCCCCAGGTGGGAGCCCCGATTCGCCCAAAGCCCTCCTCAGCATGCTCTCAAGGCTCTTCACCGTTGTGAGGTGCCGTACAGGCCCATTACCTGATGTCAGTGTCCTCAGGGCAGCTTCGATGAAAGAAGGGTCCTCCAAATTTCCGAGCCAGAGGGGGCCCAGTACTTGTCTGCCCCCTCCATCCTTGGACAGTTCCTCTAGATTCTGGAACTGTAAAGGGGCCGCAGGCGGGTCGAGCACTAAGAAGCCAAGTGACCTCATGGAAGAATCCGCTTTGCTTGCGCTCTTTACCACCCTGAAATAACCTCTCACATAATGGTCCGAAGAATACAGGAAAATGGGTTGGACGGCCCTCTCGATCGTGGATGCGCAACGTGCCAGATATCCTGCCAGGACCCTGCAGGAGATCTCATGCAGGTATTCTGTCTTGATATTTTGCGTCCAGTACCTTCTCATGGACGCCTTCCTGGCTGAACCGGTCAGTGCTGCGGTATCCGTTGCGGTCACCGCCAGAACGCCACCTGACAATAGCGAGGTCAGGGCAGATGGGACGAACTGGACAGGTGAGCCGTAAGGGTCCACATCGATATAGGAGTACCGTTTGCCTTGCAGATGGACGTTGAGATCATCGTGGAATATCTCGACGGGCGCCTTGTTCTCCAGTACGCTCCTCTTTGCATGTTCCACGGCCTGTTCCTCCCTGTCGCATCCCATATACCTCACGGTTCCGTCCATATCTCCGATCTCAAGGGCGAACCTCATTGCCCTTATACCGGAACCGCAAAGGCCGTCAAGGATATCCTTACGGTCCCTACCAGGGAGCATTCCCCCTTCAAGCAAGGTCGATAGGAAAAGAACTGAGACATCCCTGTTCTGGACCATGGAAGGGTTGTAGAAGAGAGAGCTTCTTGTCCCAGGTCCTTTAAGGCCGCCGGAAGGTACCAGGTCCATGACCACCGCTCCTTCTTTGATGGTAGATGGACCTCCTTGTGCTCCTTCCGCCTTTCCCATGGTGCATGTCAGTGTCGGGCCGGGTATTAATGGGTTTCCCGGACATCGCCCTAGGCATACTCTCTCCAGGTGTTCTTGCATTTGGTACACCTGTAGAACCTGGTCGTCGCCTCATCGGCGGACCTTGTCTGCCTAAGGTGCCAGTAAGCTCCCCTGTTGCCGCATTTCGAACAGAACACCTGATCGTCGATGGGCATTGTGTCAAGGTCCTCGAAGACGGCAATGTCCCTGGGATTCTCCATGAACTTGAAACCGCATGCAGTGCAGTTGTAGACGATAGGTGAAAGGACCGTATCAACGGTAAGGAGGCCATCCTCGGCCTTCTTCGTCTTGGACACCTCAATGCAGGTGCCCTTCTTGTTGCATTTCGGACAGACCAGCCTTGGGTCCTTCCTCTTATCGGAGGGACTCTGTACCTGAGCGCCAGGTATCTCCTTTGTATAACTGCATGTATTGCACTTCAAGGCCCCGTTCTCAGGCCTGAGCAATTTCCTGCATGATGGACAGAACATAGGTCGTTCACCTGCGAAGGCCTTTTAAGCCAACAGCAAGGGCGATAAAAACCTTTTGCCAGACCGGACTGTCGGACTTTCAAGAACAGGTAGATAGTATAATAAAAGGTTAGGTTATCACTTCATCCAAGCAAGGTGCCCTTGATGAGCCAATCCACGAACTATTATCCTGTATGTCCGGTCTGCGCAAATGGACTGCTCGTACCAGTCGTGATAGGGGCAGGCGAGGACAAGGATGTGAGGTATAGGTGTACAGAACCTTCCTGCGGCGTCAGGTTCGATAAGCACGGGTATGAGAGGTTCGATGAGGTAAGTCAGGAGTGGAAGCGGATGGGCAGGTGAGCTCTTGTTGTTCCCCGACCCTCTGGTCGATCATGCGGCTCAGGCATCCGCAGGTATCAATATCAGAAGGACACACATACTCTGTTCCCATTGCCATATTGAGATCGAAGGTAAGGTCCACAGGACCGGTACCAAAGCCTATGATTCGTACTGCTGGTCCATGAGATATATACTCGAACTGGAGGAAAGCGGCATCGACCGTCAAAGAGATAGGGTGAGACCCATGCATGGAGAGGGGGAGGGCGAGGTCTGAGAGCATCCCTTGGAAAAACGATTAATAAGGCCGACCTCCATTGGGACCAGGGTCCTAACATGAAGATATCCATAGAGAGCATAACAGGCTCTATCAGATTGGAGGGCAGGCCAGATCTGCAAAGGCTGTCGGAGCTGCTACCTAATACCAATTACCAGGGTTCATTCTTCAATGGCTTGAAGTTCGAGATGAAGGACCCGGAATGCAGCGTCTTTGTCCTGGGTGATGGCACCGTCAAGTTCAGCGGATTGAAACAGGAGAGCGATCTCGAAGAGGCCGCACGATCGCTCATCTCATCCGAAGCGTTCAGATCATCGGACCTCAAAGCTGGTCCCGGCGTCAAGATCGAGGAGGTCATAGCTTCGCACGATCTCGGATCCCCCCTGGACGCTAGGTCGGTCTATGAAGAGTTCAAGAAGGATGGCATTATATATGACCCGTCAGAGCTTCCCGGGTTCATATTACGGCTAGGGAGGTCCGGTATCGAGGTACTGATATTCCCTGAGGGAAAGCTGATCGTGAAGGGGGCCCCGTCGGTGGCGGAAGCGGTTACAAGCCTTCATATGATAGGAACAAGGCTTGGTAAGACCTGATATGATTGGGGGCTTGTCATGGACGCCCTTCCCATACTGGACTCACATATCCATCTGGACCCGAGCGGTGACCCGAACAGGGCAGTCCAACGTTTCATGGATGCAGGTGGCACCTATCTGATCATCGTACATAAGCCATATAAAAGGGTGCCAAACCTGGACATATCCGAATATGAACGGGCCTTTAGGACCACAATAGAGATGAAGGGACTTGCATCTGATCTAGGTGCAAAGGCCGATTGCGTTGTAGGGCCGTATCCGGGGGATCTGCCCTACCAATGCGAAGCATTGGGAGCTGACAGGGCTTTAGAGCTACAGCTCTCAGCGGTGGGACTCGCAATGGATTTGTTGGATTCAGGAGAGGTCCTGGGCATAGGAGAGGTCGGAAGGGTCCATTTCCCTGTTGCTCCGGAGATGCAGAACCTCTGCGATAGGATTCTATTGAAGGCAATGGAAGGAGCTTCAAAGCGCAGGGCGCCGGTCGTCCTCCATACTGAATCCTTATCATCGAACGAGAACCTCATGGCCCATCTGGGAGATCTCTGCGACAAGGCTGGTCTTAGCAGGGAAAGGGCCATAAAGCATTACAGCGACCCCAAAACGGTCAGGTCCGCATTCGCGGTGGGCCTATCCGCTTCAATGCTATGCAGAAAGGATTTCCTTAGGGAAATGCTAATAGATGGGACCTATCCGCTCCTGGAGACCGATTACATAGATGACCCTTCAAGGCCGGATGTAGTCCTTCCCCCAGATTCCGTTCCCAAGAAGGTCCGATGGGCAAGGGAAACGGGTTTGCTAGATGATGATGCCCAGTACGAACTCATGGTCTTGGCCCCTAGGAGGATTTATGGGATCGATACCATAGATCGGTCCTGAAGGTGCCTTATGGACTTTAAGGCCGGGTTCTCTGGCATGCCTCATAGGTAAAGAATATATACCTTTCTGCCCTTAGTAAAACCTCTCTTCGTCAGGGTATCCTGAATACAAGGCCAGGAGGTATGGTTCAGTGTCTATGATGAAAATCGGGAACACAAGAACGTCCTTTATTCCTAAGATGGCATCGGTAATGCTGGTAATGCTCCTAATGAGCACCTTACCGTTCATAGTCCAGGGGAACGAGGACCTGGAACCTGTCTATAGGACCTCGGGAAGCACGAACAATGCCAAACTGGGTTGGAACGTTACGGCATTGAAAGATATAGATGGTGACGGGATAACGGACTATGCCATAGCCGCCCCCGGTGAGAACAGGGTCTATATCTTCAACGGCCCATGGTCATCATCGATATCCCTCACAAGTCCTAATTGGAGGATCACCGGTCCAGCGTCCAGCAACTTCGGTTGGGATGTGAACACCATCGATGATTACACTGGCGATGGGAGGAACGAGGTGATAATCGGGTCACCCGGAGAATCGAAGGCCTATGTGTTCATAGGTAGGTCCAAGGGCACCTATACGTTAACCCAGGCGAATGCGGTCATAACCATAATAGGGGTCTCAGGGGAACTCCTTGGCCATTCCGTCGCAGGAATAGATTTTGAGAACAATAACAAGATATTCGCTATAGTTGGCGCTCCGAGACAACTGCATACGATTAGCGAGCTTGGTGGGGACTACAGGACCGGAGCCGTATATCTGATAAACCTTTCTCTGGCTTCGAGCGAGGGCAGGACGAGCGTGACCCCTGAGACCGATAAGGCCTATACATCATCCGGCGGAGCCAGGCTTGTATTTGTGATATATGGGTACGACGATAACGGATGGTTTGGCTTCACTGTAGAAAATGTAGGTGATATTAACGGTGATGGGATAGAGGATATGGGAATGGGTGACCCCTTCTATTCACCGGTCACTACGGTCACATGGCTGGAAAAGGGGGCATTTTACGTTCATTACGGAAAGAACATAATGATGGAGATCCCTGAGAAATATCCGAGCAACCTTGACGGGTTCATATATGGACAGGTCAACAGGTCCAGATTGGGTTGGACCGCTGGCGTCATAGGTGATACCACTGGAGGTCCCGGCTCAGGGGATGAGCTCATGGTATCTGCCCCGTTCCAGGGCGAAGGCAAGGTATTTCTGTTCTACGGAGCAACGTCACTGCAGAGGGACCTGAGCCAGCCCGGGACATTCGATGAGAACTTCTCTGGTGAAGAGATGGGGGATAGGTTCGGGTGGTCCATAGCCAGATCCGACATAGTAGGTCCGACGATCCCTTCGATATCTATCGGAGCGCCCGGTTATGACAATAGGACCGGTGCCTTGATGGCCGAATCAGGTGCTGTCTATTCTTTCTGGTCCTGGTCTTCATCGAACGATGCATCAACTGCCAAAGCGAAGTTCTACGGGAGGGCTGCAGGGGATAACATAGGATACTCGATGTCCCATGTGAACTATACGAACGGAGCTACCTATCAGCAATGCGTTCTGGTCTCCTCTCCCAACGCCGGTGCATCGAACACCGGTGACCTGGAAGTGCTCAGAAGGAACCAGCTGCCCATTTTGAAGGACCTATCTATATCCCCGCCCACCGGTTCCGCCACTACCATGTTCGACCTGGGCATAACATACAAGGACATGGAAGGAGACGTACCAGGGGTCATAAAGTTGGAGGTTTTCAGCGATGTGAACGGTCTGAACCTGAAGAAGACCATCTCGCTTTCAAGGGACCCGGCTGACTTAAAGACCATAGTGGAGGGGGTCAAGTTCATTGCGAAGAGCACGCTTCCGAATTCGATAACCAAGGACCAACCCGATGGTCCTATCTACGTAAAGGTAACAGCAAAGGCCATAAGAGGTTCCATGGACCCGGTAAGCAGCTCGATTAAACCTGTCCAGGGGCCAGTTGTGGATGGTGTTGCACCTTCCGCTACGGATAATATCAACTGGATCAAGGGGACATCCGTTCCTGTTGAAGAGAGGATACCGGGCACGTTCAAGATATCGTTCGAATGGCCAGAGGAGAACAATGGCTTCCTTGACACAGATGTTGGCGGCAGAGTGAAGAAGCTCCAGGTCAGAATTGTAATGGGAAATGCGACCCTGACGAACCAGGATTGGAGCAGTTACAAGGTCTACCATAATTTCACCGGAGGGGAGATCAAGAACTACCTGACAAGGGAAGAGCTCTTGATGGGCATAGAGGACATAACGAGTAACGAATTTGCCATTAAGTTCCCGCCAAGGAGCTTTGTTTCCTTTGCTTTCAGGGCCGAGGATGAGGTAGGGAATTGGGGCAACGTTTCCTCTTCCACAACGGCCCAAGCATATTTCAGGCCCCTGGACATCCCGGATGTCTGTTTAGAGGTCGATCTCCAGGATTACAAGGGTGAGGATGGCGAGGGGGACAAAGGCGGAGCATTGAAGTTGACATTCATACCGCCGAACATACAGCACATCGAGGACATAGGTCTTTTCTGGGTCTTCCTCGAAATGCTTCCGTTCACCAGCGTCTCGGACCTTAAGGCCAATGATTCGAACAGGCAACCGGACCTGATGATAACCCCGGCAGATGAAGAGGGGTTCTACAATCATACGGTCATTGTCAATACGAGCAAGGGGACAACGCTCGAGGATGGAAAAACATACTATGCTACGGTCGTCACGGTCAACAAATGGGGCCAGTACACGGACAAGATAACCCTCTCGAACGGAGCGAAGGTCATTAACGACAAGGAGCTGCCCATCCCGAAGATAAGGGATGTCATCGCGGAGGGACTGAAGGGTGAGAAGAAGATCAAGATAACCTGGACGCCAACGACTTTACCGAGGTTCGTCGAGTACCAGGTCTATGGTCAGAACTTCTTCTTCAACGATGTGGACCAGGCCTACCTGCTTGCGACCATTACCACTGCCTCCGTATCGGAACTGTTGGTGTCGGAGATAGGTGGACTGCCCATCAATTCCAGGAACCTCTACTCGTTTGCCGTTCTTGCGCTGGACCACAATGATCACATAGACGTGGTTCTTGACGGGAACAATTCCATCCACGGTGTCCATTACATAGAACCCGATGGCGTTCCAATGGCGAATCCGTTGGGATTCTCTGTCAATGACATCCCTGAAGATGGCGGGGGTGCTCTTTCATTGTCATGGTTCTCGGAAACGAACCTTGGTATGTTCTGGCAGTACAAGATATACTTCGACGATAGACCCATAGAGTCCGTAATCGGGATGCAGCCATATACTACGATAGGCAATTACAAGACCGGCGACATGGTAATAGACGAGTTCAAAGGGGCCCCTCTCATCGATGGGGTGATGTACTATGCTGCGGTGACCATCCTTGATTACAATCTTGAAGAGAACATCACGCTAGGATCGAACAATTATGACTTTGCCGAACCCATAAATCAGTCCGATAGGACGGCACCTAGGGTCTTTCCAACGGACCTCAAGGTCGTCGAGGGTTCCATCACTAGCAAGTCCTTTGAAATGACCTGGTCGCCCGTTCAGAAGGAACAGGTGATGGACTTCAACCATTACCTTCTAAGATATTCTAGTTCGGGGAAGGTCGGGTCGCTGGTCCAGGACCAGTTGGGGAATGGAACGGCCAGGATAGACGGTCTGACGAGAGGGACCGAGTACAACGTCAATATCAGTGTCGTTGACGACAATGGAAATATCGGACCCTCGTCCCTGTTCGTCACCGTAGAGACGGCCGGAAAGGAACAGCCACCCGTTGTCCTGAACGTCTCCATAATGTTCAATGAGGTGATACACTTCATTGAGAACGATGGTGGATATTTCAACATTAGCTCAGGTGACATAAGGGACGAGGTCTATATCACGGTCTACGTAGCGGATGATTACACCAAGAGCAAGTTCTACTACTCATGGAACATAACACCTCCCAAGGGAGCATCCACAGAGAAGAACGGTGCGGATTACTACCAGTTCGCTCTGGAACTTCCCAAGGACCAGATAGGCGAGTACAACATACGCGTTAAGGCTAGGGACGAAGCAGGGCTCTACTCTGAAGAGTTCACCTTCAAGATCAAGGTCAGTGAGGTAAAAGATGACCCAGATGTTATAGGGCCTATCATAATCGTCGTCTTCGTTCTGATCTTGCTTGCGGCCGCCGGTGTCGTGGTCTTCATGCTCGTCTCCGGAAAGAGCTCCCAGCAGAAACAGATGGTCGAGCAGTACGAGGAGAGGCGGAAGGACATAGAGACGATGGATACCATCTATACGGACCTCCCGACCTGGACCTGCTCATGCGGAACGACCCGCATACAGATCATCGAGAACGCCAACTGTCCATCCTGTTTCGAGTCCCATGAGGCGGTCCCCATCGATCAGATGGACGCCTACCTGAGGGACCATGACCTGGTCATCAAGGAGATGAGGATCGAGGTCCCACCGGGATGGCAGGGCCAGGATATGGCGAAGGACAGGGCCAAGAAGGACCTGGAGGACAGGAGGAAGAGGTCGCTCTCCGCTTTGAACGATGAGTTCGCACTTTACCTCAAAGGGACCAAGTACGAAGAGGAGATCAGACCACCGGAGCCAGGAGAGGGTGTCCCGGAGGAACCGGGGAAGAAAACATCTCTCTATCACGAAGGTGCAATCATACCCGGTCAAGCTCCCCCAACGGGTCCCGTCCAACCTGCGACAGGTCCTCAACCGCCCATGATGATGATACCTATGATGCCTCCAAGGCCTGGCATGCCCCCTGGAACACCGCCTGGGCAACCGATGCCTATGAGGCCGATGATGCCCCTTCAGCCGATGAGGCCTCCGCAGCAGCCACAGAAGTAGGTGCACAACAGACCAACGGTAACCTATGTCTTCTTTTCAGGCCGATGGAGAATCGGCCCTATGAAAAGCTTGAATACAGGTCATTCATAATCAAGATGGGTAGATGCCCGGTCCGGAACTGAGAAACATGGCGACCATAGAAGAACAGATCAAACAGATCGAGGACGAGGTCTTCAAGACCCAGAAGAACAAGGCCACCGAGCATCATATAGGCAAGCTCAAGGCTAAGATAGCAAAGCTCAGGGCACAGATAGAGCTCAATAAATCCAAGAGCACCGGTATGGGCAAGGGGTTTTATGTCAAGAAATCGGGCGATGCAACTGTGGCCCTCGTCGGTTTCCCGTCCGTAGGTAAATCATCACTCCTGAACGAGCTTACAAATTCACGGTCGGAAGTGGCGGAGTACCAGTTCACGACACTAGATGTCATTCCAGGCCTCCTTGAGTACAAAGGGGCCAAGATCCAGGTCCTTGACATGCCTGGGATCATCAAAGGGGCATCCAAGGGTAAGGGCAGAGGCAAGGAGGTCATTGCCGCTGCCAGGAACTCGGACCTAGTCCTCTTGATGGGAGATATTTTCAACTATCGAATAGACATACTCCAGAGGGAACTGATAGATGCCGGGATCAGGCTGGACCAGAAGAGGCCCGATATCACGTTCACACCATCCGATAAGGGTGGGATAATAATACGCAGCACGGTCAAGATGACCAAGATGACGGAGGAGCAGGCCTCCGAGATAGTCCGTGCTTTCGGGATCGTCAGTGGCACTATCGTTCTCAGGGAAGATGCGACCCAGGACCGTCTCGTTGATTTCCTTGCAGGGAACCGGGTCTTCATCCGCAGCATCACTGTGATAAATAAGATAGACCAAGCGTTCAGAGGTGTGAGGAGACAGATAAAGGATTCTGTGGGTGTCGAATTCCTCGAGCTGTCAGTCAAGGATGGTACGGGCATCCAGGAACTTAAGGACAGGATATATGACACCCTTGGTTTCATTAGGATATATCTTAAACCCCAGGGGGGTCCTGCTGATATGGACGTTCCTTTGGTCCTTCTTGACGGTTCAACGGTCAAAGCCGTCTGCGAGCACTTGCATAGGGATTTCGTCGAGCTCTTCAGATATGCAAGCATTTGGGGCCCATCAGCAAAATATCCCGGTCAGGCCGTAGGGATAAATCATAGATTGAGGGAAGGTGATGTCCTGACGGTCATAATCAAGAAGAAATCCTGAGGTGGTTCGAACAGGTACCTTCCCTGCGGAACTAGCATGTTCATGCACAAAGTTTAAACTCAAGGATCTATGGATATATCATACGTAATACGACGGGAGGTCAAAACGATGTCAGATGATGGGAAAGGTTTGCAGACAGGCCCCGAGAATGAGGTTTGGGACGTCATCATAGTTGGGGGCGGACCTGCAGGAATGGCTTCGGCCATCTACTCAGCAAGGGGGGGGTTGAGGACGCTCATCATCGATAAGGATAAGGGAAGCGGAGCTATGGGCGGTCCCCATCAGATAGAGAACTACCCAGGATTCCCAGGTCCCATAAAGGCAAGTGATCTCCTTGAACGTTTCAGGGAACAGGCCAGGAACCTGGGCGCTCAGTTCGTCCAGGAGAACATCGTCTATACGGACTTCAGGAAAGAGGAGAAGCTCCTCTCATCGCCCGTAAGGACCTTCAAGGGGAGGACCGTGATACTTGCTACTGGTTCAATGGGCAGGGAACCCTCCATAGAAGGTGAGGGTCAGTTCATTGGAAGAGGGGTGCATTACTGCGCAATCTGCGATGGTCCGAACATGAAAGGAAAGCATGTGGCTGTCGTTGGGCAGCCGACCAGGCTTGGAGATGAGCTTGAACTGCTCTCTACGTTCGCATCGAGGATATCGGTCTTTTCAATGGTGGGACCGTTCGATGAGGAGAGCTTGGATTCGCTGCGTTCTTTCAGCAAGGTCTCTCCCATGGAAGGAAAGAGGATAATGAACATCCCAGAAGGTCCTGAGTTCAAGGGGGTCCTTGTCAGGTCCAGCACAGGTGAGGAGGGGCTCTTCGAATGCGATGCTCTTTTCATCTACCTCATGGGCAACAGGCCTGTGACAGATTACATCGCGGATAGCTTGGAGAAAGGCGATAATGGTTGTATAAGGACCTATGATGGCGCTACGACCTCTTTGAAAGGCGTCTATGCGGCTGGGGACATAACCTGCAGGGAGGTGCGTCAGATCTCACTTGCGGTAGCTGAAGGGATGAGGTCCGCCCTCTCGGCACAGGCATATCTCAGAGGTAACCTGAGACCATCCTCCCAGTGGGGCTTGAAGAAATGATGGTCAGGTAGATCATTCGTAGATGATGGTCACAGAGGATATTATGATCGGATCGACCGGTTTATCATTGGCATCGGTCCTGACCGCAGCTATCTTATCGACGAGGTCCAGACCGGATACGACCCTTCCGAATACGGTGTGCTCGCCGTCGAGATGGTGAGCCCCATCCTTTGCCTGGACTATGAAGAATTGTGACCCGGACATCCTGGTATCTCCGCTCTTCTTTGCCATGGAGATCACGCCCTTGTCATGTTTCAGTCCGTTGGACGCTTCGGACTCAAGGGTATATCCAGGCCCTCCGGTCCCATCACCCTGCGGGTCGCCTCCCTGTATCATGAAATCAGGGATGACCCTGTGAAAGGTAAGACCGTTGTAGAATGGTTTGTTCGCAAGGGTTATGAAATTCTCTACCGTTTTTGGGGCCTTATCCTTGTCAAGTGCTATCTTGATGGTCCCGAAACCTTCGACCTGGAACACGGCAAAAGGCTTGCCGTACTGAACGTTCTGTTCGTCAACAAGTGGTCCATTGTCCGATGGGTATTTTGTGGATACCAACAGGAACTGATTTGCCAGTATGAAGAGTATGACCGAGACGACGATGGCCCCTATAAGGATGTACAATGGGACAGCGTTGGACGCCGCCCTGATGTTCTTGGACCTTATCATCACTCCACCCTCTTTACACTGTTTATGGTTATCTGGAAGAGGAGGGTCTTGCCAGCCACCTCTTTGTTGAAATCCAGAGTTATCGTTCCACCCATCGAGGTTACGAAACCTTCCATGGGCGGGTTGTTGCTGTTGGCAACGATGGCACTGTTGGCCCAGCTAGGGTCGAACTTGCCCATCTCCGGGAAGGGGACCTTCGTTCTTGTGGATATCTCGTATACCTGGTGCTGCAGGGTGAAGGTGTTACGTTCCGTGGATATGTCCTTCACCGTCACGTTCCATGGAAGGGGATGATAATCCTTTCCGTAGACGGGCTGATGCATTATGGTCACCTCCAGGGCGTTGCTGTTCAGCACCGCAACCTCCCAGCCCCAGAAGGGATGAAGGAACGACCTGACATCCCCAGCGGATATCCCTTGGTATGACCTGGAGAACTCATCAATGCTCAGTACCTCCCTGAGCGGAAGTATCTGGGTTGTGTTGAAATTATAAATAAGTTCAGGGATGGCTGCTCCGTAACCCTTATCCGGAGGTACGGTCACCGTAAAGGTCTGTCCCTGTTTCTTGCCAAGGACGGCTTCCTCGAAGCCCTTTACCATCTGACCAGAGCCAACTGTGAAGGCCAGGTCATCATAGACCGGTTTGGGCATGAAGCCCTGGGACTTGGGAATGCTGATATCGTCCGCAACCTCACGGATGGAGGTGTCGAAGACCGGCCCCTGATCACTACCAGCTCCCAGGAACCGACCTATGTAATCCACCGTTACCTCATCGCCGTCCATTATCTGGACGACCTCGGTCCTATTATCATCCTTCTTATCCTTTTCCTTGTAATCATCATAGAGTGACAGACCTGCAAGGCCTGCGAGGAGCAGAACGGCAGCGATTATGGCTATTATGCATATCTTCTCGTCGTCCATCGTTCATGCACCTTACCGGTCTTTCTTTTTCTGAATAGGATAGAGCCATGCGTGGTCGGCTCTGGTATTGTCGTTTTGCTCACCTTCATGGAAGAAGAGGGATATCTCCCTTTTGGCGCTTTCCTGCGAGTCGGAACCGTGGACCACATTCCTTGATAGGTTCACTGCCAGATCGCCCCTTATCGTTCCGGGTGGTGAATCCTTTGGTTCGGTCCTTCCCATCATGGCCCTTATACCATCTACGGCCCTTTCGCCCTCTATTACCATGGCGACGACCGGGCCAGAGGTGATGAAGGAGACCAGGTCACCGAAGAACGGTTTGGTCCTATGTTCGGCATAGTGGTCCCTGGCCATATCTGGACCTATGGTCATCATCTTCATTGCGGCGATCCTGTAGCCCTTTTGCTCGATCCTTTGGACGATCTCACCGACCAGACCCCTGCTGACGCCGTCTGGTTTGATCATGAGGAAGGTCCTTTCAAGGGTCACGGGCTCACCCCTTCTGATAGTTCTTCGACCACTTGGTCCTCCTCGGGACCCTTTTCAGGTCAACGAGGTTCTTGAAACACTTTGTCGAACAGAAGTTATAGCTCCTTCCATCCTTCTTGATGTACATCCTGCCAGTACCAGGTTGGATCTTCTCAAAGCAGAACGAGCATGTCTTTGCTTCGACCATCTACCTCACCTCACGCTCAGTTTCCTGGCTTCCCTTGCTGACTCCCTTAGGAGAAGGACATCCCCTATCCTTATGGGGCCAATTACGTTCCTGGCTATTATCCTGCCTTTGTCCTTGCCATCAAGGATCCTGACCTTGACCTGGGTGGCCTCCCCGGCCATCCCGGTCCTGCCGATTAGCTCGACAACTTCGGCGGGTATTCCATCGACCGGCAACAAAACGCCCCCTTCACTCCTTCTTGGTCATCTCGAGCAGTCTCTTGGAAATGGTCTCTACCAGGACCTTTCCCTTGCCGGGCTGGACTATCGCGATCGCGGTGGTCGGGACCTTCAGGGCTGCCGTGTTCCCCAGTTCCTGTCTGCTGGGAACATATGCGTAAGGGACCGCTTTCTCCTCGCAGAGGAAGGGCATATGCATAAGGATCTCGGGTGGGCTCGTATCCTCTGCCAGGACAACGAGCTTTGCCTTGCCCCTCTCTATGGTCTTGGTCACTTCATTGGCACCCTTCTTGAGCTTCCCGGTGTCCCTAGCCAGCTCAACGGCCTCATAGACCTGTTCTACAAGGTCCTTGGGCATCTCGAATTTAACGAACTTCGATACCATGTCATTACCTCCTTCAGGCCGAATCCGTAAGGACCGGCCATCATCATTCACAGGCTCGAAAAAGAGCAACCACAGTATCGGGCACTCCTATAAAAACATTTTTAACGTCCAAACCGCCTGTTTGGGTCAAAGTATCGTAGATCAATAGACAGATGGTTTTTTTTATTTGAGGCTATTGGGACAGCAGGTTTTAATATTATGTCTAAGGGCTATTGTGATAATAGGTCCGACCGATCACCTCTGGAGGCCCGAGATGAGCGATGAACAGGAGCTAATGGATAGGAAATTGACGCTTGAGAACGATAGAAGGGAACAGGCAAGATGGCTCGAATCCCTGAACCTTCTTGCAGAGGCTCTCCGGATCTATACATCCATAAATGATGTGAAGAACATCGACAGGGTCAAGAGCCTGATGGTGGAGAACTACGGGACCAACGCCAGGAAGATGGAGTCTGAGGGCCGGTTCCAGGATGCGGCGAACCTCTATTTCCTTGCCGGGGACAGTGAAGGTGTGAAGAGGATGAAGGAAAGAAAGCCAGACCTTGTGATCCTCTACGATTCCAAGGATGGCGGTCTGGCAAAGATAGCGCAGAACCTTGACGACCTGAGCAAGGCCGAGGACAAGGATGTCTTCTTCTCCAAACCTAACATAGGCCAGGATGAGGATGGAGGGCAGGGGGCTCAGAGAACGGCCGTTGCAGCCGTGGAACAGGAAACGGCTCAGAGAACGATACAGGTCAAGATGCCAAAACAGAAAAAACCCTTAAGCTTCTGCCCTTATTGTGGCGAGAAGCTCGGTACGGCCAAAGAACCAAGGTTCTGCCCCTACTGCGGTGAAGAGCTGAAATCGGCCCCTTAAAAGGAGGCATAATCACCTTTTAATGACCCCGTTCAACCTGTTCGCTGTCCTTATGCGAGGGCCCGGTATGTTCCTTGCGCCCTTACCGTAGATCTCGAGGTACCTCGATAGATGATGATGGTGTTCGAAACCCTCGTACGACAGGATTATCAGGATGAAACCGAACAGGGCAAGTATGGACCCAATGAAGAAACCCAGTGAAAAGATGGAAAGGAAGGCCCCTATCAAGGCCAAGAAGAAGAAATCCCTGATCTGGACGAAGATGGCAGATACGAACGCCATGAGGGCTGATAGCATCATGAGCGTAGCGGCTGTGTCCGTGTAGAGGGGGTTGTAGGTCTTGTCCTTGAACTGTTGTACAGGTAGAGTGTCGATATCCGATGGGTTCCCCTTCTTTAGAGGGATGTCCAGAACGTTTGGCGTACCTTTCTTTACTACTATCCTTCCGCTAACAGTCCTGTACCCTTCCTTGGAGATCGTCAGGACCATACTGCCTATCTTGACATCACTAATAACAACTAAGCCTTCCTGATCGGAATAGGTGGTCTGGTTGGCATTGGATGATAAGGTTACCTCTGCTCTGAACACCCCTCTTCCCGTGGTCTCGTCCAGGACCCATAGGTTCAGGTCAGCTGTATCGTTCGGGCTCTGTTCATCCAGGTCTTTAATCCTGAAGGATTCGGATAGGGTCAGAAGAGAGGACATGACACCTAGAATGCCAACGATGACCATCATGACGAATGCGGCCCTCAGGCGTTTTTTATATGGGAGCCTTCCACGGTCCAGGTCTATCTTGGGGGGTCCGACCAGCTCCGGCCTAGGTTCCATGTTTTGCTGTTTTGGAGCGGTCCTCTTCTGCTTTCCCTGTACGGTCACCTTCCTTGAACGACCGTCCGGTCCTACGAATACATCAAGCCGGGTCGAGCAGTGATAACATCTTACGGTGAACTCACCCTCATCAAGGTCCTTCGGCAGCCTCAGGTTCAGCTGGCTGTTACATTGGGAGCACCTGGCATCAAGGACCCTCTGCTGCGGTTCCGGCCTCTTGCTCATACATGCGTTGATTCGTCCTAATCCATAGATAATACATTCGGTCGTTGATGGGTAGAGTGAGGATATATATTGGATGGGAGCGACCATCCTAAACATTTAATAGTGCAGTTTTTCTCATGTGAATTATGGCATTCGTCAAGGGGCAGGAGGATAGGAGACCGAGGATCTCACTTTCCTCACATCTGTTCAGAAGGGGCCTTCACCTGCTCTCTCCGCTACTGTTCCTCTATTATCTGTTCCCCTACCGTATGTTCGGCATACCCACGTGGACCGTTCTCGTCCTCATCACAGGTGTCATCCCCTTGGTCATAGAGGTTTTCAGATTGACCAGGGGGAAGGTTCTTTTCGGTCAGAGACCTCATGAGGAGAGGATGTTGGGCTCCTATGCCTGGTCCCTCTGGTCGTCCCTACTGATAATGCTGGTACTTCCTCAGCAGGTCGCATTGCCAATAATCGTGGTCTATTCCTTCTCGGACCCCATAGTAGGTGAGATACGGATATGGAAGAAGGACCTGGTCTATCCCCTGGGTTTCATCTTCACCGCCTTTTTATTCGTCCTCTTTGGCTACAATATATTCCTTGCCTGTTTCGCTGCAGGTTTCATGCTTCTAGGTGAGGCGACCGAACTGCAGGGGACGCTCAGATTGAGACCTGAGCTCGTCAAGTTCTATGGATTGAAAAAGGGGGGCTTTTCCTTTGGTTTCAAGACCGATGACGATGGTACGACCCAGCTGGTCCCAGCCCTCTTCCTTGGGTTATTGTATCTATTCGCTCCTAGCGTATTTCCGCAGCCCTGGTTCCATCCGCTTTCTATCCTGGGGGGATAAAAAGGGTTAAATGGGGAACGCTCATACACTGCCAGAAATCCGTAATAATGGCATGCAGGTGTGGTCCAGCTGGTTATGACTAAGGCCTTCCAAGCCTTTAACCCGGGTTCGAATCCCGGCACCTGCACCATTTTTCTCCCGTCATTTTTATAAAGTCCATGAAAAATGGTGCGTGACATTGATTACATACGCCCAAAACCGCTTAAAAATTATTATTTGGTTTTGGGCTGGACATCTGGAGTTGGATGATCGTTGATTCAAGGACACTCCAGATGTCCCGGCACCTGCACCTCCCTGTCTTATTGAATTATATTTCGTTTTAAGTGGAGTTTTGTCTCCAAGAGGTGATTTCGTTGATTGTAGCATTTTCGTTCCATTCTTAGTTAATAAAGGGTATCCCGTGCTCTTACTCGGTGATGGTGTATGGAAGGTAAGATCCCCATGATGTCCGGTATGGTCCTTGTGATCATGGTCCTATCCGTTCTTGGTGGCCTCTGGATAGCCGATGATGCTTCAGGCCAGAGCCCATCTATCATCCTGGAAAGGCTCGAGATGACATCGCTCATAAAGGAGCATTATTCAGTAACCGAGTTCCTTTCTATCATATCGAACCCTTCCTCATCATCGCAGGAAGTGGTCCTTTCCTTGAACGTTCCAGAGAACGGTATGCTCTCCAACATCTCCCTTTCAATGGATGGGAGGACCACCTATGGACATGTCACCGGTAAGGCCGCCGCATCCGAGACCTATGATGCGGCAAAGGAACAGGGCAGGTCCGCTGTCCAGGTGGCTAATCCAGGGGGGAAGGGGTCCTTCAAGGTATCATTGAACCTCGGTGCAGGTAAACAAGCTTCACTTAGGCTCAGGTACGAACAGGTCATAGTGAAGGTCCTTGGTCTCTATGGTTATTCCGTTGATTGTTCATCCCTCAAGGGACCTGGGAATTTCAATGGACTATCTGCCTCGATCTGGGTCAGATGCAATGCCCCCATCCTCGAGTATGATACCACCGCAAGCACTATTGATATCAAGTCCGAGAGGTACGATGACAGGTCCATCAACATCACCCATCATTCAACACCCGCAAGTAATGGGGTGATCTTTTTGAAGTTCAGGGAAGCTGCTCCCCCTCTGAACGGGACGATGCTCACTTACAGGAACGGAAGAGATGCATATTTCATGCATGTCTTCTCACCTGACCTCGAAGGTCTTGGAGGGTCCCAGCTCCCCAAGGACATCATCTTCGTCCTGGACCATTCCGGCTCAATGAGCGGGGAGAAGATATCGCAGATGAAGGAGGCCTTCTCCGAGATAGTTGGCCAGCTATACGAGCAGGATATGTTCAATATAGTCATCTTCGATGACAGGGTGAAGACCTACAGGAACGAGATGATAGTTGCCTCGTTAGAGAACAGAAAGGATGCCTCGGACCATATCCGGAACATTTACGCAGATGGTTCGACCAATATCAATGAAGCTCTGATAAAAGCCCTGGATATGTTCAAAGAGAGCTCAGAAAGGGTCCCAGTAGGAGTGTTTCTTACGGACGGACTGCCGACCGCTGGGGTCACCTCGACTGCAGATATCAGGAAGAACATATTGAACGCGAACGACGCAGGCGTTTCCATTTACGCGATAGGTTTCGGGAACGATGTGGATTCGAACTTCCTCAGGGCATTATCCCTGGAGAACGAGGGTTTTGCAACCTTCATTCCAACAGGAAAGGACGCCGGTTCTTTGCTCAAAGGGTTCTATGAGGGGATATCGACACCGCTGTTGAAAGACCTTAGGTTCAGCTACGGCCCGGGTGCCAGTAGGGTCCTGCCTGAAACGGTCCCGGGTCTCTATGATGGTTCAGAGGTGATCGTTTGCGGTATGTTCGACCCGGGAGTGACGACACTCCATTCCCTGGTGAAGGCAAGGTCCAGCATAGGTAACGTAACGTTCGAGAGCGATATCCCGGTATCCACCGGTTCTGGAACGGAACTGGTTGCCCGCTTATGGGCACATAGGAGGATACTGTCCCTTCTGGACAGTATTACGGTAGTTGGGGAGCAGAAGGAGCTGGTGGACCAGATAGTGGAGCTTGGCATCCGGTTCACTTTCTCAACACCATATACCTCTTTCATCCTTGTTGTCAGGGCTGATGAGAAGATACAGAACGAAATACCAGTTCCTGAGGATAAGGAACAGGGCGATAGCAGGATATTCCCTCAGGTCTTTGATGATGATGATTCGGACGAAGGACCTATTAGTTTTTCAAAACCTGACCAAATGAGCAGTTTTCCCGTATTATTTTTGTTCATGATATTCATCATCTCTATAATTGCCCTGATAATCGCTATCGCCTTCGTAAGGGGATTGCTCAAGAGAAATGGCGGAAATAATAAATTATAAATAGTTGTTCCATAACCGTTCCACTCTTCCTTAATAAAGAGAGAACGATGTTCCATCAGAGCTTGAGAACCATGAACTGGCGCACCAAGGTCCTTGCGGCAGCCCTGATAACAGTGATAGGAGCGTCCGTGCTCTTTGCGGCTTTCTACTTCGTAATATCCTTCACCAATGGTGCTGTCCCGACCGGTGAGGATGGTATAAAGAAATATTCAGGTGATGATAACCGAACGGACCCTGATGAACTTGGCAACGAAACGTTCGGTGAAGAGAACGGAACCGAGATCTCAGACCTCGATATCCTAAATGGTTCTGGTGACCGAAATGAACCTCCAGGAGATCAAGGACAACCCGTTGACAATAAAGGTACGGGTAATGACGAGGGGACCGAATATAATGGCTCAAGGAGCGAGGTAACATCGAACGACGGCCTGGTCAGGTCCGTTGGTATGATAATGGCTGGTGCGGTCCTTATCATACTCATAGCCTTGGTCATCTTTTCCTTTACAAGGATAAGGAGCGAGGAGCTCCTGAAGCAGAAGAAGAGGATGGTCATTTACACATACATAATCGAACATCCTGGCGACCATTTCCGAGCGGTCCAGAGGGCAGTAGGTATGCAGATTGGTGTCCTTTCCCATCATATCAACATCCTTGAGAAGGAGCAGCTCATCGTCTCCGAGCAGGATGGCAACAACCGCAGGTTCTACGCCGCCGGAGTGAAGAGGAACAACGGCGAGGTAAGGTTATCAAGGATCCAGGAGAACATCCTGAAGACCATACAGGCGACACCCGGTATCACCCAATCCCAGATAGCAAAGGACCTAGGGGTCAACCGCAAGGTGGTTTTCTACAATGTGAAGTTCCTATCCGGCTCGGGGATAGTGACAGAAGAGAAAGTAAAGAGAAGGGCACATTATTATCCAGTAGAGCTGGGATGATATGTTCATAAACAATTACCAATCATATGCTATTCAGAATCAAATTCTTATTAAAAAAGGAGGTGAAATCTATTGAAACCTAAAAGCCAATTAATAGTATTATTCTTTCTTTTCACAATCCTTATTACCAGCGGCTGCATTAACAAAGAAGATATAAATACCGAAGATGATGTAAAGTATTTATCCCCAGAAGTAAGATATTCAGAGAGGAATTATGATAATCAATCAATTCAAGAATTCTGGTGTCCGCCAATATGGAAAAATTTTTCTATGAATTACATGGGATATTTTTCTACTGATCTTAAAGAAAAAATCATAACTGACATGAAAAAGCAGGTAACAAAACTTGGTCTCGATGAAAATGAATTCTTTCAATGTTTCAATGCAACAGACAATCGAGCAGATGAGAATATCAGTTTTCCCTGTTTAGCTGAAAGAGCCAAATATTATGGTTTTGATGTATGGATCTTTATATTTGTTTGGGGAACAGAATCATCTGATTTAGCTCATGATTTTTACTGTGTGATTAATTGTAGAGATCTTCATATACTAAAAATACAATTTTATTACGATGGTAAACTCTTAGAAGATGATATTAAATATTTATCCCCAGAAGTAAGATATTCAGAGAGGAATTATGATGATCAATCAATTCAAGAATTCTGGTGTCCGCCAATATGGGAAAATTTTTCATTGTGTTACAATGGACAATTCATTCCTAACTATAAAGAAAAAATAATAAATGATATGAAAAAACAAGTAACAAAACTTGGTCTCGATATATATGAATTCAATCTATGTTTCAATGCAACAGTCATATCCGTGAATGATAATATCAGTTTACCCTGTCTGGCTGAGAGAGCCAAATATTTTGACACAGAAGTATGGATATTTACATTCAATTATGGATTAGGTCCATATGATTTAAGTCATATTTTTTATTATGTAATTAGTTGTAATGATCTAAAAATATTAAAACATGAAATATGTGATTAATAAGGAAAGATTAAAAGATTGGTGACAGCAACTCTTAGTAAATTACGCTCTTTGCCATTGCATTCGCTCAGGTTATATAACACAGAGCTTTGAATTTCGTAAACGATGTTTGCTAGATATAAATTCTTTCTTTCGGAATGAACACCGCAAAGCTGCGGCCGATATCAGAACCTCAAGCTTTTTATCCGCTCGTCATCATAGACCATCATGGACCTGATACTGGACTCATCTGCATTATTATCAGGGAAGTTCACCTCTATACCCAACGGTTTCGATTCCGTTCTCATCACGGACGAGGTCCGAACGGAGGTCAGCAAAGGACGACCGGAAAAATCACTCGTCCTTCTTCTTGATGCAGGTCTCAGGGTCCTAACCCCTACGGATAAAGATAGCGCAATGGAAGCTGCTAGGAGAACGGGGGACCTGCCCAAGCTCTCTGAGGCCGACCTGAGCGTCATAGCCCTTGCCCTGGAAAGACATACAGTCATAGTCGTTACAGACGATTTCGCGGTTCAGAACGTCCTTTCGTTCCTTCATATCAGATTCACGGGTGGGGGAGAACTTGGGGATAGGACCATTCGTGAAACGAGGATCTTGAAGCCTCGGTGCAGGGGGTGCGGAAGATTCTATACGGACATGGCCATGAAGGAATGCCCCATATGCGGTTCCGAGGTCAGACCCGTAAGGTCAAGGGATAGGATCAGGTGAGAGGGACTAGTTCCAAATTGGGGAATCCGAACTCCTTGTTGGGGAGTATGGCATAGATACCTGTTTCGGGTTTGATTCCGTAGAAGCATGGGATGGAATGGATCTTGACCATCCTAAGATATACATCTGCCATGTTCTTGATGCCCTGGCCGATCTTCAGCCCGGGCTTTGCTATCCCTATGCCCAGGGTCTTTGCCACCTTGCAGTTGGATATACCTGTCAGGAGGTGCCTCAGGGTCAGGTTCTCGCCGTTCAAGTATTCCATGGTGTCTAGTCCTACGAAGTCAAGGTAGGGTCTGTTCTCCTTGCCCCTTAGATTGCTCACGATCTCGTGTCCTCTGTGGGGGACCCCTTCCTTCTTCTGTGCACCCATAGGTATGATATATTCCCTGTTGGATGTCCCTGAGAAATAGTCTAAAAAGTATAGCTTCTCCTTCAGTTCGTCCTCTGATAGATAGTTCTTGATATCCTCTCTGAGCGATTCTGGATGTTCTCCAGCGGGAGGTATCATCAGCACCCCCAGCCCATGGGAGAGGAAGTTCAATAGTATGGGCCTCAATAAGAGCAGGTATTCCGATGAGGATATATTATCATCAACATCGAGGATATTATAGGAGCCCCGAGCGTAACCACCGCTCAGGATATCGTCCATATCCTTCAGACCGGTGGAAAAATGGGTGGACGTATCATCGACAGAGACCCATTTGACCGTCTTTGGCTTTGAAAGGGAATATGGCTTGAAGGCCTTGAAGGTCCCGTTATGGAGCGTGAACAGATAATTATGGTTCCTTATCTCGACCCCGCGCATCTTCTCTATGTTCAGTGCCCTGAACTTCCTATTATCAAGCTCCTGGACGGATAGATGGACGATCGCCCCCGCCAGATGGTCCAAGTATGTTGTTCCCTCGTTCTCCATGACCATGATGGCAGATACATTGGAGCTCTGAACAAGAGACATAAGCTCCTTCATCTTCCTTTCTGGGTTCTCGTACTCTTCGGTTATGGCATCTATGGTATCGAAGAGCATGAAACCGATGGGTTCCCCTTCTATCTTGCTCGATAGGAGCTCGAACTCCCTCTTGAACCAGTTGGGGTCGGCCATCTTGGTATTTCCGTGAAAGGCCATCAGATTCCCCTTTGAGAAGTCGTCTGATAGCCAGTTGAACTCAGAAAGGAGCTGTTCCCGGTCCATACGGGGAAATATGGTGATACCTTTTTTTCTCTGACAGAGGGCTTTCATGCACTCAAGGGAGAATAATGTCTTTCCAGACCCTGGAGGGCCTTTGACCAGGATCATATCCCCTACATTCTCCCTGAAAAAGCTAATTATCTCATCCGGTATATTCTGGATAGGCCCATTGGACATGATGGATGTCCATCGGGTCGTGCTTTAGATAAATATGTCGCTGTATTTCTCATAGAAGGGGAAGAAGATGACCGATGTCACCGATGACAAGAAGGAGGGTATAGAGGTCAGGGTCAAGAAGGGAGCAGCCGACCGGACCGTCAAGATGGCGGACCAGATGAACACCCTTTTAAATAGTCCCATCTTCGCTGAGATGGTCCGCAAGGCGGTTGAGGAGATGTGCCTTGAAGGTAGACTGGTCTATGATATGAAAAAGGACTCTTTCATGGAATCGGAGGACCTGGCAAAGGAATTCGCCCTAAGGACAATAGTTCCAAAAAAGCGGTCTCCGACCTCTAAAAAGCGGTCAAAGAACATGAGAAGGGGTAGGAAAGATTCAACCAAGGAACTTGCCCAGTGACGGTACGACAATTACAAGGGCCACGATCGTCCCTATTACGGCTTCGCCGACCATCAGGCCAGTGGCCATCATGTAGGTTCCCATCAACTTCATCGTTCTGGTCTCCTCGCCCCAGTTGTACTTTTTGACCTTGGGTTCAAGGTAGTACTTCTCCCATAGGTCCCTTGCTGCGCCGCCCATAAGCATTGGGATCTGTATGTTCAATGGAAGGTACATTCCCAAACCGAAGGCCGTACCGATACCGACCAGAAGCTCAAGGAAGGCCCCCAGCCCAAGCCCGAAGATGAACAACCTCCACTGGATCGCATTGGCGACCAGTCCTTTGACGAATACCGAGAAGGCATGGGCCTGAGGGGCTGCAAGGTCCGATAATTGACCGGTGGCGAGCCCCTCCGAGAATATGACTGCGAATATCCCGGAGATGATGGCCCCGGGGATGAGCCCTAGGGTTGTGGCCTTGACCAGGTCATGAGGCCTGTTACCGGTGTAGAGACCTACCTTGAAGTTCGTGACCACATCCCCTGACATGGATATGGCCCCACCAAAGACCGTTGTTCCCACGATGGACATGACTATGATCTCGGATTGGGACATCCTTACTCCGAACACAGGTAGTAGGATATTGAACGTGAACATGAGGGCCAGAAGGACCAGGAACGAGGTCGCAGAAACTGGTTCGGTCCCTGTCTCTCCCATCACCTTGACGGCTATGGCGCCAAGGATGAACGTCAACAGGACAAGGAGGACAGAAAATATCACGGAAGCGACGGGATTGAAACCACCGAAGATGAAGATTATACAGGTCAGGACGGTGGTAACGGCCATAACTATGAGTATATGTTGTGCCGGCCATTCGTACCATCCTTTACCTGGGACATAGACCGCTTTGTGCGGGGCGCTGTCCCCTTTACCGACAGAGACAAGGACATCCCCTATGACCGTCTTGAAGACAGGGAGCATCTTGACCAGTGCGATCAGCCCTCCGCCGAGGATACATCCTATCGCTATCACCTGGGCCATGGAATAGGCTGCCCTGACCGGAGAGTTTGGGATACCATTGTAAAGCGTATCGACAAGGTCCACGCCGAAGAACAGATGCATCTGGGAAACATCGAAATATTCACCTGAGTTCGGCCAGAAATAGGGTGCTTTGAGGAGAATAGCGGCCGGAACGATAACGAAGACCGTGAAAAAGGTCCCAAGGAATATAACGAGAGCCGTTTGGAACTTCATGAACCAACCGACCCCGAACTGGATCGGGATGATATTGACCCTAAGATCAAGGAGCCGGGCCGGAGGTTTTGTGAATATGAAATCCCCGCCGCTGTAAAAATTACTGGCTCCTAAACCTTCGGAGACCCTGTCCAATATGGAGACCGAACCTCCCAGAGGTTTGAACCGTAGTTCTGGATCGAACAATGGGAAATCCCTTAAAAATGTCAGGAAACCCGATATGCTTATCCATTTCAGTGCCTGCAAGGCGGAGCTCTTAGCCTGCGCGGAAGATTCTGGCGATACGGCCCTGGAGAGGTCCATCAGTTTGACCAAGGCCTCAAAACCCGGGGTGGGAAGAGGGTCCTCGACCAGCCATATCCTCCTGAAGATGATGAAGTACATCACACCGAGGACCCCGGATATCATTGAGGCGGAAATGGCGATGGGAAGAAGGGCGCTCAGTACAGTGTGGTCTATGAGGAACTTCCCGTTCACCATCTCAGCAGGGTCCAGGGCTAATATGTAAATGGCAGGGAAACTGAAGACGAAACCGGTACAGATCATAGCGGCACCGTTGCTTGCAGTGGCAGCTATGTTGAGCGATGGGGGGCTCCACCTCAGGACCATGCCAATTAGGTAGACGATGTACCAAGACCCCGCTATGACCATCCCGACCTTAAGTCCAACATACTGGTTCACCATAGCGAAGAGTGCACCGATCAGGATGGCGATCATGACCTTCTTCCAGGACCAGACACCGGGCCTGAAGGCATCCCGCCTGTTCTTCTCATCAAGGTACTGTTCAAGTGCACCAGTGTTGAAATTGGAGAACATATCGGGTTCAAGCCAATCCATCCTGCCCTTCTCAATGTTCTCTATACCCTTTGAGGTAAGTGGTTGCCTGTACTTGGACCTTCTAACACCGACCATCGAGCCACCCTGACCTAACTTAGAACGATGCCCCCCAGGACCTATATCTTAAAGGCCCGTTAGAATATTTAATGGTTGGTCAGGTCCAATAGGCATTCCTTTTCATATCATACATGATCTGGGTTTTGAATAAGGTTTTAAATGTTCATGGGATACACCCCTGGGGACAAGGACCCCGGGAAGTGACTCGTATGGTCGTTGTAGAGGTCAGGGTTGGTTTAAAGAGAGGTGTTACGGACCCCGAGGGATCCAATACGAAGAAATCGCTAGAGCTTCTTGGCTACGACGAGGTCTTGTCGGTCAAGAGCGTTAAGGTCTATCATATGGAACTGGAAACGATCGATCCGAAGAAGGCCAGGGAACGTGTCGAGGAGATGTGCAAACGTCTGTTGACAAATCCGGCTGTCCATACCTATGAGATCATATTCCCGTGAGGGTCTGACATGGAACCTACGCATCTTTTCAACAAGCTGGACCTGGATACGACCGTAAGGAGGGTCCTCTTATCCAAGGCATCGGAAGAGGAGCTGATGGCGGTATCTGGTCATCTGAGGATAGGCCTTTCCTTGGAGGAGATGCAGAGGGTCAGGGATTATTTCCTGAGCGAGGGAAGAGACCCTAATGATATCGAGCTCGAAGCACTCGGTCAAGCCTGGTCCGAGCACTGCTGTTACAAATCCTCCAAGTTCTATATGAAGAAACATTTCTTCGGGATGGGGCAACCTTGGGTCGTGAGCCATGATGAGGATGCTGGCGTCGTCGAGTTCGATGATGAGCATGTCTATGTAGTTGGCCTTGAATCGCACAATCACCCCTCTGCGATCGGACCATATGGCGGAGCCGCAACAGGTGTTGGGGGGATAATCAGGGATGTGGTCTGCATGGGGGCCCAGCCCATAGCGGTCATAGATCCACTTTTCTTCGGTCCGCTGGATACCCCTTACAGGTCGATACCAGAGGGGGTCAATCATCCCAAGTACATCTTTTCCGGTGTGGTTGCTGGCATCAGGGATTACGGTAACAGGATAGGGATACCAACCGTAGCAGGGACAGTAATTTTCCATCCGGGTTATACAGGAAACCCTCTCGTCAATGTAGGAGCCCTGGGCATAGCCCGCAAGGAGCATGTCATACACAGCAGGGTCGGGGGCCCGGGAGAGGTTTACATCCTTGCTGGCGGAAGGACGGGCAAAGATGGGATCCATGGGGTCACGTTCGCATCTACCGATCTATCGTCCCGCTCGGAGGAAAAGGACCGTGGCTCCGTTCAGCTAGGTGATCCTATCATAAAAGAGCCCCTGATACATGCTTGTCTCGAGGTCAATGAGATGGGGCTGCTAAAAGGTATGAAAGACCTTGGGGGAGGGGGGCTGTCATGTGTTTCCGGGGAGATGGCCCTGTCCGGAGGATGCGGAGCGGTGGTGCATCTCGATAGGATCCCGCTCAAGGAGGAAGGTCTGCTCCCCTGGGAGATATGGGTCTCGGAATCACAGGAAAGGATGATGGTAAGCGTCCTTCCCGAGAACGTTGATAAGGTCCTTCATGTCTTTAAAAAATGGGATGTGACCGCATCGGTGGTCGGGGAGGTCGTTGAGGGGAATAGGATCAAGGCCCTGTGGCAGGGAACAACGGTTCTCGATATGGACCTGGAGTTCTTCACCGGTGGGCCCCAATACTGCAGGGTCATAAGTCCCAAGAAAGTTGACAGGACCGTAGGAGGGGAGGGGTTCCCCGTACCGGACAGGTCAGGTTTGGAATGGGCTCTTCTTTCTCTTCTCAAGGACCCTAACATCTGCTCCAAGGAACTGGTGTTCAGAACGTATGACCATGAGGTCCGGGGAAGGACCGTCATCAAACCCGCGGTAGGAAGGCCTTTTACCCCTGGACCGTCCGACGCTGCTGTACTGAAACCTCTAGAATCGTCGAACAGGGGCCTTGCGATTACAGCCGATATCAACCCCTATTTATGCGAACTGGACCCCTATAGGGGTACCTTGAGCGCTCTGGAGGAATCCCTCAGGAACCTGGTCTCGGTCGGGGCAAGGCCACACTCCATCAATGACTGCCTTAATTTCGGCAATCCTGAACGGCCTGACAGGCTCGGGGACTTCGAACAGAGCTGTGCTGCGATTGGGACCTTTGTCAGGGAGATGATGATACCTGTGGTCTCCGGGAACGTATCGCTCTACAACGAATCCGAGATCGGTAAGGTGCCACCCACCCCCACGATCATGATGATGGGCATCCTTGACGATATATCGGATGCAACGACCTCGGACCTCAAGAAGGAAGGGAGCATCATCTATCTACTGGGAAAGACAGGGAACGAGATGGGAGGGAGCGTTTATTACAGGTTGATGGGAGAGAAGTGCTCATGCGTGCCTGATGTGGACATAAGCCTATGTAAAAGGACTATGGCATCCATTCTCGAGATGAACAAGGGTTACATGCTCTCTGCTGTCCATGACCTTTCAGAAGGCGGTCTCGGCGTCGCCATATCTGAGATGTGCATAGGAGGCCATATGGGAGCAGAGATAGATATTTCATTGATGAACGGGCCAACCAGGCTTGATAACAGGTTGTTCTCGGAGAGCAATTCTAGGTATCTGCTAGAAGTCCCGCTCGAGAGCAGTATGAAGGTCGAGGATTGTCTGTCGAGATTTGACGTACCTTTCATGAAGATCGGTTCTACCGGAGGATCGTGCCTCAGGATACACGACAGGGCAGAAACGGTCCTCGACATCCCCGTTGACATACTTGACCATACGTGGAGGAACGCCCTCTCCGACCAGTTGGAGGCATAGAGATGAGAGCGAACGAGATCAGGGTTTGCATCCTCCGTATGGAAGGGACCAATTGCGAACAGGAGACCTTCGATGCTTTCAAGAGGCTGGGCGCAGCCCCTGAAATGGTCCATCTGAAACAGCTTGAAGGGAGGGATACCATTGCAGGAGAGGAACGGTCACTGGAGGACTACCATATACTGATGTTCCCGGGTGGTTTCTCGGCCGGTGATTATATCAGGGCGGGGGCGATATTCGCCGCAAGACTGAAAGCATCCGTACGCAAGGACCTGGTCCGCTTCATAGACAATGGCCGGGCCGTTGGAGGGTTCTGTAACGGATTTCAGATAATGGTAGAGCTCGGTATCCTCCCTGGATTCTCAGGGACAATGCCTGACCAGCCAGAGGCCGTTCTGCATTCCAACGATTCGGGGAAGTACGAATGCAGGCCCACTCTCTTAAAACATGTGAACAGGGGAAGGTGCCTCTGGACAAGAGGGCTCAAGGAGAACGAACTGAGGCTCATCCCATCCGCCCACGCTGAGGGCAAGTTCATGTTCCCGCAGGAGGAAGAGGATAGGTTGTTCAAGAGGCTCTTCGATGAGGACAGGCTCGTTTTCAGGTACTGCGACGAGCAGGGGGATGTCGAAGCACCCTATCCATTCAATCCCAACGGGAGCAGGTTCAACATAGCAGGGATAACCAACTCGGACGGGAATGTGTTCGGGCTAATGCCCCATCCCGAGAGGGTTTTCTACAGGAACACCCATCCGGATTGGTACAGAAGGAGGACAGGTACGGTCGAGGGAGATGGCCAGGATATCTTCCGTTCCATAATCGAACACATATCCAGAAAGTTCTAGAGCAGGTCAGAGACCATCACTTTGTACATCTGCCTTGTAGGTTCTTCCTTGAGGTAAGGTGACATTTCCTTGACCAGCAGATCGAAGAGTCCGTTATCCCTGAAACGGATACCATCCTCTTTGGACCGCCAGTAACCGATATCGAGCCCTTTGCCTGTCTTTGGGTCGATGAATAGGTCGGCCTTTATGAAGCCCTCCATCTTCTTGGCCGATGGGACCACATGTTCCTCCCATACTTCAACCGCCTCATCTATCCTGTCGAATTTGAAATCGTAGAAAATAGCACCAACATACATCAGGTGGCCTCCATTGGGAGCCATCTATTGAACTGTTGGGTATTTAATGGTTCGGTGACATCATATCAAATTACAGACCGGCCGTCACCATAGACCATTGCCTTGACCAGGACCACGATCGAATGTTGGACGTAATCTATCCGGATGGTCAGGTCAGAGAATGACCCAGGAAAACCGCCCTCCGATTTCGAGGGTGATGGGAGACCCTTTGCCTCGACATCGTCTATTTGGAGGCCTATGAGGAAATTTGCCCCAAGGTCCATGGACCTTCCGAAGGTGCGGACCCCCCAACTATCGTTCCTGAGGTTCGATATCGAATAGGCATCGAAAACAGCCTCCAGACGGCTCGCCGTACTCGCCGAGGGGTCCTTCGAGAATGCTCCCACTACCTTTGGGTCCAGCCCTCCCGTGATCTGCCCCTGCATACAGGAGTTGGCCATCCTTATGCACTTGTCGGCCGTAGTCGAGTTCCTTGTTGAGATGAAATATCGCAGAATGGCCTCTCCGGCCCAGGGTGAATAGGCGGTATAGATATCGGGGAAGTAATCATTGTAATAGGCCAGCCCCTTCCCTAAGGCTTTCAGATAACGCTCATCTTTGGTATGGTCATAGAGCCTGGACAGAGCAAGCAAGGCCTCTCCGGGATAATAGTCCGAATGGAGGTCCTCATTTGCCCTGTAATAGCATTGCAAAGAACCATTTGGCCTTTGCATCAGGAGAAGGAAGGTCCCAAGGAGGTCCATCTCTTCCTCATAGGTTACCAGAGGGTCCATTCCTTCGAGCTCAACGATGCTTAGAGCTGCTAGGGCGGCACCTCCCAGCTTTGCGACCCCTCCTGATTCGATATAGGCGGCCCTCTGCCCGTGAACGCGGTCCACGACAAGGTACCTTGATAGAAGCGTGTTCAATGTCCTTACAGATCCATTATAGAGTTCCGTCTCTCCTGTGTATCTGAAGGCTAAACAAAGGGAATATGTGGTCCCGGCATGGCGCAGGACATTGTAGCCGCGAAGGACCTTATCGGTTCCAGCATCGTAGAGATAATCCCATGAACCGTCCTTCTTGATATGATTCACCAGGTACCTTCCACCGGACGATATGGATCCCATTATGGTCGCGTTGAGGCCTTCGCGTTCCGGAAGGACGAACCTATCGTTGTCCTCTGCAGGTAGGTAGGGGTAGGACCTGTTATTCCCCTCGGGAAGGAGGAAGGTGGCCAGCAATCCGCCCATCAAGAGTATGACGGTGATACCTAGTGAGGCTATAAGGCCCGTTCTCTCCATGGTCATAAGATAATGATAGTCCTTTTTATCCTTTTCCAGACCGTTCATTTACCATGTTCGACCTCATAGCCCTTTCTTTTGTGTTCGGTTCTATATGGATATTGATTATTGCGCCTTCTCCGAACGCATTCCTGACCTTTGCTTCTATCCTATCTGAAACATCGTGCGCTGCTTCAATGGAGATACCTTCATCGACCGTGACATGGACGTCCATGGCTATCTCGGTCCCGATCTTTCTGGTCCGAAGGTCATGATAACCTCTAACGCCCTTTGTGCCACATATCATCTTGATCAATTTTCTTTCCGTTCCTGGGTCCAGGGACGATTCTGTCAGCTCCTTGAAACTTGACCTTATGAACTTTATCGAGATCCAGATTATTATCAAGCTCACACAGATGGCCGCTATGGGATCCAGAACGGTCCATCTTCCACCAAGAATTATGGCCCCACCGATACCTAACAAGGTACCAATTGAGGATAGGGCATCTGATCTGTGATGCCATGCGTTGGTCTTCACTGCATCAGACCTGATCTGTCTTCCGATATGCATCGTATATTGAAATAGGAGCTCTTTTACGATGATCGATACTCCTGCAGCCACAAGTGCGATCAAGCCAGGTCTGGGTAGGATATCCCCGTTCAGACAATCGAGGACCTTTCCGATAGCAGAATAGATCATGAGTAGACCAACGATCAGAAGTGCAAGTCCTATCAGCCCAGATACGACCGTTTCTATCTTTCCGTGACCATATCTGTGGACGTCGTCCTTGTCCTTTCCGACGAACCTAAAGCAGATGATAACGAGTATGTCCGTACCTAGGTCCGATAATGAATGGACAGCATCCGCTATCATAGCAGAGCTTCGACCCAGAAGTCCAGCTGCGAATTTGAAGAGCGTTAGGACCACATTCACGAATAGGCCGACCCAGGTGACGAAGAGTCCCCTCCTTGCCCTTTTTTCAAGGAACTCGCCATAATGCTCCCTCGTTGCCATTCAAGTGCTCCAGGTCCTGTGACGAGTAAGGTTGTTGCTCCGATAAAAGGATTATTATTTTATTGAATATACTAAATAATCTAGGAAATCCAATACTTTCATCCATGCCATGTGCATTTCTCGAAGACAATAAATAATTGATGAGTGAAAAACAATAGAAAAATCACTTCGTGATTTTCCATGTCTTTTTTAAAAAAAAAAAAATGGCGCAGAGGAGGGGACCTTTGGAATGTCTATTAATCGACGATAGGCCAATTCTAAAGGGCCAGGAAAAAACCAGTATGGACCAGGAATAGACCAGTTTTTTCCGTATATAATCAATAATAAGCGCCATTTCTCGTGATCAATATAAAATTGACGAGAGAAAAATGGCGCAGAGGAGGGGATTTGAACCCCCGAGGGTTTTAACCCACGAGATATCGGGTCGGCTTCGAACCATTTCCAGTCTCGCGCCTTACCGAGCTGAGCTACCTCTGCAGAGGTTTCTGGAGGGCGATGACGGTTAGGATGACCTCATATATAATGGTTTAAGGCCCCTTTCCCTTTGTTCCTTGCATTATCGATCTTCCATCCTCCTTAGGAGGTAATGGGGGTCTTTTCTCTGCTATCCCTTCGTATCTTTTTATATAGAAGGGGGCATAGAAGCTCATGTCGTCCTTTTTTCTCTTCTGAACCCATTTTCCATGCAATACCATGAAGAGGATGGCGAGTAGTGGTACAAGGATGATGATAAGCGCGATCGAACCGAACAGAACCCAGGGTGGGTCTTTGACCTCTTTCCTCAGGACCACCTCAATGAAGAAGCTCATGGTGGTCTGGTCTATCGTATCGTTTAGCGCCACGGTGACCAGATGGGACCCGATATCTTCTTTTACAGGGGTCCATGAGAAGATACCATCATTTGAGATCACAGACCCGTTGGGACCCTTGACAATGGAGAAGGTAAGAAGTGATGTCTCCGTCGTATCGGGGTCATGGCCCATGATAACCTGTAAGAACCATTCTCCCACCCATGCTCTCTGGTCGGGGACCTGAACAATAACAGGTTTAGAATTGATGATCGTCATGTTATTTTTCTGGACCTCGAGCCAGAACGAACTTTTAATGGTAACTTGGCCATCTGTTGCGGTAATTTCTATGTTGTATGAACCCAGGACCGACCTTTCCCAGGTTATGGTCCCGGTGACCTCGTCGATCGAGATATCTATCATCGGGTTCGAACCTATACCGTAAGAGAGCCTGTCCCCCGCATCGACATCGCCTGCTGCGGCATGAAGGACGACATTCTCTCCTTCATAGACCAGTACCATCTTCGGCGTCTCGATCCAGTAAGGGGGGTCGTTGGCGTTCTCTACATCGATGATGAACGATATCTGATGGGTACCTCCTTTTCCATCATTGACAACGACTCGAACAGAGTTCGTCCCGACATCATCATTCTCTGGTATCCCCTTCATCCAGCCAGTCGAAGCATCTATGGTGAACCACGAACCGAGGGGTTCTATCTCCCATTCAAGCATGTCCATGGTCGGGTCCGTGTCCAATGCTTGAAAGTGGAACTCGTATAGGTGGTCCTCGACGGCCTTGTCATCGGGGACCGAATAGATGCAGGGGTCGTCATTTACGTTATTGACAGTGAGCCTGAACTGCCTATGGTCCCTTCCACCGTTCCCATCAGAGACGGAAACGTTGACCGAATACTCCCCCAGGTCATCATCGGTCGTTGTCCCGCTAAGCCTCCCTGCGATATTATCGATCTTCAACCAGCTTGCATCCGTGTTAAGGTACCAGACGAGCGGGTCGTTCTCCTCATCGGAGGCCATATACTGGAATGAGAAATCCCCTTCGTCTATCATGATCGGGCAATCGTTCAATATCTTCGGTCTATCATTGACCTGCAAAACCTCAACATTGAACTGGGAATGGACCACGCTTCCGTTGTTATCGCTCAAGGATACCTTGACAGACCAGATACCAACATCCCCATTATCTGGTCTTCCGAACAATCTCGCAGTATTATATGGTATGAACATAAGGTCTTTGTAGGTTTTAAAAATGAGCCAATCCGCATCGGTCCAGCAAGTCCATGTCAGTTCATCCTCATCTTCATCGAACCCTTCGAACTCGATAAAATACTGTGTATCTTCATGAACTGAAGTTATCGGTTCCGTCAATATCACTGGAGCGTCATTTATAGGTGTGACCGAGACCGTTTTATTGAGGTGATCCCAACCTCCTCTTCCGTCCGTCACCGATACGTTCATCCATATGTTAGTGCAATCATTTCCCAGAGGAGTCCCATATAACATTCCCGTCTCCTTTTCGATCTTCAACCATTTCGCGTTAGAGGTTAGGTACCAAAAAGGAACAATATCTTTTAGGTCAATGTCCGTTGCTTTGAGATCAATAGAAAAAGGATGGTCCTCAATTAACTCTGGAAGTTCGAAATCTTCCATTATCGGTGGATTGTTATTTTCCCATCTGAGAAAAGGATATGTTTGGCCTGGGGCCTGCCCCCAGATGGTAGAGAAATCCCAGTCGAATTTCGATGATGAAATCACGAAAAGGGCCTCTTTGCTCGATAAAGGTGCAGTTGACATCGATCCATCACCGTCTGATTGGTCCAAACCCGTTATTTCTTTATTGAAAAAGCAATTTATTATTTGGCAATTGTTTAAACCTACAAAACCTCCAACAGTATTATTTCCATATATCTTACCCATAGAATATGAATTGATTATTTTTCCAAAATAACCCTCGTTCTTTCCACAAAAACCACCACCTGTATCAATAGTAACGTTAGAATTTGTCATTGAATAACTGTTTTTAATCGTTGCATAGTTAGTTCCGATGAATCCACCAATAATTTTTGTTCCATTAACCATCCCCGATGTAAGACATTCTTCGATCAAGCCACTCGTTCCACCATTATAACCGGCAAAACTACCAATGGAGACACAATTAGGTGAATTTAGGTCTACTGAAGCTGAACATTTTTTAATCCTTCCATAATAATTATAACCTACGAACCCACCTATGAAATTCGCAGATCCAAAAATATTTACTTTTGAATGGGAATTTTGAATTTCAACAAAATTATTACCAACAAAACCGCCGATATTGTAATAAGGGAAAATGGAACCATGATAAGTTGGACAGCTAACATCTCCTTTGTTCGAGCTATTAAAAATGATTCCATAATTACATCCTATGAAACCACCTACTTCCTTCTCTCCGTGAACTGAACCGCGGAATTCTGTATCTATTATTTTAACATTTATATTGCCGCTGTTAGACCCAAAAGCACCTCCAATAAAAGCATTACCCTTTACGTAACCAGCAGCAGAACAATTAATTACATTATGATTATTATTACCTATTAATCCTCCAACGGTTATTGCTCCATTTATCATTATTGTTGTGTTACAAGATGAAACAGTAAAATCGTTCTTACCCACTAGTCCACCTACGATCTGATATCCTTTTACCGTCCCGTTGTATGAATTTTTATTAATGAAACCTATACTGTAACCTGCCAGTCCACCTGTGTCATTTCTCCCTTCCACAATACCATCCAATATCGTTACATTCATGATCGTTCCATAGTTCTGTCCTATTAACGTACCGGTGAAATCCCTCCCCTTGACTGTAGAGTTGACGATGGTAAGGTTGGATATTGTGGAAGAGGGCAGGGTCCTGGCAAATATGGCCACAAGGTCCTCATAGGTCCTGTTGATATTCAACCCTGATATAGCGAATCCTCCCCCATCAAGGGAACCCAGGAAGGGTGCTTCCTTTGAACCTATTGGTTCAAATCCCTTCTCATCGTTCCAGAATACTGTTTCGGAAGCATCTATGTTCTGTGTAAGGATGTAATACGCGCTGAGGTTCTGTTCGATACCCTGGAGCGAGGTGGTATCGGATATCAAGAACGGATCTTCCCTCGTGCCTGAACCGCCTGATTCGGGTTTAATGCCAAATGACCTTTCTGATGGTTCATTCGGTACAGACCATTCCCTTTGAAGGCCACCTATCGTATTCTCTGCTTGGAGTATAGGGAGCGATATCAATGATAATAACAGTACAAGAGTCAGGTAAGGTCCCATGCCCGAACAACCTAAAAGCTCCTTACCGGTCCTGCTCACACCACCTTCTAGACAGGACCTGCCATTATGACTATTTAACTTTATCAGTGCGGATTTGGAACGTTACTGTTAATGGAACTTGAAGGTCGGTAGGATCAACCTTCTTCTACGGCGTCATCCTCTTCATCATCATCCTCATCATCATCAGTGACCTCGGAATCGTCATCCTCGTTCTCGAAGTCCGCATCATCATCAGAATCATCCTCTATGTCCTCTTCCAGGTCTTCGTCCCCGACCTCTTCCGCATCATCATCCTTATCCTTTTTTTCGTCCTTCTTCGGAGCCCTTCCCTTCTTTTTGGCGGAAGAGACATCTTCGCTCTTTAGAGATGCTTCGTAACCGGGCATGGTCCTTGCCCTCTCCTCGAGCTCCTTTCGTGAGTTCTCTTTGTCGACATCGTCCGAAATAGAGACGAAATCGTGTGGGACCTCCTCCACGGTGAATACCGTTTTACCAGCCCTCTGGATGATTATACCGTTGTTCAAGGCCAATTCGGCGTCTATCCTGAGTATTATGGGTTCAGGTCCTTCTTTGTGTATCCCTGCCTCGAAAGCATCGTTCCAGGTCTTGCTTAGGTGGACCATGGTCCTATCGACCGGGTGGATCCCTTCGGACATGAACTTTTCCACCTCATCTGGTTTGGCCGGATAGAAAAGCCGCTCTGGGATACCGTCCGTGGGAAGGCTCATCTTCAACGGGATCGAGTGGCCATAAGTGGCCCGCACATTGTTATCCTCTACCTGGTACCTGCCCTTTGGATCCGTCTCGACCAGGCCGATTATATGGGTGGGTCTCAGCCATCTCATCGTATCGCCCTTCTTTTTCTTGATGGCCGTCACTATCTTGTAGAGGTCGATGAAACCCTCCTCATCCATCTCTAGCCCGAACCTGTCGGGGGCATGCCTCAATATTAGAGCCAGGATCCTGCCCAATGATTCCAGTTCGTAGGAGCTCATCAGGAACTTACTCTCGTCTCCGCACACCTGGCATTCCTCTCCCCTGAAAAAACCATGTTGAGGGCAACGCTTGATCATTTGTAGAACTCCTTTCTCATAAGGAGGACCTTCGCATAGATATATCTGACCGCTCAGGACTGAGATGAGGCCGCTTTCGGAAAGGCAAAGTCTCAAATATGTCCGCGCCAGATGGACTTTCATGCCCGATTCCAATGATGTCGAGAAAATAATATGCAGGATGCTCGATATGGGCGATGAGGAGTTATTGGCGGAAATGGAAAGGTCTTTCCAACTCTCGGATGAGCGCCACCAGCGGATCA
>JALOTP010000047.1 GCA_025457865.1 Thermoplasmatota archaeon | reverse complement strand
GTTATCGTTCCCGATTATGGAGACGTTCAGCTCCCTGCCGTCTATGAACTCCTCGACGAGGGCGGGTTGATGGAAGTTCTTGAGGATCCTCTCGACCATGGTCTCGAGCTCTGCCCTGTTGTTCACGACCGAGTCCATGGATATCCCAAGGCTCCCATCCTCCATCGCAGGTTTGACGAAAAGCGGATAATCCAATTCCGGGTCCGTTGCCTGCTTCTTTCTTACGAACTTCTGGTACTTGGGTGTCGGTATGTCGTTCGCCACGAGCATATGCTTGGTCCGTATCTTGTTCATGCAAAGGCCTAGAGTGAAGGAGTCGGACCCAGTATAGGGGATCTCCAGCAGGTCAAGGAACCCGGGTATCCACGGCTCCTTCTTGGAATCCTCTTCCAGCCCCTCGCAGAGATTGAAGATGAGGTCGAAGCTCCTTCTACGCAGTGTCTGGATTGCATCCCTGCTAACACGTATCGGTATGACCTCGTTCTCGTCCCTCAAAACCGATTGGATGGACTGGAAGGGATCGGCGATCTCACTATCGGGCATTATGTCTATGTCCTTCCCGTAATCGGTGCTCTCGACAATGTTGTAAAGGATGCCTATCTTCATCTCGATCGACCGGAAGGCCGCCGGCTCTGCATTGCCTTGCACGCCCCTTGGTCGACCGTATAGCGATGAGGATAAATTACACTATCGGAATTTTGGTCCTCTCTAACAATCATTAGATGTACCTTTGACCGACATTGAAGGGTCATATCCCTCCGCGCATGTCGCGATAGGTTCGATCACGATGTAAGGATGGGCCCTTAGGAATGCTCATCCGTACCGCGGTATGCCGATGCTAGTTCGGGCATCCTCTCCTTCAGATGCCTGTAGAGCCTCAGGAGCTCCGAGGCCTTCTCCCTCACGTGTTCTAAGACCTCGCCGTACCGTCCATCACGGTATAACTGCGGGATCGATTCGCTCGGAACGCTGATGTTCACGAACCTGTCAAGGGCCGCTCCCTTGAAGCTGCCCCTGTTCATCATCACAAGCAGTGGTTTGAGGTCAAGGAAGGGTTTGGCACCAAGTAGGTACAGAGGGTCCGGTGCCTCCAGACCGTTCCTCCTGGCTCTCTCGACCAGGAAGGAATAGATGAAGGGTACGTTAACGCCTATCGCCACGAATGAGAAGGGTCCCGACCCTGTGAAGATGGGCAGGAAGAGCTCGAGCACCTCTTTCTCGGAGCTTTCCCATGTCATCAGGATGTTGAGGTTGCCCTCATCTCTGCCCGTCACCATTCCCAGACGCTGATAGGATATGGTCACTATGGTGTCGGTCCTCGGGTCAAGTCCAGTGGTTTCCAGGTCGAGATAGTACTCTGGCATCCTCGCACTCACCTCCTTGGTCGATCGGAACTGACGATGATGGAAAGATACGATCTGAGCTCAGATCACCCTTTTCCATTCGTGATAGGGTTTGATGCTGAAGAACATGCCCGCTTCCTGGGCCTCGGCGGGGGTCGGGTTCTTACCCACCTTAGAAGAGGCCATGCTGGGAGATGCCGGGACGATCTCTCCGAAGGGTTGGTTCCTCACGAAGATCTGCATCCTCAAAGTATGTCTCTGGCAGAGAGGGGCTTGGGTGAAGAAGCACCTGTTGACGGGTCTTCCACCGCAGACAGAGCACCCCGTTACGAACCGTGGGTCCTCATCCACCTCTTCTTTGTCCCTCTCCTCTCCCTCGGCAAGGGTGACCTTGGGCCTTTCCTTTCCCAATGTTTCGAAGGGGGACACGAACTCCGGGCTCACGGTATTCCTCTCATCCTCCGGTTTCCCCCATCTCATGGGTTCCTTGGCGGCCATCCTTCGCTCTTGCTGCACCCTTTCCCCTCTCTGGTCAGGAATGGGAGGAGCCCAGGCGCGCTGTTCTTCTCTCGACTGTCTAACCTGTCTAGGTATCGAAAGGTCCGTTCTCATCTTGTTGACCTCGTAGCCGCAGACAGGACAAAGTTTGCCCGATCCCTTCATGTTCGACCCGCATTTCGTGCAGTACATCATGGTCATAATCCTCCAAGTATTGTTACAACAGTTCCGATCCGCTCAGGCCCCCTATCATTTTATGATCCTTCCCTTCGCCCCGCAAGTGGGGCAGATAACGACTATCGGTCTCTCTTCGGTCGTGATGGGGACCCCCGAGCCGCACTTTGGGCAGGGGATCACCTTGTAAACGATCTCCACAGGTTCCTCCTCGACCTCCTCCTCTTCCATGAGGACTTCCTCGGTCCCTTCCTCCTCGGGTCCATTGGCAGGTTTCCCTTGGGATCCAGGGACGGTCTTTGGAGGCCCCTCGTCGAACATGTCCTCGTCAAGATAGGAGGGGCCTGCCTTGGACCTGACAGGTTTGGAGGCCTCTTTCACATCAACGACGACATTGTCGGAGACGGACGATGCAGGTCCATTAGCGACTTCGTCCGTCGTCTTTGAAGGGACAAGCGGTTCCTCAGCGGCCCTTACAGAGGTCACGGGAGCGATGGGGGGTGCTTCGGTCACAGCCTCTTCAGGTTGAACCTCCACCTTGACCTTTGGTCTTTTCTTCCCATCTTTCCTCTCTGTCTTGGTGACCTGGGGAGGAGGTACATCCTCCTGAACGACCGGCGCCTTGACACCCTCATCGATCCTGGCCTTGATCTCGAGAGCCTTCCCGCTGTTGGGGTCCCTCTCGAGCGCCATCTTGACATCGTTCTCGGCATCGTCGGGCCTGACCATGGATAAGTGCGTAAGTGCCCTCTCGATGAACCCTACGGGGTGTTCAGGGAATGATTCGATGGCCCTGGTAGCACAGGCCCTTGATTTCTCAAGGTTCCCCTGCCTCCTCTCGAGCCGGGAAAGCATGACCCAGGACAGTGTCTGGTCCGGGTCCTCCTCAACTGCTCTTTCGAAGCAGTCCGTGGCCGCTTCAGGGTCCCCATGGGTCGTGTAGGCTATCCCCTTCCAGAACCAGGCCTCTTCAGAGAGCGGGTCGAGCTCGAGGGACCTCTCGAGGGAACCCAAGGCCCCCTCCACATCTCCCATGAGGTACTGGAGGGACCCCTTCTTCATCCAGAGAAAATCGTTCTCCTGGTCAATGACGATTCCCTTTTCTATCAGGGACAGCTGCTGATCGTAGGGTGTGGTCTCGTACTCCCTCCACCTGTAGCGCAGGTATTCCCTGGCCTCCAGCTCGGAGATCTTCTCCTGAGATATGGGCAGACCGTCCGAGAACTGGGTGATTATGTTCCTCTCATCGTAGGATATCCTCCCATCCTCCCAGGCCTTCCTGAGAGCGTTCCTGAAGGCCTTCACGACACCTGTGTCATCTCCATCCATATCAACCATGGTCTTACCTCCTTGGGGGCGCTCTGCTCCTTATCGCCGGGTGGCCATCTCTGGAGGACCTCTCCATTCGCACCCTGGACCGCTGTCTCCGTCTGATGTACGAGTTGATCGCAGGGACCGCCCATAGAACGAACCCGAAGAGGGTCATGGACCATCCAGCTATGAAGAGGAATGAGGCGTTCCTTATGGTGAAGTCGAACGAAGAGGCTACCACCATGATGGAGCCGAAGGCTATCAGGACCATGGGTATCCTATCGGATCTGGTTGTGACCTTCATTGGGCAACTCTCCGTTTCCGGTCCCCAATAAGAGAATGAAGGCTATAAAACCTTTTTATGGGCCGATCAGGCCAAGCACCGGACCCGGGACGAGGTACCGGACCGATCTCAGAGAAGTACCAGGTCGAATGCCAGTAGCGTAATGATCGCGAACATTGTTGATAGGAACAGACCGTTTGCGACCCTTCCGGAGGACATGATCCCTCCGACCACACCGTCACCTATGGCCTGGATGGCCGCCGCTGCAAAGAGAAGGAGCTTCATCACACCGAAATCAACGATGGTCGGATCGAAACCACCCGGGGCTTGCGCAGAAGAGGATGAATCCCCTGTCTGATAGCTCTTCGAGAGCTCCTCCATCCTTGGCATGAACGTTGCGAACATGACCGCAATGACGACCAAGAAGACCATGAATGATATGGCAATGACATAGGTGTACATCGACATCTCCGTGGTCCTGGTCCTCTTCATTATCTGTATCTCTCTGGTATCCTTTGCGGCAGCGTCTATGACGTTCGATACGTTACCACCGGCGCTTGCCGCCTCGTTAATTAGGGTCACTGCCCTCTTGACGAGAGGCGTGTTCACCCTCTCGGCGAACATCTCGAGGGATTTGGAGGCGGATACACCCCATGATACCTGGATGGCCATCTTCTTGATCTCGGGCGTTAGATATCCGTACTCACCGCCTGCGGAGGTCTTTATAGCATCATGCAGTGTCTGACCCGCCCTCATGGACTCCGAAATGTCCCTGAGAAAGTCCGATAACCTTTCCTCTATCTTGTCCACCTTCCTCCTCTTTCGGACCTCATAGAAGGATATCGGGCCTACCCCGCTGATGAACGACAGGAGCAGGAAGGAGTGCCATTCTATCCTCACCTCGCTCTTCACCCAGAAACCCGTCGTGTTAAATGTCAGATTGATGGGATTGAACCCCTCTTTCATCGAGAGCCTCTGCTTGTCCGGCCCCATGGAATCGTAGGTATCCTTGTACTCGTCCTTCACCTCAGAGACAGGCAGGAAGGGCATGTTCATCACGCTTAGCATGAGGAATGCCAATGCAAGGATGACGGAGACCGTATAGATGATGAATTTTTTCCTCTCCTCCGGGTCCTTGGCCGTTTTGATCCTCTTCCCGGCAAGGGCCTTCTTCTGACCCTGGAGCTGTTTTCGCCCCACTACGGGGCGTTCTTTGGTTACCATCAGTCCCCCCCCGTATCACCGATGAGAACAGCGAACACTACCTGGGCGACGGGTATGAGCCCGAAGATGGTGGCCATGAGCAATGTGTCCCCGCCCTTCTGCCCCATCATGGCCATAGTTGACATCATGATTATCAGGAAGAGTGGGGCTGCGACGACGACCGTGACGAAGCTCTCTGCCATGACCCCCAGGGTCTGCATGTCCCTTTCCTGCTTCAGGCGGTTCTCCCTCATGAACTGCTCGGACTTGGCCATGAAATAGACCTTTAGAGAGCCGCCGGAGTTTGAGGTCGTGATGATGCCCTGCAGGAAGTCCTGGAACCTCTCGGACGGGGTCCTTGCGATGGCCTTCTGAAGGACCTTGATAATATCCCTTCCGAAGAAGTCAATATCCCTTGCGATCTTCTCCGCCTCCGTCCTTATCTCGCCATATATCTCCTGTTCGGCCAATCCGCGGAAGATGGCCGTGGGGGTAACATCGGCGGACGACATGGCGGCCATATAGTTCGTGGCATAGGACAGGTTGTTCTCTATGCTCTTCTTCCTTTCGGTCATTCTGTTCCTGGGAAGTCCCATGAATATCGCATAGGTGAGCATACCCACCAGGGGTGGAACTGCTATCCAGACCACAAGTTTTATTGGCATCGGGAGGCCAAGGCTCTCCAGGATGGTCAGGTTCAGGAATGTGGCAAGGATCAGCCCTCCGATGACGGCCAATACCACAGATACCAGCATTCCGGTGTAATAGACCTCGCCCCTGAGGTTGTAATTGGCCCTCTCCATGATGCTCTCGATATCTGGATCGTTGTCGGAAAGCCTCTTCCCGAGCTTGGTCAGAGGTCCTATCTTCATGCTTGCCTTGAAGTAGGGTGTCAGGGTCATATCATCCACCTCCTGCATTTGGTGGGGCCTGTCCTATGGGTGGTTGGCTGCTCTTGTCTGCGGTGGTGTAGGGGGGAAGCGCCTCCTTGGAGGCGCTGGGGAGTTTCTCGACTGGTGCGTTATCGAAGAGCCGCAGACCCTTCTTGATATCGATGTCCCTGTTCTCCCTAATGAGCTTGATGACCTTATCTGAGTCCTCGTAGTATTCCACTATCACCTTGCTAACGTCGGTGAACTTCCTCACATCGTTCTTGAGCATCCACTCTATGACCTCGGACCTCCTGTTGAGCTCATGGATGACCTCGTCCCGGGTCATGTCCTCCATGTCCATGATCTTCTCGTACAGGTTCGAGTGGCCTCCGAACACGAAATGGTCCCCGTTCCCCTCCCACCGGTAAACCCTGTTGGTGATGATCTCAAGGCTCGTGGGCTCTATGCCGACTATCTCGACAAGCTCGGTTATCCTCCTTACCCTCATGCCCTTGACCCTGAGCTGGTTGTGAATGGCGACAAGGTTGAGGGCCTGGATGAGGACCCTAGGGATCGAAATGGGCGGGTTCTCGAGACGATAGACGATGGATTTGACGGAATCAGCGTGCATCGTCGAATATGTGATGTGGCCGGTGGCCATGGCCTGGAACATGGTCATGGTCTCCTTGCCCCTTACCTCTCCCACCAGGACATATTCGGGTCTCTGCCTCAAGGCAGCCCTCAGAAGCTGGTACATATCGATGTCGGTCTCTCGGCCTCCCTCCGCCGAACCCCTGGTAAGACCTGCTATCCAGTTCTGATGCGGCAGGTTGACCTCCCTGGTGTCCTCTATGGAGATGATCTTGGCGGAGGTGGGGATGAAGATGGAGGTCGCGTTCATGGTCGCGGTCTTGCCCGATGCCGTGCCGCCAGCGAATATCATGGAGTCCCCGTACTGGACCGCAAGCCAGAAGTGGGCAGCCATCTGTGGTGATATGGTCCCGAACTTGACCAGGTCCGTGATTGTGAGCGGGTCCTCCTTGAACTTCCGGATGGTGAAGGATGAACCTCTGGTCGTCACCTCCCTACCGAAGGTAGCGTTCAGCCTGTGGCCTTCGGGCAACGTCGAGTCAAGTATTGGGTGCGCAACGGAGATGGTCTTCCCTGCCCTCTGGGCCAGGGAGACTACGAAGCCCTCGAGCTCATCGTCCGATTCGAATTTGATGGTGGTCCGGATGGACCCGAAGTTCCTGTGATATACGAAGACCGGAATGCCCGTTCCGTCGCATGATATGTCCTCGACACCCTGGTCCTTCATAAGACACTGGATCTTGCCATATCCGATGTACTCCCTCCAGACATGGTATCTGATGGGTTCCATGAACTCAGTCGTAACACCACCGACGACAGACCTGTAATCCTGGAGGATGATATCGAGCTCGTTCTTGAGGAACCTCTCCTTCTCCTGGAGGCCCTCCATTGCCATCCTGTCGTAGTTAAGGGACTGGGAGAGCGTCTCCCTTATGAACTCAAGTATCTTCTTCTGTCTGGGTCCCAGTGTTGGTTCTATAGGATGATAGATGTATTCGTTGGTGACGGGATTGAGATAGATATCCACTTTGACGTTCTTATCACCGAGCTCCAGTGACTCCATTAGCTCGACGCCTTCCTCCAGGTCCTTCTTGGGATCGTCCATCCTTTTAGCTACCTTCCTGAGATGGACCTCCCTTTCGGGCTTGGTCAGGATCGACCTGAGCGAGTCTCCGAACCTCTTCACTGGTGAAGGCCTCTTTGACCGGTTTTCCTTTTCAAGGTCCAGTGGGACAGCTTCCGCGACCGGTCCATCGGTATTGACGATGACCTTGCTGGAAGAGGGCTCCTCGGTCCTTTCTACAGCGGTCATTCCAGTTCCATCAGGGGGGAACTGAAGAGTTCTGGGCATGGTGTCGGGACCCTCTTGGTCCTTATCCGATGACTTCCCTTTCGCTGCATGGACCGGTCCGGTACTGCTCTTCATGACGTTCACGGCCGGAACTTTCTCGGATGGGCCCCCATCCCCGGTCCTTTTTTCCTTCTTCCCTTCCGCCATTGCGAACGCATCCCCTTGTTCAGCTTTATTTAGTGTAAATAATCCGTAATTACCTATTTTTTAACCTTCTGGTGACGTTACCCGGTCAGAGATATATAATTGTTTTTATATTAATGGCCGATTCGGGAAATCCCCGGGATTCAAGTGCTGGTCCCCTTAAATGTGGACCAAGGAAGTGGTGATATATGACCAGGGCCGGTATCGAACCAAGGATATCAAGCGATTGCTATGTGCACGGGTCCGCGTTCATCTGCGGAGATGTGGAGGTCGGAAGGGACTCATCTATTTGGCCCAACGCGGTCATCCGCGGTGATGAGGAATCCATACGAGTAGGCCAAAGGACGAGCGTTCAGGACTGTGTAGTGGTCCATGCCGATACGGGTTTCGTCACCTCCATAGGGAACGATGTGACCATAGGGCACTCGGCAGTGGTGCACGGATGCGTGATAGAGGACCTTTGCATCATAGGGATACATTCAACGGTCCTCAATGGGTGCGTTGTGGGCAGGGGCAGCATCGTCGGTGCGGGTGCCGTCCTGACCCCGGGCACGAAGGTCCCACCGAACAGCATGGTGCTCGGCGTACCCGGCAAGGTCGTCAGGTCGGACCCCTCGTACGAGGTCATGGCCCGAGAGAACGCGAGGATCTATGTCGAGCTCTCGAAACTGCATATGGAGGGAAGGTTCCCCAACCGTTCCAATGACCGGGCTCAATGATCCTTTCCTATGGTCCAAGCTAGGCCCAAGGGTGCAGCAGGCAGCGTGATCAGGGATGCCGCATAGACGAGCATCTTGGGTACCGGACCGCCAGAACGCCGGTCCACGATAAATGCGATGCCGTCCATCAGAGGGACCAAGAGCATCAGAATGCCTAGGACCGCCGCTCCTGTGTTGAACAACATCAAAGCTCCGAACAAGAGGGCAAGAGCTCCATGAGCGGCCAGGAAGATGAACGTTGGGACACGGACGGGACCTATGCCCGGAAGGTTTCGTTCTTCCATCCAAGAAGTTGCCTTTGAGATCAGGTCCGCAAGGAAGACCCCGCCGACGAGCAGTGAAAAGAAGAACAGGATCGTCCAGAGATATGGCCCCTGCTGCCCCGTCAGCTCGGCTAGGAACGAGCTGTAATCGAAGAGGAAGTGTAGTGCTATCGACGCATGGAGCCCTATCTTGACATAGAGATAGCCGAAGAGAAGGCCCATAACGAAGGTGGGGACTATCTTCCATATGCCCCAGCCTATATGGGCAAGTCCGAAGAGCGCTGCAGAGATAAAGATAAGGACCGCGGCCGAGACGGATACGCTGCCATGGCCTCCTATGAGCGCTTTCAGGGCTGGACCTTTCCCTTGTTTCATCAGTGCAAGGGCGAAGAGAGGCACACCTATCATGAGGACCCTGGTTATGATCTCTTCCCAGACAGATGCGTTGGCAAGGGTCACCATTCGTATCCATATCGGGACCCTTTCGGATAGGATGTCTGGAACAGGTGTCGGTTGCTCCATCAGATTGAAAAGAATGACAACCGAGAGAGAGAAGAACAGAGCCCCGATATAGGTCCTTGAGGTCGCGATCAGGTCATTGTCCCTGTCGCGGAGGAAAGTCCAAATGCTGCGTTCCAGATGCTGCATCCCCCCTTTCAGCAATGGGCGCAAACCCCTACCAAACAGGAATGCACATGACATGATGATGACCGCGGTGATGACGGCGAACCAAACGATGAGGACAGGGCCTTTCAGTTTCAGGACCAGAAGGATGGTCTCCGCAGGTTCGAAGTAGGTCGTCGAACGGACCATTAGGGTCCTTTCCCCGATCGTCCCTTGATGAGAAGAAGGGACCGTCGTATTGTATTCGTATCCATCTGTGACCTCTACGAGCTCGAGCCCGCGACCGCCCAGCTCCACGGTGGGGACATTCCGGAAGGTCCTCCAGTTGACGAGCTCCCATTCTCCCCTCAGCGTCAGCTCCATGGTGCTCAGGTCGTTATCGTTCGGTAAGGAGAAAGGGTCAGGTGAAAGGATGAGGTCCGGGGACGGACCATCCGAGAGATATGTCCTGTAACTGAGGAGCGTTGTAGTATCTGTCCCGACGAAATGGCTTTCCACCATAAGGTCGGTCCTACCATCCCTCCCGTAGTCTTGAGGTGTGAGAAGCACACCTTTCCAGACACCTTTTTGAGCGGTCGGGTACAAAGGATAGCGCCCGCCCTCTATCTGGATGGTGAGGTCCGGTAACGGGTACCATGGGTGGTCAGCACCTGCGATGTCGCATGTCAGGGTAGCGAAATAATATGTGCCCGACATAAGGGTCAGATTGCCCGAGCTTTCGTTCATTGATGTTCTTGTCTCAATTTCGTAGAGCGAATCTCTGTGGTCAAGGACCGTTTCGAGAGAGAAGGTAATGTTCTTAGCAGCGTAAGGACCGCTCACACCGGTCCCAAGCAAGAACCCCATCTGGTGCTTGACGCGATTGAAATGCCAAGGTGGCCCCACCTTACATTCTATGTCGAACTCTGTCCAGTGTCCATCGATGGATGCGTTCTCTTGAAGGATATAAGTTCCGTTCCCATAAGGGACAAGAGGATATGATCCCTTGATTCTGTCATTAAGGATATAGTACGGGTGGTACCTCCCAACGGCCTCCCTCTTTACCTCCCTGAACATCAGACCATGATAGGAAGATAGCGGGTCCACCGTGACCGGGAGAAGGAAGGATATCTTTCCCTTGATGACCTCTATCTTTACGGAAGGGCTTAGCTTCAGGGGTCTGTCAAGGTTCCATCCGCTCCATGCTTCCACGGTCCAATTCGCACCCCCTTCAAGTCCCGGGACCCTGGTCCACCCATTCCAATCCCCATCATCGGTCCAAGAATCCCACAATTTGAACCTTTGCTCCCCCATGTAGGACCGGATGATGATGAACTGCAATGGGTGAGGTCTCTCACCGCTACCGAAGGAGAGCGTGACATTGAAGGGTAACCCCTCCTCTATGGACAATGGTGCCTCCAGAGTGCAGATCGTCGAACCGTCCGGGTAGAAAGGCAGCACCATATCACCGGATGTGGATGCCTTGTAGGTCCTCCCGGCGTTCCCTAGGACGGGAGACATCGATAGACCGAGGGCAAGCAGGTTCCCTGCGAGCAACGATCCGACGAGAAACAGGGTCACCAAGTTGACCAGGTAGCCCCTGCCGTTGTCGATGGGGCCTTTCCTCTGGTCCTTATTGGATGCCATCATCTTCCTCCGGACGAACGAGCAATGGGCGACCCCAATTATAAGGTTCCCGGGGAAAACGGTTAAATCCGACCAGGGAGATGCTGACCACTTACGACCTTGAAGGCCCTTTGATGAACGATATCGAAAGCGGTAATGGACCGGTGAATGGTGACCTCACCCTCCCTCAACAGCTCGATAGCAGGGTTTTACAATGGTTCGAGCGGTCCGTCGGTGAGCCAACATCTATGCAGTCCAATGCCTGGAGTTCCATACTGGATGGCAGGAACACACTCATCATATCCCCGACGGGTTCCGGCAAGACGCTTGCCGCTGTGCTCCCTGCCGTTAGCAACCTCTTGAGCGGTAGATGGGGCAGGGGGTCGATATCCGTCGTTTACATATCACCCATGAGAGCACTCGGCGCCGATCTCGTCAGGAACCTTGGGGACATTTCTGACGGTCTCGGTCCATTTCCCGGGAGGTCCGTCAGGAAGGGACGCGGTAGGAAGGTCCCGGACGGACCTGGTTCGGCCCCGCTCGAGATAGGCATCAGGACGGGTGATGTCTCGCAGTACGAAAGGAGGAAGCTCCTGACGCATCCACCTGACGTTCTTATCATAACACCGGAGAACCTCCTGCTGATGCTGTGCTCGGGAGCTAGGGAGACCCTCATGGAGGTATCCTGCGTCATCCTTGACGAGCTCCATGAGCTTGCCGCGAGCAAAAGGGGCGCAATGCTGTCACTCTCTTTGGAGCTGTTGAACGAGCAACTTCATGGAAGAGGGAGGCCCGAACCGGTCCGAATAGGGCTTTCGGCAACGGTCAGGCCCGAGAGGACCGCCGCGGTATTCCTCGGAGGATATGACAGGAGCGGCCGTCCAAGGCCCGTGAACATTGTGATGGAGCCCGAAAGGAAGGAGATGGAGATAGAGGTCCGGACCATCCGTACGGACGACCTCCCTCCAGAAGCGGTGAGCGAGGTCATACTGGAGGGGGTCACTAGGTCCATAGAAGGGGAGAAGGGCTCAGTGGTCGTCTTCCAGAACACTAGGAGGGGCGCGGAGGAGATGTCATTTGCCCTCACACAGAAGGGTTTGGAGGGCGTCTCGGCTCACCACGGTTCCCTGGGCCCGGACATCAGACGAAGGGCAGAGGAGGGTCTGAAAAGGGGCGACCTCAGAGCCATCATCTCCTCGACCTCTCTCGAACTGGGAGTTGACATAGGTTCTGTAGGGCTCGTGGTCCAGGTCGCCTCGCCCCGGAGCCCCACCCGGCTCATCCAGAGGTTCGGGAGGTCCGGGCACGGTCTCAAGCGGACCTCCCGGGGGGTCATCCTCTCCACATCCAGGGTGGACCTTCTCGAATCCATGGCGGTCCTCAGGGCCGCTTCGAGCGGTGATATTGAGAGACTTACCCCGCCCATGGGACCTCCCGACGTCCTTGCACAGTTCATAGTTGGGGCGGCCATAGGCGAAGACGGCCTCGATCCAAGGCGGATCATGGACCTGGCAAAAAGGACGTTCCAGTTCCGTGGCCTGAAGGGAGCGACCCTCAAGGCCATCATCTCACTGCTGACAGAAAGGCTGCCGGGACCCAAGCAGCCATCCCCACGGCTCAGAAAAGATGGCGCGACCGGCCTGCTCCAGCCCAATAGGGACACCAAACAGGCCTTCTATCTCAACTGCGGAACGATCCCCAGGGAAACGAACTACAAGGTAATGGACGTCCGGAAGGGGCACGTTGTGGGCGAGCTCTCAAGGGATTTTGCCGAGTCATTGTTCGAAAGGGATGTCATAATGCTCGCTTCCAAGAGCTACAGGGTGACCGGGTTCTCGGGGAGCAGGGTCCAGGTAAGGGAGGACCCCGGCTCTTTTCCCACGACACCGTTATGGACCGGCGAGGCCCCTGCCAGACCTATGGTGGTGACCAGGGAGATATATGCGCTTCATTCGAGACCACCGCGGAGGTCGTCCGGTTCGTCAGGACCCTTCAGCTGGAAGATGGACGGTCCCAGCGTCGAGCTGCTGAGAGACAGCCTACAGGCCCTCGCCGCTTCAGGTATCCGGCCATCCGAGCATGTCATTCCCGTAGAGAGAGTGCCTCTTCCGGGGGGCAGGACGGCCCATGTGGTCCATCTGCCTCTGGGGAAGCGCTCTACCGACCTGTTCGGCAGGGTCCTCTCCTACGGCCTGAGGCGAAGGTTCGGCGCAGCGATGGACCACACGGCGAGCGATGATGGTATTGCCGTCTCATCCCCCCTTGTCCTTGAGGCCTCGGACCTCATGCTCTCGATGCCCGAAGGCCCCCTCAAGGACCTGGCCGAAGAGCTGGTCCTCTCCTCATCGATGTTCAGGTCAAGGTTCGCCTCATGTGCCGGGCGGTCGCTCCTGGTCCTTTCCAGGTTCAGAGGACGTGATACCGGGGTCATGTACAGGAGGTCCACCATGGACAGGCTCCTGGCCACTGTCCGCTCATCGAAGCGGTCCGGAAGCGGTATAAGCAGGGCGGGAGGGCCTGTCGACGGATTGAGGCTCATCCTGGATGAGGCCCTGAAGGAGTCGATGACCGAAGGGACCGACCTGCAAAGGCTGGAGGATATATGTTCTGGGCTTAGGAATGGCAGCATAAGGTTAGAGATGCTGCCCCCCTCATCCGCCCCGAGCTTCCTTGGTGCGTCAATTATCAGGAACTGGAAGGTAAGGACCATCGATGGTGTAAAGGGGGCCTTTGATGGCGGAACTGAGATAAAGGGTCCATCGAACGAAGGACGAGACCTTGGAAAGATGAGTATGGCGACCGGTGGTAGCATTCCATCTTCAGGTGCATCGAGCCACCTGCAGGGGTCCCGAATAGCCGAGGACAGAAGGTCACGGCTCGAGGTCCGGGGCGGATTGGAAAAGGTCCTCCGGAGCGTCCCTTTCTTCACGCACCCCCTAGATATCATTCGAAGGGCCAACGATTCGGACCTTAACCAGCTCCGCTCGGCATTGAAGGGGGGGAGGCTGGTCCCTGTCAGGGCCTGCGGAAAGGAGAGGATGGCCCATCCTGATTGGGCCCGTACCTTCCAGGTCCTCTCACCGCCCCCTCCCGAGATGACCAAGGAGCTGAACCTTCTCCTTCTGGAGGGACGGCCGGTGACCAGGACCGAGGTCGGGGCGGCATCCAATGTCAAGGGACCGGAACTGACCGGGCTCTTGGAGACCCTAGCCCAATCCAACTGCCTGGTCCCTTTCCCGGTAGAGGCAAGATACCATCTAGGAGCGCCGGAGGGGTTCGTGCCAGGGCCCCCTCTTAGGTGGAACGACGAACGTTTGGAGTCAGAGCAGCTCAAGGCCGCTCTGAAGGTCCTGTCCTATCTGGGTCCCATGACGGTCACGGAGCTTGCCCGCATGTTCAACTGGGGTGAGGGTCATCTCCCTCTGGGCATCTCCAAGGGTTTGGATGAGGGCGCCATCAGGGCCTTCCAAGGACCCCTCGGCCCCATGGACCTGTCCGTCGAAGGGCGGACAGGTAACTCTCAGGAGAGGTCATGGCTTGCGATCCCGGCAGAGGGAGGACCTGCGGCACGGAACATAACGGGTCCGGAACTGACCGTGATGACCTCTAAGGACCCCTCGCTCGTCATCACCGGGGATGCCACGGAAGAACTGGAGAGGGAGCATGTGAGGGGCACCCTGCCAGCTCTCCTCGAGGCATACCATCCGGAAAGGGCGTTCTACGTTCAGGCAAGGACCTCGGAAAGGAGGGACCTGGTGCTCTTCCGGGAGCTATCCATCAGCGACTATTCGTTGGTAGGTTCTGCTGGTAATATGATCATGGATGCGGTCAAGCTCTATGAGCATCTCGGATATGAGGTGTTCTGCATAGACGGATTGATGGGGGTACCGGCCGGAGATACGGCCCCGAGATTATTGGGGCCGCTCGAAATGGGTGGCTTCTCACCGCTCATGACCGAGAAGGGGACGGTCCTCATCAGGGGGTGCGAGGAGGGCCGTGGGCTGGACAGGGAACGTATCCTGGGGGAGATGCTTTCGAGGCAAGGCCTCCTACCTGAGAGCAGGAAGCGTCACCCTGTGGAGGTTTTGGAGCTCTTGGGAGGAATATCGGACCGTTGGGAGCTACTGAGCAGGTTGGGCACCTCGAGGTACCCTAATGCCTACGGTCTGAACAAAGATGCCATCGCGTTCAGGCAGAAAATGCTATGGGACGGCCTGGGTAGGGGATTGAAGGGGGAGCCAGATGATCATTGCATCCCCGCACCGCTCGAGCTCTCAGAAAAGATGGAATCGCTCCCGGAGATAAGGGACCTTGCAAGGGGCTTGGGGCTCTGGAAGGTCATACTGGACCAGCCCGGACCCGTCTGGGCCTTCGAGGAGGAGGCGCTTAGGGCCCCCCCGCCCCCGCCCGGTTCCTTCGCATCACTGGACAAGGCTTCAAGGAAGCTCGTCGAGAGATTGCTGGCAGTGAGCAGGAAAGCTTCATCGGACATTCTCAAGGCCCTTGAAGGAGATGGCGGAGCGGCCGAGCTCGTCAGAAGCGGCCTGGCCGTTCAGGACGCCTGGGGCGACCATCAGTTCCCTTTCGATGATTCCAGGTTCGGGAGGGCGCACAGGCGTAGGGACCAGCAGGAGCCCAAAGGCCTCAGGCAGAGGAAATGGCTCATCCGGTGCGCCAATGCGCTAGGTCTTTTCACCATGGGTGACCTCATAGAATATTCCCCAACGCTCGATGATCCCTGCAAGGTCAGGTCAATGCTGAACGAGCTGTCCAGAGGGCCTCTGGCAAGGAAGCTCTACTACGACAGCGGACCGGTCCTGGTCCACGGAGTTCCGGAAGCGTTCGCTGCCCATCCCGGTCCTGACCCCCCATATCCCATGGATGGGACCGGCCTTACCCTGATATCCCCTAGGGACAGGATGGCAAGGGTGCTAGCTGGCGATGTCAGGGCTCTCCTGTCCCGACGTCAAGGGTTCTTGGTCATGAAAGGGACAAGGTGCCTATCGACAGTCAGCATTGTCCGTTCCTCCTACGGTCGGCGAAAAGGTGGGAATGAAGGCATCGGTCCGTCCTATGGAGGAGCAAAACTTATGATAAAGAAGGTCTGGATGGACCTGAGACTGAAGCGCTCGGACCTTCTCAGGGACGTAAAGAGGGCATTCTTCGAGCATGGGTCGAAGGTGCTCACTGTTGAAGAGGGGTCTGGGCTCGAGGACCTATACAGGGAGATGGGTCCTTCCGAGGATGTCCCGGTAATGTTCCGAAAAAGGGGCTGAACCAGGGCAATGAACGAGGATCGTAATGGGTTAAAGATTTATATATACTAGTGTATGACGGGATGCTGGTTCACCAGGCAGGTTCAGCATCGGGTCGGGAGTGTGCATAGAGAACATGCACATGAAGACGAAAGGTTAATAAAAACCCAGTGGTGTTGGATGCTTGGACGCAAGAAGGTGGTACAAAATGGAAACCGTGAGTTCGAAGCGAACTATCGCTTTCGTTTTCGTGATGATAATGGCCGTTTCCGCGATAGCGGGGATCACCTATGGATTGAACCCCCTTTCCGGTAATGACTGGGACCTTGACCCGGACGGAGATGGCCTGACCAACCTCGATGAGTTCGTGGCCCAATCCGATCCGAACAATGCGGATACTGACGGGGACGCTCTTCCGGACGGCTGGGAGGTCGAGAACTTCCTGAACCCCAACGATCCCTCGGACGCTGAGGCCGACTTCGACTACTTCGGTGGAGAGGAGTATGCCCAGTTCAGGATCCCTGACGTGCCCAACCCCTATACCAACTATGCCGAGTTCTTCAGGTATGCG